>DATIYI010000405.1:0-14179 GCA_035517695.1 Streptosporangiaceae bacterium
GCACAGGGGCGTGAGCACTGCAAACGCCTGCCACACCACGGCGCTGGAAAATACCCCCGCGGCAAGCACGCGTGCCGCCTCGACCAGGTAGTACAGCGGGTTGAAGTGCGCAAGTATGCGCATCCACAGGGGCCCGAGCGAGATCGGCAGCAGCACGCCGGCGAGCAGCAGCACCGGCAGGTTCAGGCCGTTGGTTATCGCGGCGAAGCTGCTGATGTCCTTGGTGACCAGGGCGGTCGCGATCGAGAACGCGGCCATAATGATCATGAGCATTCCCAGCAGCACAGCTAGTACCGCCAGGCCAAGCACGTGCAGGCGGAAGCCGAATCCGGCGCCGACAGCGACCACGACCGCGTCGAACACGAACATCATCACCATGGTGGCCAGGATCGGGCCGGCGAGGATCGCGAGCCGGCTCGCCGGAGTAACCCGGAACCGCTCGATAAGCCCCGACCGGAGCTCGAAGATCGTGCTGAACCCGGGCCCCATCCCGCTGAGGAAGGCCAACAGGGCGAGAATCCCTGGCAGGAAGAGATCAAGAACGTTCCCCTGCGGCAGCTGCGCTGCTCCCGGCAGATTCTTGAGCAGCGGAGCAAAGAGTGCCAGGTAAAGGATGGGCGTCGAAAAGCCCACGACCAGCCATACCGGATTGCGGACAAGCTGGGTCAGGTAGCGCCCGAACAGCAGGCCGGTCTCCCGCGCGGTCTTCATGCGGCCACCTCATTCTCATTCTCGCCGCCGGCGTCGCGCAGCGACCGGCCGGTCTGGCGCAGGAAGACATCGTCGAGCGTCGGCTCCGAGAGGTTCACAGAACGGATCTCGACCTGCTCGTTGTCGAGCAGCCGAAGCAGGTGCGGCAGCGCGGCGCCGCCATCCTCGACGTACAGGCGGACCTGGCCACCGTCGGCGGTTAGCTCCCGTACGTAGGGTTCGGCCCGCAAGAGCGCCACGCCCCGGTCGGCAGCAGCCTCATCGTCATCTCGCAGGCTCAGCACGACAGCGTCACCCGCTACCTGCCGCTTGAGTTCCCGCGGTGCACCTTCGGCGACGATCCGGCCATGGTCGATGATCACGAGGCGGTCGCAGAGCGCGTCGGCCTCCTCAAGGTAGTGCGTCGTCAGAAAGAGTGTGGTGCCGTGGTCGCGCAGCAACCGGACCTGGTCCCAGAGGTTGGCGCGGTTTTGCGGATCAAGGCCGCTGCTCGGCTCGTCGAGGAACAGCACCTCGGGCTCGTGCACGATGCCGAGGGCGACGTCGAGCCGCCTGCGCTGCCCCCCCGAATAGGTCTGCACCCGGCGGTCCGCGAACTCGGACAGGCCGAGGAGTGCGGCGAGCTCGTCGGCGCGGCGGCGGGCCTGCGCACGTGAGCGGCCGTAGAGCCGTCCCTGCAGCACCAGGTTCTCTGCCCCGGTGGCAAGCTCGTCGGCCCCGCCGAGCTGGCTCACGTAACCGATCCTTGACCGGACTTGCCGCGGTTGGCGTGCCACGTCGAGACCGGCCACCGTCGCGCTGCCCGCATTGACCGGGAGCAGCGTCGTCAGCATGCGCAACGTGGTTGTCTTGCCCGCACCGTTCGGGCCGAGGAAGCCGAAGATCTCGCCGCGGCCGACGTTCATGCTCACCCCGCGGACCGCCTCAACAGGCCCGCGCTTGCCGGGGAAGCTCTTGCGCAGCTCCCGCGCGATGATGACCTCGTCCACATCCATTGCCTGTGCCACCCTCTGTCTGCGATCAACCTGCGGGCGTGCCGCCGCCGGAGCTGCGATGTGTCGGCGGCTCACCCATGGCTGGCGGCGGCCACACGGGCGGAGCGTCGCCGGTGTAGACGTCGCGCCACCACTGGACGCCGTCGAGCGCACCGGATGAGATGTCGCGAGCGAGCTTGCGACAGTAGCCGAGCTCGGTCTCGCGCAGCAGGACGCGGAATTCAGCTTCGACCCAGAACAGCCGGGGCAGCCCCTGCTTCTCCACGAGCTCGCGCGCCGCGGCGGCCTGCGCGAGTTCCGATTCGAGACGGTGAGCCCTTTCTTCAAGCAGCCCGACCACCTGGTCGGGCGGGAGCCCGGGCAGCAACGACAGCGCGGCCTCGAACGAGGGATAGTCGTTGACCGGCGTGGAGATGAGCTCGGTGAGCCAGTCGTGCATTTCCACGTGCCCGGCAGCGGTGAGCGCATAGACCGTGCGCTCGGGCAGCCGGCCCTCCCTGGTGGTCTGCTGCGGGACGATCAGCCCCCGCCGTTCCAGCGACTCGACCACCGCATACAGCGACCCGTAATTGAGCCGAATGCTGTCGTGCTTGTTGCGCTGCCGCAATGTGGTCGCAACCTCATATGGATGCATGGGCCGCTCGTACAGGCAGATGAGCACGGCTAGGGCCAGCGGGTTGGCGCGATTGCGGGCTGCCATCCAGTGCCTCCTCGATCGGCATCTCTAGATCGGGTACTCTAATGAGAGTAGCGCGGCCATACTCGCGATACAACTCGAAATGTGCGTTCCTCGGGCAGCAGGCGAGGTCCCACGGCAGGCCGACCAGAACAGATCGCGGCGATACCGGAATGTCGAATGAAAAATGTCGGTGCGAGCCGCTAGTTTCGGCGCATGCAACATCTCGTGTCGAGTGACATCGATCCCGCCGCCCTCGAGGGCGCCGCCGTCGAAGGCGCCGTTGGAGTGCCGCGCCGCGGCGCACAATCCGTGGCGTGGGAGCGATCATTAGAGTCGCTGCTGGAGCCCAGGCCGGCCCGGAGCGGTGCCGCTAGCGCCAACGGAACACCGCTGGCCGTCGAGCTGACGCTGTCGGGGAACACGCACCAGGCGCAGGCACACGGCCAGGCGATGGCACGGGGCCAGGCGCTGGCACGGGGCCAGGCGCTGGCATGGGGCCGGGCGGCGAGCGCGCAGTCGCTGAAGCTGCTGGCCAGGCTGGTGCAGACGGGCAGGAACGGCGGCTGGATCGGCGGTGGTCTGAGCTGGGCCAAACTCGACTCCCTGCACTATTACGGCGCCTACCCCGCCACACATGTGCGGTGGCTACAGGAGATGTACGCCCTCTACCGGTCGCGCAGCGACCATTCGGCCTACTACTCGTATGGCTACTCTCATGGCGAGGAAAAGTCGATCGACCTGTCCGCGTTCGAATCTCGCCAGCTCTGGCCGATGCTGGACGAGGCTGAGTCGATCGGGCTGCCGCTGGTGTACGGGCGCAAGCTCGGCGTGGTGCAGAAATACCGTTCGGCGGAGCTGTGCCTGGACGTCACCGGCGGCGAGCCTGCAGGGTCGCTCGTGATCACCCCGCTGATCCGCGTCGACGGGATGCCTAACGACGCCGCGCCGGTCCGCTTCATAGGTACTGCCGGTCACGGGCTGGTCTACGTCGACCCCGTGGAGGTCCAGGCGAGCAGCGATCACGGTGGCTGGCGTTTCCGGCTGGCCAAGCTCGCCAAGGCCGTTCCGCCGCAGCTGCAGCGTATGGCGCTGGAGAATGAGCGGCTGGAGGTTCCGGCCGCTGAGCAGCCCCGGTTTCGCGACGGATACTATCCGAGGCTGCGGCACGCGGCCACGGTGATCTCGTCGGATGGATCCTTCACACCTCCCGCGATTTCTGATCCGACCCTGGTAATGCAGGCCCACTATGGCAACGGCCACGACCTCGACATCAGCTGGGATTGGGAATACCGGGTTGGCGATTCGCGGCTACGCGCCTCGCATCCGAGTTCTCCGGTGGCCGGATACCGGGATCTGGACGCCGAGGAGACGATCCTGGCCAGCCTCGGCCTCCCACTCGATCGCTTCGGGCTGCTCCGCGTTGATCCCGTATGCGCCGACCCGCACCAGGGCCTCTCCCCGCACACCCAACTCGGCGGCATCGACACCATGCGGTTCACCACCGAACTGCTCCCGCTGTTGAACGCGCAGCCCGAAGTGGCGGTCGAGGTCACCGGAGACCCCGCCGACTACCGCGAGGCAGGCGACTCGGTACGCATCGGCGTGTCGGCCGACGAGGTGGCCGACGACACGGACTGGTTCGACCTCGGGGTCACCATCACCGTTGAGGGACGGCAGGTTCCTTTCACGGACGTATTCGTGGCGCTCAGCCAGGGCGAGCCCCACTTGCTGCTGGACGACGGTGCCTACTTCTCCCTGCAGAAACCCGAGCTCCAGACGCTGGCCAGGCTGATCACGGAGGCACGGGCACTGCAGGACTCCCCGCAAGGGGCGCTCAAGATCAGCCGGTTCCAGGCAGGGCTGTGGGACGAGCTCACCGAACTGGGGGTAGTGAACCACCAGGCGCGGGCGTGGGAGCATCAGGTCCATGGACTGCTGTCGATCGACGCCGTCGACCGCAAGCTACCGCCAGCAACACTCCAGGCACGGCTTCGCCCTTACCAGATGGAGGGGTTCCAGTGGCTGGCCTTTCTCTGGGAGCATCAGCTTGGCGGCATCCTCGCCGACGACATGGGGCTCGGCAAGACGTTGCAGTCGTTGGCGCTGATCAGTCACGCCAAGCACGCCGACCCCACCATCTCGCCTTTCCTCATCATCGCGCCGACGAGCGTGGTGCAGAACTGGACGGCCGAATCCAAACGGTTCACGCCGGATCTGAAGGTGGTATCCATTTCTGACACGGTGTCTCGCCGTGGCCAAGCCCTTGACGAGATCATCGCGGGCGCCGATGCGGTGGTCACCTCATACACCTTGTTCCGGATCGACTTCGACTCCTACGCCACGATGCCCTGGTCGGGGCTGATCCTGGACGAAGCCCAGTTCACCAAGAATCACCAATCGAAGATCTACCAGTGCGCGCGGCGGCTCCCGGCCCCGTTCAAGCTCGCGATCACGGGCACCCCGATGGAGAACAACCTGATGGAGCTCTGGTCGCTGCTGTCGATCACAGCACCCGGCCTGTTCCCTCATCCGACCCGCTTTCGCGACTACTACTCCCGCCCGATCGAAAAACAGGGCCATGCGGACCTGCTGGCCCAGCTGCGGCGGCGCATCAAGCCACTTGTCAAACGCCGCACCAAGGAACAGGTGGCCGCCGAGCTGCCCGCGAAACAGGAGAAGGTACTGGAGATAGATCTGCATCCGCGACACCGCAAGCTCTACCAGACCTATCTTCAAAGGGAGCGGCAGAAGGTCCTCGGCTTGATCGACGACATGAATTCCAACCGCTTCACGATCCTGCGCTCGCTGACGCTGCTGCGCCAGCTGAGCCTGCACGCCGGGCTCGTCGATGACACACAAAGGGACCTGCCGTGCAGCAAGATCGACGCAATCCTCGAGCAGCTTCATGACGTGACCGACGGCGGACACCGAGCGCTGGTCTTCAGCCAGTTCACCGGGTTTCTCGACATGGTGCGCGGGCGACTGGACGCCGTGGGCATGCCGTACTGCTATCTGGACGGCAAGACAAGGAACAGAGCCACGGTGGTGCAGCACTTCAAGGACGGCTCGGTTCCGGTTTTCCTGATCAGCCTCAAAGCAGGTGGATTCGGGCTGAACCTCACCGAAGCCGACTACTGCTTCTTGCTGGACCCGTGGTGGAATCCCGCCACAGAGGCGCAGGCGGTGGACCGCACTCACCGCATCGGGCAGACGCGCAACGTCATGGTGTACCGCCTCATTGCCAAGGACACCATCGAGGAGAAGGTCATGGCCCTGAAGGCGAGAAAAGCCGAGCTGTTCTCGAGCGTCCTGGACCACGGCAACGTGTTCGGTGCCACTCTGGACGCCGACGACATTCGCGGGCTATTCGCCTAGGGCGGTGTCCTAGCCGCGACTGTCCAGATCACATCGCGACTGTCCGGATCGCGACTGTCCGGATCGCGACTGTCTGGATCGCGACTGTCTGGATCGCGACTGTCCAGATCGCGACTGTCCAGATCGCCGCCGGATCCGCTCGTGCCCGGGTCAACGGTCGGCGCCGGCTTCGACGAGGAGGCGCAGCGACTGCAGGAGGCAGGTGAAGTCGGCGTCGAGCACCGCTCGTTCGTGGTGAGCGAAACGGCCGGCGGCCTCACTGGCAGCAAAGCCGAGGACCGCGGTGCTGAGCAGCCGTTCCGCGCGGGGCACGTGCTCGGAGTCGAGACCGGCGTCCGTCAGCGCCAGGTGGACGGCGTCCCGCACCCGCAGTGCCGCGGCCGTATTGGCCGGGCGCTGCAGCAACAAGGGGAAGACACCCGGATGGCCGTTGGCCGAGGCGCGGATGCTGTCGGCGAGCCGGGTCAGCCTTTCCTGCCACGGGAGATCAGCGGCTGGCAAGGGGAATTCTGTCAGCAGTAGTTCCACTAGGCCATCGAGAAGATCGGTCTTGTTCGTGACGTGGCGGTACAGCGCCATCGGGGTGACGGCGAGCCGGCCGGCTACCGCCTGCATGGTGACGGCGCTCAGCCCCTTTTCGTCGGCGATCGCGAGCCCAGCGCCCAGGACGGCAGCGCGGCTGATCTGTGCATGGCGGCTCACAAAACCCATTGTATATGGTGTATGCTTACCTCGTATACAATGTTGCTGGAGGCCAGCATGCGTGTCCTGCTGTCCGACGGATCGGGACTGACCGCGCGGCAGAGCGCCACGACGTTGTCCGAGGCCGGTCACGTCGTCGAAGCGCTATCTCCCGATCCGTTGTGCCTGTGCAAATTCACCAGCCACGTCCGCCGCGTCCACCGTGTTCCTTGCTACGGTCTGGATCCGTTCAGCTGGCTCGACGCGGCGCTGACCATCTACGCTCGTGGCCGGTTCGACGTTCTGCTGCCCACCCAGGAGCAAGTTGCCGTCCTGTCGGCCAGCGCCGCCCGGCTGCGCGAAGTCGGCGTGGTTACGGCCGTGCCGCCCTTTGACGCCCTGGCACAGGTGCAGGACAAGCTGTCCGCCTTCGCCACCCTGACCCGCCTGCGCATTCCGCAGCCGTCGGCGAGTGTGATCGTGACGCCGGAGGCGCTCGCGGCCTGGGAGGAATTCCCGATCTTTCTGAAGGCGCCGATCGGCACCGCGACCAGCGGCGTCCACCTCATCGCCGCTGCGGGGGACCTGGACAAGCTCGGGCCGTCGTGGGCTGACGCGTTCGCGGCGGGAGGGCTCCTCGCGCAGGCCCCGGTCGAAGGACAACTGGTCATGGTCCAGTCGATCTTCGCCAACGGCGAACTCCTTGCCTTCCACGCATGCACCCGCGTTCGCGAGGGAGCGCGCGGTGGTGCGAGCCACAAGCGCAGCGTCGTCCTGCCCGCCGTACGCCAGCACATGGACAGGCTCGGCAAGGAACTTGGCTGGCATGGTGCCCTGTCGGCCGACGTCATCCTCGGCCAGGACGGCCCGGTGTTCATCGACATCAATCCCCGCCTGGTGGAACCGGTCAATGCCCTTCGATCCGGCGTCGACCTTGTCGGGAGCCTGCTTGACGTCGCCCGGTCCGCGGCGCAGAAACCGCAGCCCTCCGCGTCAGCAGGGATCAACACCCATCAGTTGCTGCTCGCCGTCCTCGGCGCCGCCCAGCACGACGGGAAACGCGGCAACATCCTCGGCGAACTCCGCACCGCGTGCCTTCACCGCGGCGCCTACCGCAACAGCAAGGAGGAACTCACGCCCCCACGCCACGACCCGCGCGCCTGCGGCCTCGTCGCCCTCGCCGCGACGGCCACCGTCATCCGGCCGCGAGCGTGGAAATGGTTCGCCTCAGGAAGCGTCGCAGCCTACGCCCTGACGCCAGCCGGATGGAGCCAGATTGTCGACCGGGCGAGGCGGCTGCGCGTCTGCCGGAGCCGTTGAGCCGCAATATCGCGAACGGCCCACCGTGCTGACGCACGGCTTCGGGCTGGCCGACGCCGGGGGCCCGCGGGACCGCGGCAGCCCCGGGGGACGGCCCCCGGGACGCCCCCCGGGATCCCCCGCCGACCAGCGGCGGTGCACGTAATGCTGAATAACGTCATCTGATAGCGCGCGTCGTTTGTCGGCTTGGCGGCCAGTTCCGAGCCAGTTCCGACCGGGTTCGGAGATTTACTTCCTTACATCGATGCTAGGAGCTGGAAACTTCAAACTGCGGCTGCAATCATTTACCTGGCGTTTATTGACACCCTTCTGGCGGGAGCGAGCCGATGCCTGAGATGACCCGCCGCCGACTCATAACCACGGCTGGCATAACAGCCGCAGCTGCTTTCGCCGCTGAATTCCTGCCGCCCAACCTGCGCCGGGCGATGGCGACCGCCCCCAGCCGGGGCAGCGGACGCTTGGGCGACATCAAGCATATTGTGATCCTCATGCAGGAGAATCGCTCGTTCGACCATTATTTCGGCACATTGCCCGGGGTGAGAGGGTTCTCCGACCCGGCCGCCTTGTGGCTGAGCACCGGACGGCCGGTGTTCTACCAGCCGTATCGTGGCAGCCCCGAGGGGTATCTACTCCCCTTCCATCTGGATACGGCCACAACGAAAGCGCAGGCCATTCCCTCCACCAGCCACGCGTGGATGGTTCAGCATTCGGCATGGAACGGCGGGCAGATGGACAACTGGCTGCCCGCTCATCTCGCCGCTGACGGTGCCAATGGGCCGTTCACCATGGGTTACTACACACGCGAGGACATACCATTTCATTTCGCCTTGGCCGAGTCATTCACGATTTGTGACAACTATCACTGTTCTGTGCTTGGACCGACGTGGCCGAACCGGCTTTATCTCATGAGCGCCAGCATCGACCCGCTGGGCGACAGCGGCGGGCCGATCCTCACCAATACCGATCCGCAGCCATACCGCTGGCTGACCTATCCGGAGGCACTGACAACGGCCGGCGTGACCTGGCGCATCTACCAGGAAGCCGACAATTACGGGTGCAACATGCTCGAGCTCTTCCAGAGCTTCCAGGACGCGCCGGTCAGCTCACCGCTCTACCGCAATGGCCTGCGCAGGTACCAGGCCGGTCAGTTCGAGTACGACGCCGCGCATGACAGGCTGCCGACCGTGTCGTGGCTCATACCGACCAGCTACCAGTCGGAGCACCCCGACTACACGCCGGCCGCGGGCGCGGATTTCGTGGCGAGCAAGATTGAGGCGATCGCGTCCAACCCCGACGTGTGGGCCAAGACCGTCTTCATCCTCAACTACGACGAGAACGACGGCCTCTTCGACCACGTGCCGCCGCCCACGCCGCCGGCCGGAATCCCGCTCGAATTCGTCGGCGGCTTGCCGATCGGTGGCGGGTTCCGGGTGCCGTGCATCATCGTCTCCCCGTGGACGCAGGGCGGCTGGATCGCCAGCGAGGCGTTTGACCACACCTCGACACTGCAGTTCCTCGAGCGCGTTACCGGTGTCGCCGCGACCAACCTGACCGGCTGGCGGCGGTCCGCCTTCGGCGATCTCACCTCGGCGCTTGGACTCCCCACCCGTGCACCCTTTCCACGGCTGCCCGGTACCAAGCGCCAGCTCGCGCGGGCCGACTATGAGATCAGCAGCTTCCCCGCGCCGGGGGTACCTGCGGCGAACCACACGCCGCCCGCGCAGGAGGCCGGGCCGCGACCGCGCGCTCGCGGCGGCTCCGCGGCAACAAGCTGACAGCCGGCCCCGCGTGTTCTCAGGCCCGGCGCGACCGGGCGTGACACACGCCGCGGCAGCCCCGTCATTTGTCAGCCGACCGCAACGCGAGCAAGGTGTCATCATGACAGTCGCGCTGATCACCGAAGCGGACGCGAACCCGCAGGAGTCTGATTACCTTGCCAGTGAGCTATCGCGAGACGGCATCGAGGTGCGGCGCGCCGCCGGGGCGGACATCACCTCGGCTGCGGCGGACGCGGTGATCCTGATCCCATTCGTCAGCACGCGGGTCACCGCCGACGTCATGCGCCGCATGCCCGAGCTTCGGTTGATCGCGACGAGGTCGACGGGCATCGACCACATCGACCTCGATGAGGCGGCACGCCGGGGGATCAGCGTGAAGAACGTGCCCGACTACGGCAGCGTCGCAGTGGCCGAGCATACGTTCGCGCTGCTCCTGACGCTGACCAGAATGCAGCCTAACCTCGCGCCTGGCACCGACCTCTCCGGCAAGACCATCGGCGTGATCGGCACCGGCGTCATCGGCCGGCATGTCATGCAGATAGCGCACGGCTTTGGCATGAACGTGCTCGCCTACGACATCGAGCAGCGCCCGGGAATCCGGTACACCACGCTGGACGACCTGCTGAGCCAGGCCGACGTGCTGACGCTGCATATCCCGGCCGCTCCGCAAACCCGCCACTTCATCAACCGTGACCGGCTCGCGCGGATGAAGAAAGGCGTGATCATCATCAACACCGCCCGCGGCTCGCTGATCGACACGCGGGCGCTATCTGAGGCATTGCGCACCGGGCAGGTGGCGGCAGCAGGCCTGGACGTCGTCGAGCCGCTGAGCGACGCCGAATGGGGTACAGCACTTCCGAACACCGTGGTAACCCCGCACATCGCGTACAACACGAGCGAGGCGATCCGCCGCATCTCCGGCATCACGCTCGGCAACATCCGCCAATGGCTGCGTGGACATGACGCAAGATCATAAGGACATGACCGCCGCCCAGGGGCGGAGTGCGTCCAGGTTGTGCCGAGGTTGTGCCCGCCATCCGGCACGGGATCTGCCGCCGCCGCGGGGCCTCGGCCGCTAGATCCCGAGGCTGGATCCGCGCGGCGGCATGTCAGATGTTCGTCGGACCATCTGGTCAGCCCCTCGATGCGCCCTCGGTGTCGCTCTCCCGGCGGGACGTCGGCGGATTCAGGCGCTCCGCATCGGAGACCACGGCGTCGAGCCAGTCGAAAATGTCGCGAGCGGCCCGCATCCGCTCCGACCGTGGATCGGCGGGCCCGATCATTTGAATCCCGTCCTGGGCGATCTCACGGAACGAAACGAGCGCGGCCAGGCGCCGCCGCATCACCGTCGTCCAGGCGTCGTTGTCCATCCCGTACCGGACCACCCGTTCGCCCGACCGCGGGTCCTGCCGTACGAATCCGGCCGCCGTGAGAAACCGCAGGCTGCTGGCCACCGCCGTGCGGCTGGCTCCGATGGCGCGGGCTATCTGCCCAACGGACTGGTGCGGCGGGTCACAGATCATCAGCCAGCCTAACACCCGCCCGGTTATAATTTTGACACCGTACTGGAAGGCCACGAATACCGCAACCTGCTCGACCCACGTGAGCACTTCCTCGTCGGTCAGGCTCCACGGCCTCGGCGACACGGGCCATCACTCCTTCCGGCACACGCCAGCGCTTTAGTCATACTATACCGAATTCGGTGCAATACGATTCCTCGATTGTTCGAGTGCGAGGCGCCGTTCAACTTCCGCAGAATTCTGTGCCGAACCGTGAAATATAGCAGGCAAACACGATTTCCATGGCGTGGTCCTATCAAGAAGGCCGCTGGCAGCATATCAGCCCATCGGTGGCAGTTCGCGGCGCATCGCCAACGCGCACACGCTCCATTTATACGCTGCCGCGAGGGTCCCGGCCCCGCGGACGGGCCTGGTGTGCCTCCCCGGAGCCGACCCGAGCACGCGACCGGGTCGCGTGTCTAATGTCTAATGGTCACCGTGGCTGACAGGCATCAGGTGCGGCTCGGGGCGGTCCAGGAGACACTGTTCATCCCGTTGGCCGCCCGGGCGCGGGAGACCCGCAAGAAGCGGCCGGTGCTGCGCGATCCGAAGGCCGCGGAGATGGTGGAGTCGATCGACTATGACGCCACCAAGTATGGCCGGGGAGTCGGCGGGCTGGTGACCATATTGCGCACCGCGATCTTCGACGTGTGGGTACGCGCGTTCCTTGCCGAGCATCCGGCCGGGACGGTCGTGGAGATCGGCACGGGCCTGAACACCCGCTTCGAGCGGGTCGACAACGGTGCGGTCCACTGGATCGACCTGGACCTGCCCGACACGATCGAGCTGCGCAGGCGGTTCTTCGCCGACACCGGCCGGCGCCGGATGGCCGCCGCCTCGGCGGTGGACGGGGCGTGGCTGCAGACCGTGCGGGAAAGCCCGGGGCCGTACTTTTTCGTCGCCGAAGGCGTGTTCGTCTACCTGCGGCAAGACGAAGTCGAGCGGACGCTGGCCCGCATCGCGGAGCGATTTCCGCGCGCGCTCGTCGCGCTGGATACCTATCCCCGGCGGACCTTCGACCGGCAGCACCGGATGGCCGCCAGGAAGAACATTCCCGCGCGGTGGGCGTGGCCGTGCGACGACCCACGCTCGCTGGAGCGGCTCGGCCTGCGGGTTGTGGAGTCCACCACCATCACCCGGCCGCCCGGCACGTTGCGGGCCCAGTTGCCCGCGCTGTACCGGTACCTTCTGCCGCTGGCCGATCCGCTCCTCGGCAAGGTCCTCAACATCACCCTCTTCGAAGCCAAATCGTCATCGCGTCAGCCTCGCTGACCGATCCGCGGCGTCGACAGGCCATTGGCCAGGCCAGGGACCGCGCGCCATAGGGTGATCTCGTGAAACCGTTCCTGCTGCTGGCCATCCGTGCCTCCGATGCCGCCGCGGACAACGAGTACGAGTCGTTTGCGGCCTTCGCCGGGTTGGACGAGCGCGACCTGCGCCGGGTCCGGCTGGAGCAACGGCCGCTGGGGAACGTCGATCTGCGTGACTGGTCGGGGATACTCCTCGGCGGCGGGCCGTTCAACTTCAGCGACCCGGAGGAGTCGAAATCGCCTGTCCAGCGGCGCGTCGAGGCAGACCTGCGCGGCCTGCTCAACCAGGTG
This sequence comes from Streptosporangiaceae bacterium, assembly GCA_035517695.1. Lineage (GTDB taxonomy): Bacteria > Actinomycetota > Actinomycetes > Streptosporangiales > Streptosporangiaceae > DATFVJ01. The sequence goes on from DATIYI010000405.1 coordinate 12,700, forward strand.
ATCAATGCGGATTTCCCATTTCTCGGGGCCTGCTACGGCATCGGCACGCTCGGTAGCCACCAAGGGGCGGTGGTCGACAAGCGGCACGCCGAACCGATCGGTTCCGTGCCTGTCACCCTCACCTGCGAAGGCCGGGAAGACCCGCTGCTTGGCGGGCTGCCCGCCACGTTCGACGCGTTCGTGGGGCACAAGGAGGCGATCAGCCGGCTGCCGGACCACGCCGTCCTGCTCGCCCGCTCCCCCGGCTGCCCTGTGCAGGCTTTCAGGATCGGCTCGCACGTCTATGCCACCCAGTTCCATCCCGAGCTTGACGCACCCGGCCTGTGCATCCGGATCGAGGTCTACAAGCACGCCGGCTACTTCGACCCCGGCCAAGCCGAGAAACTCAAGGCGCTGGCCCGCAGCAGCGCAGTCATCCACCCGCCCGCGATCGTGCGCCGCTTCGTGCACCGATATGCCCACAGCGGGCCGGTCTGCGCCCAATGCTGAGCTGGCTGGCGGGCCGTGGCACACCCGCGCAGCCGTTAATGATCTTAATACCGAACGGCTGCCGCATCGAGCATCCATCCCTGAACGTCCTGGCGTCTTCCGGGCGCGCCGCGCTCGACAGGGACTGGGGACGGCTGACCGGTTCACCCGCTCCGCGCTGCCGCGCCGCCCTGGGGTCGCGGCCAAGCTCCGCGCTCGCGCGGCACCTTGCGTCCGGATCACCGGATCTACGCGGCCCGGTGGGGAAGGACCACCCGGCCGTCGGGAAGAAGCTCACCGGTGTCCTCGAAAAGCACGACGCCGTTGCACAGCAGGCTCCAGCCCTGTTCCGGGTGAGCGGCGAGGGTGCGGGCGGCATCTCGGTCGGGAGCGGTAGCCGCGGGGCACGGTGGGACGTGAGGGCATGTCGGAGATCGGGCGCCGGATGTACGGGCTCGTGGCTCTATTCTCCGACGAAGCGCTGAAGTGATCATTGCGTCCCCTAGATCGTCGGCAGTCCTGCCGCGCGACGGATCACAGGGTGGCGCCGGGATCGGGCCGCGGGAAGGCTCCAGCCTCGGGCCGCTCAACCAGGACGACGGGCCCTGCCGCCAGCGCGGCAGTTGCACACTTAACTAGACACTCGGACGGGCCGCCTGATACACCTCGGGCCCGACGTGCTGCCCGCGTTTTCGCAGTCCATTTCGCCAGCCCCGTTTTCGCGCAGCCTCATTGCGGGTTCCGTTTCTGGCGGTCCGTTTCGCGGAGCCATTTCGGGGAGCCATTTCGGGGAGCGTGCCTGGACTGAGTTCGGTCGCGTTCTGATCAAACCGGGGGTCAGGGTCCTGTCCGCCGCCCGGTCACCGAGGCGGGGCGGATCCGAATCCAGAACGGACGTTCCACCGCGGTGGCCCACGGGTGCAGGCCGAGCCGGCCGAGCCGGCCGATCTCGGCCTCCTCGTACACCACCGCCGCGCGGCCGGTCACCAGAACGCTCCACCCAGAACGGGTC
>DATIYI010000406.1:0-7201 GCA_035517695.1 Streptosporangiaceae bacterium
TACCTCCCGCCCGCATGTCGTCAGGAAGCTTTGGTGCTCGAATCGGCGGTCGGCTCCGGAAGCCTGAATAGTCATCGTGCGCCTCCTCGATCCCAGGACCCTCCCGCAGTTTCGCGGCCGGTCCACGATGCGCAGCCGTTACGGATCCTTATGCGGTCTCATACCCAAGGGCGTATACCGGTAGCAACGCCGGTTACGCCGTGCCGATTCCGGGTCGCGGCGGCCTGCCCAAACGTCCGCCGGATGGTGACGCTTGCCCGTGCGATGGAAGATCTCCAGCGCCGGCGGGCCATCGCTTGAGGCAATGTGTCGGGCTAGTGCCAGTCCTCCCGTCCTGTGGAGGTTGGCCGCCGCACGCCAAAGGCGATGCGCAGCGGCGGGTCGCCCTGGCGCGTACACCGGCGTTGGACAGGATCCGGTCGCCGGGCGCGCGCGGACCGAACAATGCCACACCGGCTTGCCGTAGCCCGGCCGGTGCAGCGCCGCCAGCGGCTCCAGGCGGGCTGGCCGGTCGCGTTCCGCCGCGCCACCGCCTGATTCAAATTCGTCCCTACCCGCCGCAGCAGCCGGGCCGCCGTTATCACCGCGCCCAACGCCTCCCGGAACGGCGCCAGCCCACCCGGCGCAACCCCCGGGGCCCGCAATCAGTGCCGCCTCCGCCGCGAACGCCCCACGTGCTAACCCACGCCCGGCGCCAGCCTCGCTGAGTGCGCCACTGGCGGCACAGTCACCGCGGTATCAGGCGCCGCGGCCGCCCAGGGCGGCCTCATTCGATGCGGCCACCCTGCTCGCAGGAGCATCGGTGGCGTGAAGCCTTTATCGCCTCGCGCGCACACGCTGGGCGGCCAGGTCGATCGGCGGCTGGTAGCCGCGGGCGCTGTTGATGTTGCGCCGCAGCGCCTGATTGAGTTCTGCGATGTCGGTGCGCGCCAGGCCGCCGGAGCCGATGATCGCCACCTCGCACATGAATGCCATGTCGTTCATGCAGCCCAGGACGCTGCGGTCAGCGGTCTTGGCGAGCACGACCTCTGCTGGTTCCAGGCCGCCGAACGTGTGCCCCGGCAGCCGCTCGCGGAGGAGTACCAAGCCGACAGGCCAGCCCAACGGCAAGCCCGCAGAGCCAGAGCATCGGGCGCGGCGACCCCGGCTTGGCCGCGACACGAGGCGCAGACCCGCTGACGCTGCGACCTCGCCGAACGGATCACGCTGTCTGCTTGCGAGTCTTCAGGAGGTTGCTTCTCTCCAGCGCAGGCTGATCGTGATAGCAGCCGTCCGGTTACGGGCGGAACCCGCGGCCCGGGTCGCGCTGCGCCATGTTATTGAATGTGCGAAGCCAATTGCCGGGACGCAGGTCCCCGATGCCGAACTCGCGATTGATCGCCGTGCTGGGATCTTCAAAGCCATCCATGGCCACATCGGCAAGCATCAGAATGTCATGATCTTGGAACAGCACCTCTGAACACATGTCCCAGCCATAGTCATCTGGATGCTCTGGCAGGCCTGTCAGCTCCGGCCCGGCTACCTCCGCCATCTCAAGCACCTCGGGCGCATCAGCAATCGCCAAGTGCAAGGCAAGTTCTTCAGCATTGCAGCGCGGCGCTGGCCACCGGCCGTGAGCGAGGTCACCGGCGAGGTCATCGAAAGCCCGGGCCACCTGACGCCGCCACGGCTCGTCCTGGCGCCACGAGATGCGAGGGAGCCGGTCAAACAGGTCCCATTCACCAGTATCTGTCACAGGATCGCTGCCGTGCCGCTCCACGTCTTCGTAGGCATCGTCTGCGAGGAGGGACAGGGCAAGGTAGAGAACGGCCGCGGTGTGCGGGGTGAGCTGCCACGCTTGATCCTGCTCGTCGTCTCCCGTGGCCGCAGCTACGGCAAACAACGCGGCGAAATCCACAGTTCCGCTCAAGTCCCGCGTCTCGCCAGCGCTGACGACGACCTCGGCGCCGCTGGTAGCTTCGACCAACTCGACCCCCGGAATGCCGTCCGCCAGCAGGCCAGGATCGGCCAGCAGCGCAACAGCGCTGACATCGTCTGCCCGAACGAGGTCTCGTTCCTGCTCTCGCTCAGCGGCGGACGAGAACTCGGCACCATTCACGCGTTCAGCCGCGGCCTGCCGCAGCGCTTCTCCGTCGACGACCTCGACGACGAGCTCGGCGGTGATCCGGACACGGCGGGACTTGGCAGACGGATTTCCGTCCGGCGGTACAGATTCAGGCACGACGTCAGCCTACGGGCTGGGCCACCAAGACGGCTGGGAGCCGGTGCCGATAAGACAAAATCGACAGTGCACCGCGCCGGGCGATCGACGCGACAAAGGCGTCCCGTGTTGGGTTGGCTTTCACCTATGAGACTTCGCGATGGCCTGCGACCTTGCCCTGCGATCATTCGTGATACCTACTAAACGGGCACCCGCCAGACTCATCCCGGAACTATGCACACGCCCCGGTTCTGACGCCATCTCTTGTTTTCGATGCTTCATAAGCGGTTCGCTCGCGCTCGCCTGCCTGATCCACACCTGAAGACTCGCACGCCGCCTTTTCCTCATCGCTCACGACCACGGTCTTCGGCCAAGGCCGCATGAGGCGGTTTGACATCACCCCCCGCAGGGCGACGCCGAAGGGCCAGAAAACATTCATCTCCTACCCGGCATTGCCTCAGGAGGCCTGCCCAACGATGCTGTGCCTTGTAACCTATCGATGGTGACCGCTGGGCGCAGTGCTCACGCCCGGCTGCTGGCACATGCAGAGCGCCGTCCTCGATCCAGGTGCCAGGCCCGGTCACGATGCGCTCGAGCCCCGCGTACGACCCGGTCAGCTCGTCGCCCGACCCCCGCGCCGCCAGGCTCTCCCTGGTGTACGCGGTCGTGGGCTCCGCATCTGCAGATTCTAGCTGAGCGGACATTGCCAGGCAGTGACCGTTTTGCGATAGTTGCACGTAGTCGGCGACGACTCTGCTCCAGACCCAGGCAGTAAGAGAACTACGGCCTGGGAGGGATCGCATGAGTGCCGCATCCACGGACGTCATCACCGGCACGCTGTCGGTCGGCCGTATGGCCCGGCGTTTTGCCGGGTTGTGTCGGCTCATCGGTTACGGTGGCCGACGTTGTTACGCCTGCCGCACGTCTTTGGTGACGCATCACATCCCGGCCACGGGTAAGCACCTCTGCGCCAAGTGCGTTCAGTGACGGACCAGCTCTCGGGCGGGGTAAAAGCCGCGGAAGGAAGTACCCGCTGTGCCTCCCCAGGTTGCTTCGGCCAGGATCTGCCCACGGAGCGGGAAGGTCAGCCACTTAAGCCCCATCGCCACGCGCACATCGAGGACACGGTCGGTCGGGGGTGGGTATCTGGGACGATATGGTCTGGCCGGGTAACTAATCCGGGCGGCGGCGATGGTGTCCCGGGCGTCGGCGTCCCAGGGCCAACAATTCCACCGCGGTGGCGAGCGTGCAGAGTGGGGAAGCGGCACGCCCTCGGGAACCTGCGGCCGCGCTTGCCGAATATGGCGCCGATCGTCTGGCCAGCAAGATGCTGGCTTCTCCATTGGCCTGGGCTGCCCTGGCCGTTCCATGGCGTAGCGTTGATGATGACGGGTTCGGCGTTCTGGGCCCCGGAAGCGCGTCGAGTCCAGTCCCCGCTGGCGCTTTCCTTTCCCCGGCGAAGGAGGCAGCAGTGCATTATTGCCACGATGCTGCGGGCGTTAAGCCGGATTGTTGCCCTGGCTGGTGGTGTCACTGAATGACAGGCGACAGGCGTCACCGGATCTTGGCTCAGCTGGCCGCCGGGGGAGGCGACGCGTGGTCGTCAGCCCGGCTGTGCGGGGTGTGCCCGGGGATCGTCGGCGTGAACGGCGCCGGAGTGATGCTCATGTCGGGTGACATACCACGCGGGTCCTTGTGCACCACCAACGAGGTGAGCCACCTGATCGAGGAACTGCAGTACACGCTCGGCGAGGGCCCGTGTGTCGACGCCCACCGGCAGGACAGCGTCGTGGCCGAGCCTGACCTGGCGGATCCGGCGACCCCCCGGTGGTTCGCCTTCACCCCGCCCGCGCTGGAGGCTGGCGTGCGGGCGGTGTTCGGGTTCCCGCTGCGGGTGGGCGCGGTGCGCCTCGGGGCGCTCAACCTCTACCGGGACTGGCCCGGCCCGTTGAGCGACGACCAGCACGCCGACGCGCTGGTGGTGGCCGACCTGGCCGCCCGCTGGGTGCTGGAGGCCCAGGCCGGGGCGCCCGCGGACGCGGTGGCTGAGGCGCTGGAGACCGGCGCCGACTTCCATTTCGTGGTGCACAACGCGGCGGGCATGGTATCGGTCCAGCTGAAGGTCAGCGTCACCGAGGCGCTCATCCGCCTTCGGGCGTATGCCTTCAGCAACGATCGCATGCTCGCCGACGTGGCCGAGGACGTCGTCGCCCGCAGGCTCCGGCTGGAATGAACCGCACCCCCCGGCTGCGGCGAAGACAGGCCGCGAATAGAATCAGGCTACGGCCTGGACTCCGATCTGGCGCCTGTCTCGCCGTGACGGGCCGCCTCAGGATGGTGAGTTGAGATGGCCCGAGAAGCCGACGTGGTGCGGGCGCTCGTCGAGATGGCCGACACCCTTGTCGACGATTACGACATCGTAGAGCTGCTGACCGGGCTCGTCGATCGGTGCGTAGAACTGCTCGGCGTCTCCGCCGCCGGAGTGATGCTTGCCTCCTCTCCGGTAATGCTGGTCTCTCCCAGGGGCAGCTTGGGGCTGGTGGCCTCGTCTAGTGAGGCGATGCGCGTGCTGGAGCTGTTCGAGCTCCAGGCCCAGGAAGGTCCGTGTCTCGACGCCTTCCGCACCGGCGAGCGTGTCGCACACGAGGACCTGGCGGCCGGGTCTGGCCGCTGGCCGTCGTTCTCCGCCGCCGCCCTCGAGGCGGGTTTCCAGTCGGTGTCCGCCGTGCCGCTGCGGTGGCGAGAGATGATCCTCGGCGCGCTGAACCTGTTCCGCGTCACGCAGACCCCGATGGACGAGGCGGATATCGTCGTCGCCCGGGCCCTCGCCGACCTCGCCACTGTCAGCATCGTGCAACATCGTGCCACCACCGAAGCCCAGCGCTTGAACGAGCAGCTGACCCGTGCCCTGACCAGCCGGGTGGCAATCGAGCAGGCCAAAGGCGTGATCTCAGAGCGGGCCGGCATCGGCATGGCCGAGGCCTTCACCCGGCTGCGCAGCTACGCCCGCAACCGCAACCTGCGCCTCACCGATGTCGCCGAAGCCGCCGTCAACGGCACCCTCGATCCGCTGGCATGGGCCCAGCCAGCCCGTCCGGCCCCACCCTGACCAGCCGGGTCCTGCCTGCCCCCGCCTGGCGGAGGAAGAAGCGCTCGGACGCCCTGGCATTCCACCATCAGCGCCCATGGTCCAGCGGCCGGCAAGTCGCCTCTGCGGCACATGCGGGCGCGGCCGAACCAACCTTCGTCCCGGCGCTCGCCGCTTTTCGGTAGCGATCACAGTCGCGATGCCTCAGCCTGGTGACCCGCCCGCAAGCCGGGGCCATCCTCCCGGCGCTCCGATTCCTGAAGCCGGACAAGATCACAGTCAAGGCCGTCGGTGCCAGCACGGCAACCGCCGACCGGCGTGGCGCACGTACACGCGCGGACGACCTTAACTCTGATCTTGCGCCGGTTCCCACCGGAACTGGACGAGCCGCGCGTACGGCCGACGCGCGGTCCCCCGCCTGGGAGGGCATGCGACTCGGCGGAGGTGGCTCTGCGCCTGGCGCAGGATCACGACCGCATCGCGGGAGGCATGAACGACATCGTGGTGCACCGGCTGTTCTCCGCCGGACCCATCGCTCCACTGCCGCGCCGCCGCCAGGCTCTCCCGCGTGTGCGCGGTCGTGAGCTCTGCATCCCCACAGGCCGACCTTAGCTGAGCGTTGCCAGGCAGTGACCGTTTTGCGATAATTACTGGAATCGGTCAGCCATGGCTCTGCTCCACACCTAGGCAGTAACAGACATTTACCTTGGGGGCTCATCTGAGTGCCGCATCCCCGGACGTCGTCACCGGTACGCTGCCTACCGGCCGTTCGAGCCGCCTTTTCGCCAGGCTCTGTCGGCTCATTGGTTACGGTGGCCGACGCTGTTACGCCTGCCGCACGTCTTTCGTGACGCATCAGATCCCGGCCACGGGTAAGCATGTCTGCGCCAAGTGCGCTAGTGACGGGTCCATTAGGACGTGTCCCGTAGGGACGGATACGCGTGCGCTTGCTGAAGCACAACTCGAGCAGCTGTCTGGTGCTCTGAACAGCCGGGTGGCAATCGAGCAGGCCAAAGGCGTGATCTCAGAGCGCGCCGGCATCGGCATGGCCGAGGCCTTTACCCGGCTGCGCAGCTACGCCCACAACCGCAACCTGCTCCTCACCGATGTCGCCGAAGCCGCCGTCGACGGCACCCTCGATCCGCTGGAATGGGCCTAGCCAGCCCGTCCGGCCGACCACGGCCGGGGACACGCGAAGGGATGAACGCAGCCAGCGGCACTGCCGCACCGGGATGACCCGGCACCCGGGGACAGGCCCAGGCAACCATATATACCGGGCTCGGCAACGACAACGTGAAGAAGACCTGCCAGCGCATGACCGCAGACGGGCAACCGTGGGCTGGCGCCGCCGGGCGCTACTGGCTGCCGGGGACACCCGGCACAGAAGGTGTCCCTGTTGTCCCCGTGTCCCCGAACCCTGGTGGAGACCGCGATCGAGACCGGCCTGCGCTGGGGTGAAGTGACCGAACTACGGCCTCGCGACATCGACCCCGCCGCCCGTGTACTCACCGTCAGCAGCGCGGTCGTCCAGCTCAACCCGAAGTTCCACCCCGGCGGGCAGCGGTTCTTGGTCAAGCCCTACCCCAAGGACAAGGAGTACCGCCGGCTCCAGCTCAGCCAACCCGCGCGGGCCGGCCAACGGCAGCCGGGCCAGCGTCTCCGCGTCGATCCCGTTCGATTTCGCATGCCGGCGCAGGAACCGGCGTAAATCAGCGGTCTTGGCCGACGAGACACGGTAGACCGCATGGCCGCGGCGGGCGAAGAACACCGCGATCGGCAGCCACGCCGGCCCGGTCGGCTCGAATATCACCGCCAGCCGTGTGCCCTCCGGCGCGCCAGCCAGCGCGGCCTGTTCCACCGCCGACAGCGACGCCACCGTGGGCACGCACGAGGACCGGCACACCTGCCGTCCG
>DATIYI010000407.1:0-11859 GCA_035517695.1 Streptosporangiaceae bacterium
AACGGCCGCCGTCGAGGACGAAAGCTACCGACTGCTCCTTGTACTCCGGCGTAAATGCACGGCGTGTCGAACCCATTTCTCGCTCTCCCGGAAAATCCGGGCAGCTAAGCCGGGTGTCCACCGAAGCGGGAACGGTTCAGACCGACAGGACCGAAGCCTGCCGCGGCGTGTCAGCGCACCGTGCAAGCACGGCGCGCAGTTCATCGCTTGGAAGGCCGGCGTCCAGGCCGGTGACTTGCTCGGGAAGCATGGGAAGTACGGGAACATGCCGGATGAGCGGGTGTTTGGGCCGCTCTCCCATCTCGCCAGTGCCCAGCAGATTCTCGGTCAACTTCTCGCCTGGCCGCAGCCCGGTGAACACGATGTCGATCTCCCGCTCTGCGCTCGCAGCAAGCCGTCGCGCGATGTCGGCGATGCGCACCTGCTCGCCCATGTCGAGCACGAGGACCTCGCCGTCGCGCCCGATCACCGCGGCCTGGAGCACGAGCTGCACGGCCTCGCTGGCCGTCATGAAGTACCTGCTGACGTCGGGATGGGTGACAGTCAGCGGACCGCCAGCGGCGACTTGCGCGCTGAGCGCGGTCAGGAACGAACCCCGGCTACCGAGGACGTTGCCGAACCGAACGCTTAGGTAGGTTCCTTTCGCCTGGCGGGCCATGTGGGCGGTAATACGTTCCGCGATCCGCTTGGAGTAACCAAGGACGCTCACTGGGTCGGCCGCCTTGTCGGTCGAGATGTTGACGAACGATCTGACGCCGCACGCCGCTGCGGCCTCCAACACCGCGAGGGTTCCCCAGACGTTGCTCTTCAGGGCCTCAGCGGGATAACGCTCCAGCAGCGGCAGGTGCTTGAGTGCGGCGGCGTGGAAGACGATGTCAGGCCGACACTCGTCGAAAACCTGGTGGACACGGCCCGGGTCGCGAATGTCGGCCAGCACCACCTGGTCGGAGTCGAGCAGGGCCTGGCCGTACAGTGCCAGCTGTATCGCGTGCAGCGCCGACTCGTCGCGATCTAGCATGATCAGTTCGGCGGGGTCGAATCCTAGTAGCTGCCGGCAGAGCTCGGAGCCGATCGACCCGCCAGCGCCGGTAACCAGAATCCGCTTTCCGGCAAAATGCTCGGCGACAGCGGCCATATCAGTCGTCACCGGGCTGCGGCCGAGCAGATCGCTGATCCGCGGATCGCGCACGCCGTCGATGCGAGCGCCGCCGCTAAGCAGTTCGGTAACTGACGGAATCACCTTCGGGATGAGCCCGCATTTCTCGGCCTGGCGCGTAAGGTCCCGGATAGCGGTGCCGCTTGCTCTGGCGATGGCGATGACCAGCACGGTAGCGCCCGTCTTCGCTGCAACCTCGGCCATACGCGTCCGGCCGCCATGGACCGGGATACCGTAGATCCGCAGCCGCCGTTTCGCCGGGTCGTCGTCCAGGAACGCCACCGGCCGGTACTCGGCTGCTGGCTGTCGGGCCAGGCTGTGCACGAGCTGGGCACCGGCGCTGCCAGCCCCGAAAACGATGATCTTCACGCCCGAGGACGCGGTCAGCCGGGCCCACTGCCGTTCCGCGATCACCATGTATCGGACACCGATCATCGCGAGGAGTGCGAAGATGGCACCTCCTAGAACAGTCGGCAGCACGGCCCGCTGGCCGGGAACCAGCGCGCCTACCAGCACGGCAAGTGCCAGGGCCGTCGCGCAGCCTGCCCGGCCGACGCCAATCAGTTCGTCGAAACTGCCCCGCTGGTGGCGGCCACGGTACAGGCCGCCCAGCAGGCCACAGCCAGTCGGCAGGACAACCGTCAGGACCGCCATCCGCAGCATGACGGGAAGCGTTATACCTGACAACGCAAGGTCATGGGTGATCCAGGCAGCCGCGGTCAGCCCGATTATCCAGGCAGATGCGTCGCAGGCCGCTTCTAACACCCGGTAATGCAGGCGCTGTTGTAGGTGGGTACGGATTATGGGTCTGCGCCGCGTATCGCCACGAAAAGCTGCGTCGTTCACGACTCTCCGTTTCTGTGTCGTATCTCTACCGTTTCGCGCCACGCCGCATTCCCCACTCACCTCGCGGCCGCCGGTTGGGTATATTACTCCGTGTGATTAAGCGGATGCCCGTTGGTAACGGGGAGAAGTCTCCCCGACGATTGAGCGACCGGATCACTCGCCTGCGATCTGACCGGTAAGCGTTCAAATAGGGTTTATCTGCGTCCGTACCGTTAAAGGCGCAGAAGAGAGAATGTTCGTTACATCAATGCAGCCTTATGCTAAGCAATTCCCAATTAAGTCTCTTTTGATCTTGTGATTCGAGACAATTGAGTGTGCGCGAGAATGACGGCCGGAAACTCGATCACAAGGACCCTCAAGGTGCTGCGGTGGACCAGGCGCAGGCGGCACGAATCCGGAGGAGGTGGCCTCCGCGCTGGGCCTGCATCGCACGACCGTATACGGATGGCTGTCCAGATACCGGATGGCGGGCGAGGTGCGCCGCTGGCGAAGCCGGTGCCCGGGCGGCCACCGAGGCTGAAGCCGCTGCAGATGCGCTGGCTGCGGACCCAGCACCGGCACGCGCGCCGACAGTAGACCTCACCCAGTCACTCCCACATCCCCCGGGTGTCATAGACGACCTTCCCGGCCAGATGCGTCTTCCTGATAGCCCGAAACCGACTGTGATCCACCAGCAGCGCGATGACGTCAGCCTCACCGATCGCGTCCTCGGTTCCGGTCAGCAGCACATTCCCGAGTTCGCCGAGAGATCCAGGAAGCTCCTGCGCATGCGGCTCGACGGCAAGAACCTTGACGTCAGGAAGCGCGGCGGCCACTCGGTGGACGATCTCCACGGCGGGGCTCTCCCGCAGGTCGCCGACATCGGCCTTGAAGGACAGTCCCAGGCAGGCGATCCTGGGATCCCGGAACCGCCGGGACGTCGCGACGATTCGCTCGGCGACATGGACAGGCATCTGCCCGTTGACCGCGCGCGCGGCCCGAATCAGCGGGGCCAGATCGGGCGCCGACTCGACGATGAACCAGGGGTCCACGGCGATGCAGTGCCCGCCCACGCCAGGCCCAGGCCGCAGAATCTCCACACGCGGATGCCGGTTGGCCATCCGCCGGATCGCCCAGATATCGAGGCCCAGCTGGTCGCAGATTAGCGACAGCTCGTTGGCGAAGGCGATGTTCACATCGCGATAGGCATTCTCGGCGAGTTTGGCCATCTCCGCGCTGTCGGCGTCGGTGATGATCAGCTCACCGTGGCAGAAAGTCCGGTACAGCTCGGCCGCCCGTGCCGCGCAGGTCGGCGTCACCCCGCCGATCACCCGGTCGTTGGCCGCGATTTCGATCATGATCCGGCCGGGCAGAACGCGCTCGGGGCAGTGCGCGACAAGCACGTCCGGCGCGGCGTCCGGGACATGCGGCAGACTCAGATCTGGGCGGCGCTGCGCGATCAGCTCGCTGATCCGCCGGGTCGTCCCCGGCGGGCAGGTCGACTCCAGCACGATGATCTCGCCGCCGCGCAGCCTGGCCGCGATCGCCTCGGCTGCCGCGAATACGCTGGTCAGGTCCGACTGGTGGTCGGCAGTGAACGGCGTCGGGACGGCGATGATGTAGGCGTCGGCGGTCGGCATCTCCGTCTGGGCGCACAGCCGCCCCATTGCAACGGCGCCGCTGACCGCGATCGACAGGTCTGGCTCGGCGAACGGCGCCTCGCCGCAGTTGACCCGCTCGACGATCTCGGCATTGATGTCGACACCGATGACGTGCAGGCCGCCGGTGGCGAGGCAAGCCGCGGTGGGCAGGCCAATATAACCCAGACCCACGACGGCTACCCGCGACGCGGCGCTCGCGGCGATCATAGCAGTGGTCCCCGGCGAAGCGGCATGCGCTCAAACTTAGCGTAGGCAATCGACTACAGGCAGTGAAACAAGCCGCTAGTATCCCTGGCGTGAACCAAGAGCTCCCGATCATGATCGCCGTTGCTTCCTGCGGGGCTATCGTAGCGGTGGGGGAGCCGGTGACCATTTCGCTGCTGCACCGGGCGGCTGCGCTGGACGTGCCCAACGGGCGGTCCTCACATACGACCCCGACGCCGCGCGGGGGCGGTGCGCCGATCACAGTGGGGCTCATCCTGGTCGGCCTGCTGATCCGCAGCCCTGCCGCCATTGCTTTCGCGGTCGCGGTCGCCGCCTTCGGCGCGATCGGTTTCATCGACGACCTGACCGGGCTGCCAGTCAGCCGCCGGTTAGTGCTGCAGTGCGAAGGCTGCGCCGCCGCCGCTATCCTGCTGGTCAGCCCATTCGGCCTGCCGCCCGTCGCGCTCGCGGCCGCGTCAGCCGTGATCGCGATCTGGATAGCCGGCTTCGTGAACGCGTTCAACTTCATGGACGGCGTCAACGGCATCTCCGGCGCGCACGCCTTGCTCGGCGGCGTTGCCTACGCGTGCCTCGGCGCATGGCGCCCCGATACGTTCTTGGTCGCCGGCGGCGGTGCGGTGGCCATCGGGGCGCTGGCGTTCCTGCCCTGGAACGCGGGCCGGGCCAAGGTGTTCCTCGGCGATGTCGGCAGCTACGGGCTCGGGGCCGCGCTGGCGGTGCTCGCCGCCTGCGCGGTAATCGCAGGCATCCCGGCAGAGGCCGCGCTCGGACCGCTCGCGCTGTATCTCGCAGACACCGCGTGGACGCTACAGCGGCGCATCCGGTCCGGCGAAAGCTTCCTCGAGGCGCACCGTACGCACACCTACCAGCAGCTGTGCGACCTGGGCTGGTCGCACCAGCGGGTCACCTTCATGACAGGGGCCTGCACCGTCCTGCTCTGCCTGCTGGGGGCGGCCAGTCTCACGGGCCGCCCCGGCCTTCGGGCGGCGGCCGATATCGCTGCGGTCGGCGTCCTGGCGGCTTACCTGCGTTCTCCGGTGCTGCTCGGCCGGACAGCGCCCCGGCTGGAGCGTGCCTGAGTGCGCATCCTGCTGGTGACCCATTACTTCCCGCCCGAGACGGGCGCACCGCAGGCGCGCCTGTCCGCCTTGGCCGCCGCGTGGGCGGCCGACGGCGACGCCGTGACCGTACTCACCGGGATGCCCAACCACCCGACCGGCGTGCTGCCGCCGCAGTACCGGGGCGCGATCCGGCGCAGGGAACGGCGGGACGGCTATCACGTGCTGCGCACCTGGCTGTATGCGACGCCGAACGAGGGCGTGGCGCGCAAGACCCTCGGGCACCTGAGCTTCATGATCAGCAGCGTGCTGCTCGGCTGCTGGGGCAGCGGACGCGCCGATGTGGTGGTCGTCTCGTCGCCGACGTTCTTCTCGATCGGCGCCGCCTGGATGCTCGCCCGGCTCAAGCGGGCCCGGCTCGTCGTCGAGATCCGCGATCTCTGGCCGGCGATTTTCGTCGAGCTTGGCGTGCTGACCAGCCTCCGCCTGATCAGCCTGCTTGAACGGCTCGAGCTCGCCGCCTACGCCGCGGCGGACGAGGTCGTCGTGGTGAGCGACGGGTTCCGCGCCAACCTGATCAGCAGGGGCGTGCCACCGGGAAAGGTGCACACGATCCGCAACGGCGTCACGCTCGGCGACTTCGACCCCGACGCCGCGGCCGACCCGGCGATGCGCGCTCGGCTCGGCGCGCGGCCGGGCGACTGCCTGGTACTGTACGTCGGGACGCACGGGATCTCGCAGGGACTGCCCTCCGTTGCCGACGCCGCGGCGCTGCTGGCGGGCAAGTCGGCCCACTTCGCCTTCGTCGGCGAAGGCGCCGACAAGCCGCGGTTGTGCGCACGGGTGGCCGAGCTTGGCCTGGACAATGTGACCCTGCTGGACGGCGTTCCGCACTCCGGTGTGCCGGCCCTGCTGGCTGCGGCCGATATCTGCCTGGCGCCGCTGCGCCATGTGCCATTGTTCTCCACCTTCATCCCGTCCAAGATCTTCGAATACCTCGCCGCAGGGAAGGCTGTCGTCGGCGGCGTCGACGGCGAGACCGCGCAGATCCTCCACGAGGCCGGAGCCGCGGTCGTACCGCCGGAGGATAGTTATGCGCTTGCCAGCGCGATCCGGGCTCTCGCGGCCGATCCTGGCCGGCGGCTGGCGATGGGGCGGCAGGGCCGGGCCCAGGTCGAACGGTGCTTCGACCGGGTCGCGCTCGCCCGCGAGTACCGCAAGATCCTCGAGATGGCCGTGGAGCGCCGATGAGGTTGCTGGTCACCGGCGGCAGCGGTTTCCTCGGCGGCTACGTGTTGCGCGAGGCGGCCCGGCGCGGGCACGAGACCGTCGCCCTTGCGCGGAGCGCGGATGCGGCGAGCACGGTGGCGGCCCGTGGCGCACAGCCGATCACCGGAGACCTCGACGCGGTCGGCCTACTGAGCGTGACGTTCGCCGCGGCGCGGTGCGACGCCCTGGTGAACCTCGCCTCACTCGGGTTCGGGCACGGCCCGGCGATCGTCGCCGCCGCGGAAGAGACGGGCATCTCCCGGGCGATCTTCGTCTCCACCACGGCGGTCACAACCACCCTCGCGGCGCCGACGAAACGGGTGCGGCTGGGCGCCGAGGAGCGGATCAGGTCGTCTGGGCTGGACTGGACGATCCTACGGCCGACCATGATCTACGGTGCGCCCGGCGACCGTAATCTGTCCCGGCTGCTCGTCCTGCTGACCCGGATACCGATCCTGCCGGTTCCCGGCGGCGGCACGCACCTGCAGCAGCCGGTGCACGTAGCTGATCTCGCGGATGCAGTGCTGGCCGCCGCCGAGCGGCCGGGCACTGCCGGGTCCTGCTACGACATAGCTGGCCCCCAGCCGCAGGCCTTTGGCGAGCTGCTGGCGATCAGCGCCCGCGCGGTCGCCAGCAAGACCAGGTTCATCCCAGTACCGCTGGCTCCGGTGATCGCGGTCGCCCGCGGCTACGAGAAACTCTGCCGACACCCCAGGATCCGGGCCGAGCAGCTGCAGCGGCTAGCCGAGGACAAGGCATTCGAGATCGAGGACGCGATGCATGAGTTGGACTTCGGGCCGCGCACTTTCGCGTCCGGGATCCGGGCCGAGGCGCAGGCGCTGGGGCTGGCGCGATGACCGGTACTGACGTGGCGCTGCTGGCCCGCACGGCCGTCCACCTGAAGCCGACACAGCTGGCGCACCGGGCCCGGCTGCGTGCCCAACTCCAGGCGCTGCGCCGATGGCCGCGGGCAGGCCGCAGGCTGCTCGCCGGTCCCGACCCCGCTGCCGCGACAGGCTGGCCGGCCGGGTTCGTGCCGCTCGATGGCCGGACGTCGCTGCCCTGGCCCAATCCGGCCTGGCTGGCGTCCGGGAAGATCGAGCTACTCGGGATGGCCAGGGAACTGGGCAATCCGCCGGACTGGCGGCAATCCGACGCGCCCCGACTGTGGCGGTTCCATCTGCACTACTGGGACTGGGCCTGGGGGCTGGCCGCCGACCCGGACCGGGCCGCAGCCAGGGAAGTGTTCGCCCGGCTGTGGCGGTCCTGGCAGGAAACGGCCGTGTTCGGTCGTGGTGACGCATGGCTGCCCTACCCGGCGGCGCTGCGGGCCTGGTCGTGGTGCGGGCAGTACCTTGACCTTGTCGCCGGTAGCAACCTTGAGGATCGTTTCGTCGCGGAGCTCGCCAGCCATGCCGGATTCCTTCGGCGGCATCTTGAATATGACGTCGGGGGCAACCACCTGGTGAAGGACCTCAAAGCGCTGGCCGGGCTGGCAGTGTTCTTCGCCGACGACCAGTTGCTGCGCCAGGCGCTTCGCCGGCTCGTCAGGCAACTGGCCGTGCAGGTGCTTCCGGACGGCGGTCATTACGAGCGCGCACCCGCCTACCACTGCCAAGTGCTCGCCGACCTGATCGACGTAGCGGAACTCGTCCGGGCTGCCGGGGCCGAGCCGGTGCTCGAGTTGACCGCCGCGATCGTGCGCATGCGTAGCTGGCTGGGCGCTGTGCTCGCGCCCGCCGGCGGTGTGCCGCTGCTTAACGACGGTTACCCAATTCCGGCTGGTCTGCTCGCCGCCCTCGTGCCTGACCCGCCCCCAGCTGGGCCACTGCACGTTCTTCCGAACTCGGGCCTGGTCCGGGCAGTCGCCGGCGGATGGCATCTGCTCGCGGACGTGGGCGCGCCCTGCCCGGACGAGCTTCCGGCACACGCGCACGCCGACACGCTCGGCTGCGTAGCACATGTCGACGGGATGCCACTGCTGGTGGAAACCGCCACCTCGACGTACGAGCACGGGCCTGTCCGGGAGTACGAACGGTCGACCGCTGCGCACAACACCGTGCAGGTCGACGGAGCCGACTCCACTGAGGTGTGGGGAGCGTTCCGGGCCGGGCGGCGCGCCAGGGTCCGGGACTTTGCCGCTCGCACCAACGCGGACCACATAGTGGTCGATGCTGCGCACGACGGGTTCAGGCGGCTGTCGGGCCGCCCATCTCATCGTCGACGCTGGTCGCTGGCCGCGACTGGGCTGCGGGTGGATGACCTGGTGACCGGGAGCGGTCGGCATACGGCCATTGCCCGCTGGCACCTCGCGCCAGGGACGGTCGTCCGGCTGGCGGTCGGCAGAGCCGTCGCCGCGACGGCGGGAGGCACCTTCGAGGTCAGCGTCAGCTCGTCGTGCCCCCTGACGCTGACTGTGGAATCCGGGCAGGTCGCCGAGGGCTTCCTGCGCACCTCCTCAGCGCCGGTCCTGACCTGCCGAACGGACGCCGTGCTGCCAGTCCGGGTCACTACCTGGTGGCGCATGGCACGCGACCAATCCGCGATCAAGACGGCGGGGGGCATGTGAAGCAGGTAGTGCAGCCCATCTCGGGCGGACCGGTCGAGGTGCTCGACGTGCCGCGTCCGACGGCAGGCCCGACCGAAGTGCTGGTACGCACCGTCTCCTCGGTCCTGTCCCCGGGGACGGAGGGAGCGGTCACCGCCCTGGCCCGGTCCAGCCTGCTGGCCAAGGCACGGGCACGGCCGGATCTAGTCCGCCAGGTTGTACACAAGGCACGGAGCGAGGGCATCTCGGCAACTGCGCAGACGGTCCGCAGCCGCCTCGCCGATGATGTGCCGCTGGGCTATTCGGCAGCGGGCGAGGTGATCGAGGTCGGTTCGGCGGTCACCGGCATCCGGGTCGGGCAACTGGTGGCGACCGGTGGGGCGGGCAAGGCCAACCATGCCGAGTTCCAGGCAGTCCCTGGCCTGCTCTGCGCCGTCGTTCCCGACAGCGTGCCAGCAGGGGACGCCGCTTTCGCGACAGTGGCTTCCATTGCTCTGCATGGTTTCCGGCTGGCTGAGGCAGGCGCCGGGTCGAAGGTCGTCGTGATTGGCCTCGGCCTAGTCGGCCAGCTCGCCGCCCGGCTGGCCATGGCGGCCGGCTGCGGCGTGGCGGGCATCGACCCGGCCGTCCATGCACGCGCCACTGCGGCCGAGTCCAGTGTCTTCGCCCTGGACGAGCTCGGCGATGAGACGACCGAGCGGTTACTCGTCTGGTCTCGTGGCCGCGGCGCTGATGCTGTCCTGGTGTGCGCGGCCAGTCCGTCATCGGGACCGGTCAAGCGGGTTCCGGCGCTATGTCGTGACCAAGCCCCCGTGGTGATCGTGGGCGATGTCGGCCTGCAGTTGGAACGCACGCCGTTCTACGAGCGGGAGCTCTCGCTGCGATTTGCCCGCTCCTACGGGCCGGGCCGATACGAGCCGTCGTATGAGGCCTGGGGGGTGGACTACCCGGCGGGCCAGGTGCGCTGGACAGAGGGCCGCAACCTCGAGGCAGTGCTCGACCTGCTGGCTTTCGGTCGGCTGCAAGTGTCCGACCTCGTGACGCACACCTATGAGATCGCCGACGCGGCTCGGGCGTACCAGCTGATCGAGCAGCGGACCGATCCTTACCTGGCAATACGTCTCAGTTACCCGGCGGCCGCCGACAGGGATCAGCCGATCCCCGTCCGGCCGCGACGGGCTGCCAGCTCGTCACCGGGCGTCGGCTGGATCGGCGCTGGCGCGTTTACCATCGGGACGCTGCTGCCCGCCTTCCGCGCCGCGGGCTTCGACCATTTGGTGGGGATGGCCTCGGCCAGCGGGCTGTCGGCCCGGCGCGTAGCGGAACGGCACGGATTCGAGAAGGCGATCAGTGGTGCGTTCGGTATCATCGAGGACCCCGATGTAGAGGTGGTCGTGATTGCGACGCCGCACGAAACGCACTCGGAGTTGGCGGCGCTGGCACTGAAGGCCGGGCGTCATGTGTGGTGCGAGAAGCCGCTCGCCCTGACCAGCGAGGGCCTCGCGGAGGTCGAGGCCGCTTGGAAGGCTTCCGGGCGGCACCTCATGATCGGCTTCAACCGCCGTTGGTCGCCAACCGTGCTCGCCGCACAAGCCGCACTCGAGAAAATGGCTTCGCCCAAGTTCATTGTGTACCGGGTAGCCGCTGGGCCGGTGACTGACGGTCACTGGTACTCCGACCGACGGCACGGCGGCAGACTGCTCGGCGAGGTGTGCCACTTCGTCGACACCGCCCAGGCGCTCATAGGCGCCAGTATCGAAGAGACCGCGTCTGTACTCGGCGGGGAAAGTTCCGGAGTGCCGGGCAACGATGCTATCGTGTCGCTGCGTTTTGCGGATGGCTCTCTCGCGACGATCTGCTACGGCAGTGCAGTGCCAACAGCCGGCAAGGAATGGATCGAGGTGATGGCCGGATCGCACCGGCTTATTATCGATGACTTCCGCTTGGCCAAGCTGGATGGCAAGACGCTCTGGAAGGGGCGGCAGGACAAGGGACATCGGGCCCAGGCGAACGCGTTTTGGCAAGCAGTACAAAGTGGGGCGGCAGCGCCGACGGAGCCCATAACGGCCACGATGCGTGCCACCATCCAGGCGGCCGAGGGAGCCGATGGCTGTGACTGAGCACCCTATCAGGCACCGCAACCAGGTCCGACAGTTGTTCGACGCCAAGGCTGCCACCTGGTCGGAGAAGTACAGTCCGGATGGTCGGCTAACTGGCCGTCTGGCAATGTTCCTAGAGGCTCTCGCCATCAACGTCCCAGTCGGCGGACGCATTCTTGACCTCGGCTGCGGAACCGGTGACCTGGCGCACGCTGCAGACGGCGCTGGCTTTCAAGTCACGGCGTGTGATGTCTCTCTAGAGATGCTGCGCTGGGCGGCGGCCCGTAACCCAGATAGTCCGATTAAATGGATCCCACTCGACTCGCAATGGCAGATCTTGCCGTTTGCATCAATCACCTTCGACGCGGTCGTTGCCGCCAGTGTCCTGGAGTACGTCGATGAACCAGCGGCCGTCTTGGGAGAGTGCGGTCGCGTTCTGCGCCCAGACGGGGTTGTGCTTTGTACGGTCCCGGACGTTACCCATCCGCTCCGCTGGCTGGAGGGGTTGGCAGCCCTCGCTTTGCGGTTGTCGTCGCTAGAGGCCGAGGGTCGCTGGTGGCCGCTGCTGGACAACTACCTGACCTATCTGCGGATCTCACGGCAACGGCACTCCGTTCGATGGTGGCGCGCAACCGCAGCACAGGTCGGCCTGCGCACTGCTGCAAGAATGCAGAGCAAAGCCGAGCGCTCGCCGCTGCGCCTAGTGACTTTCCACCGAACCGATGCCTGCCAGCGACAAATGGCGGAGGGGGAGGCGTAATGGCTAGTGTTGTGATCGTAGGCGTTGCCAGAGTTCCGATGGGTGATGCAGCCGCATTACCAGATGACTTTACGGTTACTGCAACTTGCTGAACAGGTTCCGCCTGAAACTCCAAGGGAAGCTTATTCAAAAGACAGTTTAAAGAAATACAGGCCAATGGCCGCCCTGAACGATGTGAGGTAGGTGTCGAGTGGCCTGCGGTAGTCGGTGTGGAGAATGCGCCAGGACTTGATGTGGGCGATTGCGCGCTCGACTGGG
>DATIYI010000408.1:0-28204 GCA_035517695.1 Streptosporangiaceae bacterium
CAGGCACGCGGGCTCACCCGCTCCTGGACCGGGCATTTCCAGGAGGCGGTCCGCGTCGCGCGGGCCCCGCGGGGGCATCAGCTCAGGTCAGAACCCGGTCACCCGGCCGATCCCGAACGGCTGCCGTGGCCTGCGGGCCCCGCTCGCGGCGCGCACCTGCAAGGGGGGTGAGCGCCATGTGTTTCGGCATTCCCGGTCTGGTCACGCAGATAACCGAGGTGACCGGCCTGCCGACCGGCAAGGCCGAATTCGGGGGCGTGCCGCGCGACGTCTGTTTCGCCTACGTCCCGGAGGCCCGGGTGGGTGACTACGTCCTGGTTCATGCGGGCTTCGCCGTCCGGATCGTGGACGAGGGGGAGGCGCGGCAGGCGCTGGAGATCGCAGGCTCACTGCCGGGCCCGTGAGGCGAGGAATCACAGAGTGATCCATCCGGTCAGCACGTCTGTGCCGTCTCCGGTATGGCAGTGCAGCCGGAACGGGCTGGCCGGGATGGGGCGGATGGGGAAGCAGCCGAGCTCGTCCACCTGCGTTGTGGCGAACGGGCCGGCCCGGGTCTGGATCTCGATCGTCCCTTGCTGGGTCGGAATGACCTGACCGAGCAGCGAGTCCCCGCTGACCTCGAGTTCGATGGTCACATGGTCCGAGGTGAAGGTGAGGGCGCGGATCGACGCGGTCTCGGACCGCATACTCGGGATTGCGTCCTGGTCGCGGGTGGAGTCGTAGGTGAGCTGCGCAAGCTCGGCGTCGATGTTGTGCCACGCGTAGGCGTTCTTGCCCGCCTCGACGAACTCGGATGGGACGGCGCGGAGGACTCGCAGCGACTCCTTGAGCGCTGTAAGTAGTTGTTCGTCGTCCCAGCTGTCAGGCACGCAGCCCACCTCCGGCGTCGTTGGTCCTCGCGTCTTTGACGCCGTTGTCCTTGATCTCGCGCTCACTGAACGCAGTCAGGAACTGGGAGCGGCGCAGTCGGTCCAGGCAGCGTGCCCGCCTCGGGCCGATGCTTCCGATGGGCATGAGCAGGGTGGAGCTGATCTCCGCATAACCGGGCGGGGGATCGCTCAGTAACATCGACAGCAGCTGCTTGCAGCCGGGTGGAAGCTCGGCGAACGCAGCGCGCAACGCGGCGTTCAACTCCGCCTCGATGACCTCCTCCTCGATCATCAACGAGGATTGGTCTGGTGACATCTGGCTATCGACGGGCGATCCGAGGGAGTCGTATCTGCGTGCCGACCGCAGGACTCGAAGGCATTCCCGTTGGGTGGTGGTGGCCAGCCAGCCGGGCAGAGCGGCCGGCACGCGGAGGTTCCCGAGCCGCTCGACCAGAAGCAGCCACACCGTCTGGCCGACATCGTCTATGTCGCTCCTGTTCAGCCGATAGCGGTTGCAAATGGACCAGACCAGTGGTGCATAACGCTCGACAAGCTCGTTCCAGGCATGCTGGTCGCCGTCCCTGGCGCGGGCGACGAGCGCGATGACCACCGGATCGTCACGCATGTCGTGTCCTTTGCCGCCGGCCAGCTGGTGCAGACCCTGCACGCATGGCTAGCTATCTGGATTGTAGGGCCGGATGTCGACACCGGGTATGCCCGGATCGGGGTGGAGCAGCTCCTCAAGCGCCTGACGGGCGGATCGGCGCCCCGGCACCGTGCGAGCCGCGATCGCGCCGCTGACGACGCCTGCGGCGAAAGAACATCCCTCCCAGATGGCGGTCCCATCGAAAGACACCGGCTTCGAGTCGAGGAGCTTGCCGGTTTTGTCCTTGTGCTCGATGTTGACCACGCCACGTACGTATGCTCCAGTGAGCCCGACGCCACGTGCCAGCAAGGAAATCCAGGGCGCGGGATCAGGAGTGAATGGCGCGAGGTTCCCGCTTTGGTCGAGCGCGCCGACGCCGACGACGTCGACGAGCGCCGCCGGATACGACGCCGAGTTCGGTTCGAGGCCGTCAGGTACCAGCTCAGGCGGAAGGTTCTTGACGTCCCCGTTGTTTCCCGCCGCCGCCACCACCACCGTGTCTGAGCTGAACCGCTTCGCCGCAGTTTCCAAGACCATCGGCGCGGAGTCGTCGTCAGTGCGGAATTCCCCGAACGACAGGTTCACCACATCCATTCCTGTCCGGGCGATTTCGGCCATCGCGATCGCAGCATCCCAGGCCGAACCGTCGCCCTCGCTGTCGAGGACGGGGCGCACATGGATTTCCGCGGCGGGTGCCTGTTGCAGGATGCAGGAGCCGACAAACGCGCAGTGCCCGTCGAACATCGTGAAACTGCGCTGGTCAGGGTCGAGGAGGTCACCGGAGCGGGCGACGTAGCGGCCGGTCAGCCACGCGTCGGGGAACATTCGGGTGTCCAGCAGCCCGACTCGGACGCCGCTGCCAAGCTTGTGGTTTCTGCTCTGCCCGGCGCCCCGCCCGCTGAGCGGAGCCTCGGTGGGCTCAGGGTCCCCGTCTCCGCCGCCCATGACGTGGGGATAGCCCTTGACCGGGGACGGCCGGTAGTTCTTGCCGATCGTCACTTTCCAGCCTGGGAAGCTCCGGGCGAACTGAAGGTGGATGCCCTTGACCAGGAGATCGAGGTCAGCCACCTGAGGCGCGCCTGAGCGGGCCCGTTCTTCTTTGAAACGCGCCAGGTGGGGCGCGACGTCGGCGTCCTTTTGGAGTGTGTGGACTGCCTCCTCTAGGTTCGCTAGGTCACTCAGCAGAGCCAGACCGAGGGCCGCGTTGCGGTCTGGCAGACCCTGGCGCACGCCAAGGCGGTCAAGCGCCTTGGCGACGATTTCTAGATCGGGCAGTGCTACCACGAGCTGATCGTCGTGAAATCTCTCGACCCGGCCGAATGCGATGCTCATGTGTTCCTCCCGCGCTGGGTTTTGCCGCAATCGTTCTGTGGCAGGCTTACCGCAACCCTCATAAGGCGGAGAAAGGTCGTGGCCGCTTGATACACCAAGGGGCGGAAAACCTCGTTGACGCCGGTCCGTGGGGCCGTGCGTAAATCGGCGATGTCTGCCACGTTGCCTGAGCGGGCCTTGGAGGCACTCAGGCTCGCGGAGGCGAACCCGGCAAAGTCGGCCAAGCTGGCCCGGGCGATTGCCAGCGGGGCGCGCCAGGAGGGCGACCTCCTGGCGCTCTCGATAGCGGAGCGGGCCATGGGCTTGGCAGCCCTGCAACTGGAAGATCCCGACGCCGCGCTGCGTCACCTGCGGGCGGCGATCCGGCTTGGCCGCCGCGCGGGTTCTGCCGAACTGGTGGCTGAGGCGCAGCTGAGCCTGGCTTTCGCCTTGAACGAGCGCGGCCGCGGGCGGCAAGCATTGCGGGCGATCGAGACGGCAATGCTGGGCCTGAGTGGCGTGGGCCGGGCACGGGCGCAGGCGCAACGGGGTGCGATCTTGCTTCTGCTCGGCCGGCTCGATGAGGCGCTCCCCGATTGTCAGGCGGCACTTCCTGTGCTGCGTAACGCCGCTGATCATGCGTGGGTGCTGCGGGTGCTGTGCAACCGGGCGGTGCTATGCGGCTATCGGCAGGAGTTCGCCGCCGCCGAAGCCGACCTGCACGAGGCCGCGCAGCTGTGCGTGCAGCTCGAGCTGGACTTGTCGCTGGGGTTCGTGCACGAGAATCTCGGCTGGATCAACGCCCTGCGCGGTGATGTGCCTGTCGCGCTGCACTACCTCGACCTGGCCGAGCGGTGCCTGCGCGCGCACGGCGCGCCGGTCGGCGAGCTGCTCGCCGACAGGTGCGAGTTGCTGCTTTCTGTGCGCTTGTTATCGGAGGCCATGCTGGCGGCCGAGGAGGCCGTCCTTGAGTTCGAGCAACAGGGCAGGAAGATCCGCCTGCCCGAGGCGCGGCTGCTGCTGGCCCAGGTCGCGATCTTGGACGGCCAAGCCGGCCGCGGGCTTCAGGAAGCCCGCAAAGCGGTGCACGAGTTCGGCCAGCAGCGGCTTCGCTGGGCGACGCTGGCCCGATTCACCGTTTTGCGTGCCCGGCTTGCGGCGGGCCATCAGCCGGGCACCCAGCCCGGCGCCGACGTTGGTGTCCGGCAGCTTGAGCACGTCGCCGACGACCTAGCCGCCGCGGGCTGGCGGGTTTCTGCCGTCGACGCCCGGCTGCTCGCCGGCCAGCTCGCCCTCCAGCGCGGTTGGACAAGCAGAGCCTGTGCACAACTCGGGCAAGCGGCCCGCGGGCGCGGCTCGGGACCCGCCCTGCAACGCGCCCATGCCTGGTACGCAGAGGCGCTGCAGCGGTGGGCCGACGGCAACCGCCGCGGCGCGACGGCCGCCGCGCGCACGGCGCTGCGCATAATGGACGAGCACCGGGCCGGACTTGGCGCGACGGATCTTCGCGCCCACGCCGCTGGGAACCGGGTCCAGGTGGCCGAGTTCGGGCTACGCATGGCGTTCGATAGTGGCAGGCCAGCTCGGGTGCTTGAATGGGCCGAACAGGGCCGCGCCAGCCATCTGATGCTCCGGCCAGTTCGGCCGCCACCGGATCCTGACCTTGTCGCCGCGCTGTCAGAACTGCGCACAACGGCCAGCGAGATCTTCAAGGTCCGCGGCACCGGGGGCAACACAGCCGCGCTGGAGCGCCGCCAAGTGGCGCTGGAACGGCAGATCCGTGATCACTTCCGCCGCCTCCCCGCGGAGCAGGCCTCCAGGCCCACGCGACCGCCGTCGGTGCGCGCGATCGCTGGCGCTCTCGGCGAAGCCGCGTTGGTTGAATTCGTTCTGCTCGACGACACGCTGTACGCCGTCACGGTGGTCGGCGGCCGGATCCGGCTGCGCGGGCTTGCTCGGGCGGCGCAGGTCTACGAGCTGATCGACCGGGCAAGATTCGCCCTGCACCGGCTTGCCCGCCACCACACGAGCGACGCGAGCATCAAGGCAGCCCGCACTCTGCTTGCCGATGCGGCGGAGCGGCTCGACGCGGTGCTCATGCGGCCAGTCGCCAGCGAGATCACTGACCGGCCATTGGTCGTGGTTCCCACCGGCGGGCTTCAGTCGCTGCCC
Organism: Streptosporangiaceae bacterium; assembly: GCA_035517695.1. Classification (GTDB taxonomy): domain Bacteria; phylum Actinomycetota; class Actinomycetes; order Streptosporangiales; family Streptosporangiaceae; genus DATFVJ01. Next base: position 4,999 of record DATIYI010000408.1, read on the forward strand.
TGGTCGGTCCTCACGTCGTGTGCCGGGCGGCCGGTAACGGTGACGCCGTCGGCCGCGCTTTGGCACGCGGGCCTGCACCGCGTCGGCGCCGGTGCGCGTGCCGTCGTGGCAGCGGGGCCAGGCCTTCCAGGTGCCGGCGCGGAAGCCGCGGCAATAGCGGTCCTGCATCAGGTGAATGCGCTGGCAGGAGGAGGGGCGACGGTTGAGGCGGTGGCAGCCCAACTGGATGGGGCGCGACTGGCGCACCTGGCGGCGCACGGGCACATCCACCCGAACAACCCGCTGTTCACCTCGCTGGCGTTCGCCGACGGCCCCCTGACCGTGTACGACCTGAAGCGCCTTCGGCGCGCACCGCAGCTTGTCGTTCTCGCGGCTTGCGACGTCGGCCGGTCGGCCGTGCGGGCGGGAGATGAACTCCTTGGCCTCAGCGCGACATTCCTGGCACTCGGGACCCGGCACGTCATCGCCTCCGTGGTGCCGGTCCCCGACGCCGAAACCGCCCCTCTCATGATCGCTTTCCACCGGCTACTCGCGGCGGGACAATCCCCGGCGCCCGCACTGGCGCAGGCCCAGGAGCAAGTTGGTTCCACCCACCCGGCCGCCTTGGCAGCCGCCGCGGGATTCGTCAGCATCGGGACGGGCGCCGCGCCCCCGGCTTGACCCGGGCGTTGCCTCGCCCTCCGGACTGGCTCGTGTTCATCCACGGTCAACCGCGTCTGCAGGAACGCGTCTGGCAGGGGTGTCTGTCAGGGGTGTCTGTCCTGCGCGTCTGTCCGGGGCCGGTGCCTGTGCTGGACGTGGCGCCCTGCGTGCTCGTGCCTGTGCTGGCGGCGGCGCCCAGCCCAGCGTGCCACCGCCTGAGCTGGAGGTCATGCCGTGCGTTCGAGGGTGTGAGCTGGCCGGCTGGCCGTTACTTACCGCGCCTGGGCCGCCGAACGCCAGCGGTCGACGGCCAACGTGACCACCGCCAGCGCGCCGAGGACGTGGCCACCGTGACCAGGGCGCGTCTCGGCTCGCGGCTTCCCGTGGCCGGTCGACGCCGGACGCCGCGAAACACTTTCCTGCCTAACGGTGTGTAGTGGCGCGCTCCTGAGTCAGCCAGGAAGGCCCTGTTTGAGCGACTCGCCCTGCCACCGGGTTTCCGTGGCGAAGATCCCGAGGACGGCTGCAAGCCCGAGGACACCGGCCGCTAGGCCGAACGCAGCCCCGTAAGAGGCCGTGTCGACGAGATAGCCGGCCGTCACTGGTCCTGCGACGGCGCCGACGTCACCTGCCATCTGAAACGAGGCGACGACTGTCCCGCCCTGACCGCCCATGATGTCGCCGATCATCGCCGACGGCGCGACGTCGAGCAGTCCAGAGCCGAAGCCGAAGACGGCCAGCGCGGTCAGGTACCCCCAAAGCCCGGGCAGGAGCGCCAGCATGACCATGCCGACCGCGGATGCCAGGCAGCCGGAGACGATGACCGGCCGCCTGCCGAGCCTGTCGGCCGCCCGCCCGCCGGGCAGGAGCGTCGCGGCATTCAGCGCGGCGACCACGAGGAACCCGATGCCCGTCCAGACGGCCGACCTGTGCAGCACATCGCGAACGAACAGGGGCACGATGGCGCTGCGCACGCCGATGGCGGCGAAACCATCCGCAAGGTTCGCGGTCGCCGCGGCGCGGTATGCCCGGCTCCGCAGCGCTTGGGCAATCTCGGCGAACGCCGGCGCCGCCCGCGGATCATCAGGCATGTGCCGGTGAGGCGCGTCTCGCAACACAGCCGCGGCGATGACCGCAGGAACGATGAGCATGCAGCCGTAGATGATGAACGGTGCCCGCAGCGACCAGGCGGCGACGAGGCCGCCGATGGCCGGACCGCTGATCCCGCCGATGAGGAACCCGCCAGAGTATAGGCCGCTGGCCCGGCCACGATGTTCGCTGGGAACCATGACGAGCAGGAGGGTTTGGGCACTGACGGCGAACATCGCCGACCCCAGGCCGCCGACGCCGCGCAGGACGATGAGCTGCGCGAACGAGCCCGAAAATCCGGCGATTATGCTGCTCGCCGCGACGATTGCGATCCCGGTTGCCATCACCACGTGCTCGCCGAACCGGTCGACAAGCCGGCCGGCGGGCAGCGCCCCCACGACGCGCATCAGAGCGAACGCGCTGACCACGCCGGCGGCCGCGGTGATGCTGACGCCGAAGTGGCGGGCGAATGCCGGTATGTCAGGGGCGACGATACCGAACCCGAGCGCCACCGTAAATGAGACCACGGTGAGGATAGCCACCTCGCGCGGCAGGCCGCGGAACGGTCCGCGCCGGGGACGACGCACGAACGGCATTCTGCCAGCAGGGCAGGCCTGTCCCCAGCCACTCGCCCCAGCCACTCGCCCCAGCCACGAAGACATGCCCTGCGCCCGGTGGGCCGCCGCCGGGATGCCCTCGGTCACCAGCCGTGGCCGGACGTCGTCAGGTGGGCCAAAGACCCGCTTGCGCTCGCGTTGGATTTGCGGCTGGGCGATATATAGGGTTGTTGTTCATAGTAGTAATCGACTGCTCTCCGTCGTTCGTCTGGTCGGAGGTTTCGATGGTGGGCGACAGGATGGCCGGTGATGTACTCGACGCGCTGCCGGATGCGACCGCCGTCCTGGACACATCAGGGTCGATCGTGGTGGTCAACCACACCTGGCGGATGTTCGCCCTGGACAACCGCGGCCGCCCTGACACCACCGGCGTAGGGGTGAACTACCTGGACGTGTGCGCACGTTCCACCGCTGCTGGTTGCGAAGACGCGGCATTGGCCGCTGCCGGCCTGCGCGCCGTCCTGGCCGGCCAGACGGTTCACCGCGAGCTCGAGTACCCCTGCCCATCGCCTGCTGTCAACCGCTGGTTCCTGCTGCGGATTACCCCGCTCGGCGGGGCCACACCCGGCGCGGTCATGTCACATGTCAACATCACCCGTAGAAAGATGGCCGAGCTTGCCCTGGCCCACGAGGCCGCCCACGACCCGCTCACCGGCCTGGCGAACCGTGACCTGTTCACCGACCGGCTCAAGGCCGCCCTTACCCAGCGGAGCGGCCGGCCTGCCCGCGGCGACGTCGGCGTGCTGTACCTCGACCTTGATGGGTTCAAGCAGGTCAATGACACCTATGGCCATGACGCGGGGGACGAGTTGCTGCTCACCGCCGCGCATCGGCTCCGTGCCCAGGTCCGGCCCCAGGACACCGTGGCGCGGCTCGGCGGCGACGAATTCGCCGTTACCGCGCCCCGTATCACAGCCGACGGCCTGGCCGCGCTGGCCGCGCGCATCACGGGCGCACTCGCGCAACCGCATGTCGTTCACGGGCACTCGGTCCGGGTCCCGGCCAGCGTCGGCACCCATCTCGCCGCTCCAGGCGATCACGCCGCTGCCGCTCTGCGGCTCGCCGACCAGGCCATGTACGCCGTCAAGCGCAGCCGGGCGGGCGCTGGCGCCGGATCATGATCTTTCCTAGCGTGGCCCTGGCCGCGTGCGTGGGTTCTGCGGGGCGAGGTCGAGAAGTTCGTCCACCGACCACTGGTCGTCCACGTGCGTGCCGTATCTGGTGGCAGCACCCGGCCGTCGGGGCCGATGAGGAGGTCCGCGCGAAGGCCGAGGTGCTCCTCGCCCTTGCCGCGCGCTCCGCGGAAGCTGGGGGCCCGCGTCAAGGCGAGCGCGGCCACCCGACTTCCCGCCGTCATACCACACACATACGCCGGGCAACACGCCGCCGCGGTACTGGGGGACGACGAGTGACGCGCGTCTGAGGTCCCCGGCTATGGGTGCGCACTGCTCATGCGCGCCGCCTCCGCGCAGCCGTTAAGACTGATCTTGATCTCACGGTGGGGGCGGTCCGCTGGCGCTCGTTCGTATTTAGCTTTATCGCTAACTAACCATATGGTGAAGTATTCCCATGGAGATGCCCCGTCTGGAAGACGACCAGCTCGATGCCACCTTCACCGCGTTGGCGGACCCGACCCGCCGGGCGATCGTGGCGCGCCTGGCGCGGGGGGACGCCACGGTGAACGAGCTGGCCGCGCCCTTCGACATGACCCTGCCTGGCGTGTCCAAGCACCTCAAGATGCTCGAACGCTGCGGTCTCATCTCACGGACCCGGCGCGCGCAGTTCCGGCCTTGCCACCTTGAGCGGGCGGCGCTCGACGCAGCCGTGGACTGGATTGAGGAGCACCGACGGGTCTGGATGGAACGTTTCGACAAGCTCGACGAGCACCTGCGTGACATCCAGCGAGCGCCTTCAACGAGAAAGGAAAGCCCATGACTGACCAGACGTCGGAGCGGGGCGAGCTCAGCTATACGCGTGTCTTCGATGCTCCGAGAGCGCTCGTCTTTCGCTGCATGATCGAGCCGGAGCATCTGACCCACTTCTGGGGCCCGATCGGCGTGCGCACTCCGGTCGAGAGCATCAAGGTCGACGCGCGTCCTGGTGGAGTCTTCGAGGCCGTCATGGTCAGCGAGGGCGATGGCAGCCAGTACCTCATGCGGGCGGTGTATGTCGAGGTCGTGGCACCGGACAGGCTCGTCTGGACCGAGCCAGACACCGGTGTGACGACGACCTCGACCTTCCTGGACCTCGGCGACGCCCGTACCGAGGTCCATATCCGTCAGACGAACGTGCCCGAGGCATTTCGCAGCCCGCAGGCGCGGGCGGGCTTCTCGACATCGCTTGACCGCTTTGCTGCCTACCTCGGCAAACTCACAGGGGAGGCCTCACGATGACACCTTCATCAACGCGGGATGCTGATCACGGTCGCACACGATGATCCGCTGGTGGCACACGATGGGCCATCACGTGTCGGATTTGACATGTGATGGCCCATCGTGTGTCAGCCTGAGCCAGGCCCCGCCGGGCTGTCAGGGCATTCGAGCGTTACCGCCACTGGCTCAGCATCGCCCGATGTAGGCGCCGGTTTCGAAGGTCGTCCAAGGGGACCAGTCATTGCCATCGTCGGACATGATGACCGCGGCCCGCGCGTTGCCGTACGGGTCGTAGGTTGACAAGGCGCCATTGACGGGGTTGATCTGCCAGTAGCCGCGTTCACCGACGGAGCCGGTGGCGTACTGGCTGCCGCCGGACTCTGCCATGGCGATCGACGCCGCTGCGACTTCTGCCGACGGTGACCCCCCTGCCTCCTGCCAGAGCTCCTCCAGGCCGCCGCAGCTCAGCATTCCGCTCAGCTGGGTGGCGCCGGAGCCTGCCTCGACGGAGGAGCCGAAACGATGGGTGGTCGTATCTGTGACAGAGGTGGCCTTGGCGTGCCGGGCGCGATGCGCGGTATTGCCCGCGTTCCCGTTACCGCGGTAGGTACTCGCGGCAGCTGGCCGGGCCGGCCGATCGGTCGGAACCTTCAGTTCTTCGCCCGCGTAGATCAGGTTCGGGTTGTGGATCTCCGGCTGGTTCACGTGATACAGCCAGGACCAGTCGCTGGGCTGGCCGTAGAACCGGTCCGCGATATTGGACAATGTGTCGCTGGGCTGGACGGTGTAGGTACGCGCCACGTGTCCTGTCCGTTCTGCCTGTTCTGTGGTTCCGACCTTGGCGTCCAGCTCAGCGTGGACTAACTGCTGAGCGACCGTGTTGGGCTTGGCCGCAGCGGCAGCAAGGTGCTGCGCCTGCGGGCCTGCCACCAGCACGCCCGCCACCGCCACGGCGGGCGCCGCCTTCCCGGCTTTCTCCGCTACCTTCTCGACCTGCGACGGTGTCGTATGCCGACCCGTTCGCAGGATCTTTCTCTTCCGGCCATGCTTGTGCGCTGAACTCACGAAGTTCCCCAATGTCGTCTGAGCGCCGCCTGCTCAGGGTGCGCGCCCGTCGGCGGGCTGCGGTTTATGAATCGCTGCGACCGAAACGGTGCTTGCCGTGCTCGGCAGCTTGCCAGGGCGGCGCCGCTGAGCGCAGGCAAATCGATTGATTTCTGTGATCAATTCGTAATCAAACGGCGCCCGACGAAGGCAATGGCCTAGATCACCTCGCCGTGGTACACGCAGTGAGCGCGGGCCACCGCCACGGCTCAGCGACCACGCGCGGGATCGGGCGTATTCCATATTTGGTGGCTGTTGCCTCCGAAGCGGCCGGCCGTGCGGCGGCCGGCCGTGGCTATGAGCCATCGATGCCGCTTCCGCGGCGGCCGTTCGGGATCTGCGCTGCCCCGGGGGGTGACCCCCCGGGATCCCCCCGCAGCAATCGATGGCTTCCGCGGCGGCCGTTCGGGATCAACCGTTGGTTCGATTCTGGAGCTGGCGGCGGCCCTCAGCCCGCTGTTGGGGACCCGGCGCGGCGGTTGGTTTTTGCTCGGGATCGTAGGCGAGCCATATGACGCCAAGGGGTGGCAGCGTGAGGGCCGCAGAGTAGTCGAGGTCGTTCCAGGCGATGGGCTCGGCGGTGATGGCGCCGGCGAGAGTGTTGCTGCCGCCGAACTTCGCGCTGTCGGAGTTCAGGATTTCCACCCACCGCCCCGGATGCGGAAATCCGACGCGGTAGTCACGCCGGACGACCGGCGTGAGATTGGCCACGCAGGCAATGCTGCGCCCGCCGGCCGAAGCGAACCGGAGAAATGACAGCACGCTGTTATCTGAGTCGTTGGGGTCGATCCAGCGAAAACCGGTCCATTCGAAGTCCTGCTCCCACAGTGCGGGCTCAACACGGTAAACCGTGTTGAGCTCGCGGACTAGGTCATGCACGCCGACGTGCTCGGGGTAGTCGAGCAGGTGCCAGTCGACGCTGCTGTCAGGCTTCCACTCGTCGCTCTGGGCGATCTCGCCGCCCATGAAAAGTAGGGGCCGACCGGGATGCGCCCACATCCAGGCGAGCAACGCACGCAGGTTCGCAAACTGTTGCCAATTGTCCCCGGGCATCTTGCGGAGCAGCGAACCCTTTCCATGCGCGACCTCGTCGTGGCTCAGGGGCAGGATGAAGTTCTCGGTGAACGCGTACAGCAGGGCGAACGTGAGCTCGTGATGGTGGAAGCGCCGGTGCACCGGATCTTTGGCGAAGTACACCAAGGTGTCGTGCATCCAGCCCATGTTCCACTTGAACCCGAAGCCGAGCCCGCCCAGATAGGTCGGGCGGGATACCGCCGGCCAGGAGGTGGACTCCTCGGCGACCATCATGACAGAGGGGTGGTGCCGGTAAACGACCGCGTTGGATTCCTTGATAAAGTCGATGGCTTCCAGGTTCTCCCTGCCACCGAACCGGTTAGTGATCCACTCACCTTCTTTGCGCGAGTAGTCGAGGTAGAGCATCGAGGCGACCGCGTCGACGCGCAGGCCATCGACATGGAACTCCTCAATCCAGAACAGCGCGTTCGCGAACAGGAAGTTCCGGACCTCATGGCGCCCATAGTTGAACACCAGCGTGCCCCAGTCCGGGTGCTCTCCCAGGCGCGGGTCGGAGTGCTCATATAGCGCGGTGCCGTCGAAGTGCGCCAGGGCCCAGTCGTCCTTGGGGAAGTGCCCGGCAACCCAGTCGACGAGTACCCCGATACCAGCTTGGTGCAGCCTGTCGACCAGATAGCGGAAGTCGTCGGGCGTTCCGTACCGTGACGTCGGCGCGTAGAAGCCCGTCACCTGATAACCCCAGGACCCGGAGAACGGGTGCTCAGCAATCGGGAGGAACTCTACGTGGGTGAAGCCGAGGTCGCTGAGGTACCCAGGGAGGGCCGCGGCCGCCTCGCGGTACGTCAGCGGTCGCCACCCGCCATCGGCGTCCCAGGCCAACCGCCACGAGCCCAAGTGGCACTCATAGATCGTCACCGGAGCATGCAGCAGGTCGGTGGTATCCCGGTGATCGAGCCATTCCGCGTCCTGCCATTCGTAGCTGCTGACGGTGACGACACTCGCGGTGGCCGGTGGCACCTCGGTCGCGAAGGCGAACGGGTCTGCGCGCAGACTCACGTGCCCGTGCTGGGTAACCACCTCGAACTTGTAGCGCGCGCCAGGGCCGACATCCGGCAGGAAGATCTCCCAGACGCCGGAGCCGCCCAGCGCTCTCATGGGGTGAATGCGGCCGTCCCAGCTGTTGAAATCACCAACGACCCGCACCGCACGTGCGCTGGGCGCCCACACCGCGAACGAGGTGCCTGACACCCCCTGATGCGTCCGCACCTGAGCCCCGAGATGGTGCCACAAACCCTCATGCCGGCCCTCGGCAAGCAGATGAAGGTCGAGTTGCCCGAGCGTGGGCCAGAACCTGTACGGATCATCGAACGTCACGTCGACGCCGTCGGGGTAATACGTCTGCAGGCGGTATACGGGGATACCTGGCCCCTCCAGCACTCCGGCGAACACCCCGGCGTCGTGCACGCGGCGCATCTCGATGCGCTCGTCGTTGGCGAGGATGACCATGCCGACAGCGCCGGGACGCCACCCGCGGATCACCACCCAGTCGCGGCCGTCGCCGTCCCGTTCCAGATGGGCACCAAGCAGATGGTGCGGATCGTGGTGCTGACCAGTGACGAGGCGCTCCAGACCCGCGCCGTCCGCCGTCAGGTCAAAATGAACTGGTGAGCTCATGCTGGGTCCTTCCTGCCCGAAGCCTACGACCTTACGCGAATGTCGAGACCCGCCCTATTTTCACATCTCGATGTTGTGATCAGAAAGGCCCCGACAATTCGCCCAGGGCATCGGTGAGCCGCAGGTTTTCCGCGTAGTCGACCGGGCAGGCGATGACCGACACGGTGTCGGCCGCCAGGGCCTCGGTGAGGGCGGGTAGGAGGTCACCGGCCGAGCGCACCAGGTAACCCCGGGCCCCGAAGCTCTCGGCGAAGGCCACGAAATCGGGGTTGGAGAAGTCGACGGCCACGTCGTGGCCGAGTTCTATGTCCATCTTCCACTTGATCAGCCCGTAGGCGTCGTCCTGCCAGATCAGCACGGTCAGCGGGATGCGCTCGCGCACGGCCGTCTCGATCTCCTGTGAGTTCATCAGGAACGCCCCATCACCGACCGCGGCGAGCACCCGCTGGCCGGGCATGGCCAGCTTGGCTCCAACGGCCCCGGGCAACGCGAAGGCCATCGTAGAAAGCCCATTGGAGATCAGGCAGGTGTTGGGCCGGTAGGTGGGGTAAAGACGGGCCATCCACATCTTCACCGCACCGGTATCGGCGAGCACGATGTCCGAGGGGCCCAGGGCAGCGCGAATGTCGGCCACGACCCGCTGGGGCTTGAGCGGGAAGCGGTCGTCGCTCCTGCCGCGTGCGAGTTCGCCGGCGAGCAGCCGGCGGATCTTCTCGCCGCTGGCGCCCGGCTTGAATCGGCGGGTTGTAGCGGCAGCCAGCGCGTCCAGCGTCAGGCTGATGTCGGCCTGGACGCCGACCTCGACGTCATAGTGGGAGTCCACCTCGGCAGGGAAGCGGCTCAGGTGGAGGATTCGTTTGTCCCCGGCCGGGTTGAGCCGCACCGGATCGAACTCCTGCAGCTCGTAGCCCACGCTGACGATCACGTCCGCCTCGTCGAAACCGAAGTTGACGTAGTCGTGGCTCATGAACCCCACCGCACCGAGGGCGTGCGGGTGATCGTCGGGGAACACTCCCTTGCCGTGAAAGGTGGTAGCCACCAGCAGGCCCAGCTGATCGGAGAAACGTCGCAACGCCGCCGCCGCCCCTGTCCTCGCCGCTCCGTGCCCGGCAAGCACGATGGGCGTGCGGGCCTCGCCCAGCACCGCCGCTGCTCGCTCGATCTGTGACGGCGACGGCGCGTCAGGCCGGGGAACGTTGATGTCGAGGGGTGCTAGGCCGTCCGGTGCTGCCACCGCCTCTATGTCCTCGGGGACAGCGAGGTAGACGGCGCCCGGGCGTTCCGTCTGGGCCAGCTTGAACGCCTTGCGGACCATCTCTGGGACCGCCGCGGGGGTGAGGACGAGGTCCGCCCACTTGGTTACCGGCGAGAACATCGACACCAGGTCGACGCTCTGGTGGGACTCCTTATAGATGCGGTTCAGCCCGACCTGGGCGGAGAAGGCCACCATCGGCGTGCTGTTGGTCGTCGCGTCGGCTGTCCCGAGGAGGAGGTTGATGGCACCCGGGCCGAGTGTCGCGGAGCACACACCCGCCCGTCCGGTCAGGCGGCCGAATATCTCGGCCATGAACGACGCCGCCTGCTCGTGACGGACCAGGACGTAGCGGATGGATGACCGGGCCAGTGCGTCGGTGAAGTGGATGTTCTCCTCGCCGGGGATGCCAAACACGCACCTGACGCCCTCCTGCTCAAGGCAGCGTACGAGCAAGTCAGCGACCCGTCCTTGATCCACAACCACGTTCGGAGCGTACCGGAAGGCCGGGAAAAGCTGTTGCCCTGGGCTGGTCCGGTGACTCTCGCATATGTCGAGACGCCATGCGCGCGGGGCGGGAGGCGCCGATGCCGACCGGCTCGCCGGTCGGCATCGGCGCGAACGCCGAGCACGTGGCGCTGCAGGAAGGTGGTACGGGCCGCTCTCGCCGGCCTGAATCCGGGCGAGCGTGACGCTGTCGAGCTGAACCTGCGCCACGATCTCAACGGCAGCGACCTCGGACGCGCTCGGGGTCTCACCCAACCGTGCGCGCGCGCTGGCGTCGAGGGCACGGTCGCAGTGTCGCTTGGCGCGCTCCTGGTCGCCCGTTCGGGACGGCTTTCGTGTCCTATTCTCGACGCGATCCTGGCGAACTGGGACCGGTCAGCTGACCGTCCTGGTACGAAAGCGCGCCAATCGTCAGATCGCGCACTGCGATGCCTGTACCGGCCGCAAGGACCGGGTGCTGGACCCGGCGGCGCTGCTGAGCGCGCTGCCAGCCGCGCTGCTCGCGCCCGCGGGCCATGAGCGGCTGCTCTCGCTGGCGGCGGATCCCGGCCCGCCGGCGTCGTTCGTACCTAGGGGATAGGACAAAAGACCCTGACCCGCAGCTCCCGCAGAACGCCTACTGGAAAAGGACATGAAGGGAGGGGCACATGAAACAACGGGTGCCCGGTAGGGCCTGGTACTCACCCGGCGGGGCCTTTAACCGTCCCCGGGTGCTCGTCGAGGATGACCGCCCCGCTCTCGCAATCTCGGATTTCTCTCGATTCCAGGAGGCCGGCTTTGACGTCGCCTTCTGCTCTGGCCCGGGTCATGCCAAGGAGGCCTGCCCGCTCCTGCGGGGACAGGAGTGCAACGTGCTAGCCAGCGCCGATGCTGTACTTCACGGACTTGACAGCGGGCTGCGCGTCGCCGAGGCCATTCGCCGTCGGCATCCAGAGATCCCGGTGGTGGTCGAGCAGCATCGCTGTGAAGACGGAAGCTTGGACGCGGTCCCGGAGGGATGCGTGCCACTCGCGCCTGCGAGTTCAGTGAAAGGCCAACTGGACGCGCTGCGCCGGGTACTTCCGCGCCGACGTACCTGAAGACGGCGAGCCCCGCCCGGCAGTGCTCGTTAGCCTGTCGAGGTGAAGGATGTGAGTTCAAATTTCGTAGCCCCGCCCATGCGGCATCGGCAGACTGGGATTCATTTCTGATCGTCTGCGTTTTCCTCGTCTCTCGTTTTCGCGTTCAGCGATTGGAGAGCCTCCTGCGCGGAGGGCCTCCTGCCCGGAGGGCCTCCTGCCCGGAGAGCCCCTGCCGGAGAGTCTCCTTTTCCTCCCCGATCCGGGGTGCCGACGGCACCCCGGTTGGCGCAGACACCGGCCTGGCGCTAGCCTCCACCCGCAGTGGGTGACGACGGCTCCGCGGTGATCGCGTGTGCTCGAAGCCACCGGCGACACCTCGCTCGCCAGGGAGTTGCAGATGGGACTCGTCGGGTACACGCCGGGTGCGGTCGAGCGGCGATGAACGGACGTTCTTCGCCCTGGCGTTCCTCTCGGCGCTGAATCCGAAGCTATTCGCCATTGATCTGTAGTTCCGCCCCCAGATGAGGATCACTCGCGTCATGCCGGAGTAGGTTGCCTGAGCCGTCTGGCAAGCTTGAACCGATCAGATAGGACGCGCGTATGCCCGTGCAGGACCGCACAGGCCACGAGGGCCGGGTCGGACCCTTCGTGACCTTCGTTGACCGCGTGCGCCCGGACGGCGTTGTGGCTCGCTGGGGATCCCGCCGCCACCGCAAGCACCCGGAGGGCGCACCGGCGGTCGGCTCGACGTGGTGGGCGCCCAGGGCCCGGGGATGGTGGATCGCTGTCCTGTTCGCCGTTGGGTCGCTGCTGTTCGCGCTCGGCGCCGTCCCCGGGTACGCGAGCGCCGTCGGGACCCGCTGGGACGCCGTCACCTTCTTCGTCGGCTCCCTGTTCTTCACGTCGGCTGGGTTTTTGACCTACCGGGAGGCCGTGGACGCGGGCCCGCGGGCGCCAGGTGCGCCCCGGCGGCGCTTCTTCGTCTTCCAGCCCCGCCGGATCGACTGGTGGGCAACCGCGGTGCAACTCGTCGGGACCCTGTACTTCAACGTCAGCACCGGGAACGCGCTGCGGGTGGACCTCACGGCGCAGGCCGCGAACCAGCACGTGTGGCGGCCCGATGCCGTTGGCTCGACTTGCTTCCTGGTTGCCAGCGCGCTGGCCTGGTTCGAGGTCTGCCACGGCTGGGCCGCCTGGAGCCCCCGGTCGTGGTCATGGTGGATCACCTTGGCCAACCTGGTCGGGTCCATCGCCTTCGGCGTGTCCGCTGTAGCCGGCTACATCAGCCCAGCGACTGGCCAGCTAAACAACGCCGAGCGGTCGAACCTGGGTACCTTTATAGGTGCCGTGTGCTTTTTCGCCGGGGCGCTGCTGCTCCTGCCCGAACGCACCGAGGAAGCCAGCGCGGCGTAGATCCCGCCGCCCCGCTGCGCCGACTTCAAGTGCGACAAGCCGAGACCGTTCAGACGAGGTAGACGCGCGTCGTACGAAACCCGGGATGGTTCACCTTCTGGATACCTTGCGTCCGTGCGGGTCGTGCCTGTGAGCTTCGCGTCGGGTTCGAGGCCCGGGCTGCGTAGGTCCGCGCCGGTGATGATGACGGTGGCGCCGGTGGGGGAGACGCCGGGGAGGTCCGCGGCGCGGACGTTGGCAAGACCATGGCCTCGCCGCCATCGGCTCTAGCCGGATGGACGCCTTGGTCTCGTTCCGCGTGCCTGTCCACTGGTCCAGCCACTCGAACGCGTCCCTTCCGACGGTGAACACGGTCCGGGGCTGCCCGGTGCAGTATGCCGGGGACAAGACGCCCCGCACGGTCCAGGGTCCCATCATCGCCGGGGCCGTGGCATAACCCGCATGCACCTCCGCTGTGCCGCCGGCCGTCTTCAACGCCGGTGGCCCCGAGCAGTAGCCGCAGCCCGGCGACGAGTAGACCATCACCCACGCGCCGTCACCGCGCTGGTAGGCCCCCACCCCTTCACCGACTGGGAGGATGGCGGCCGGGGTAGCCGTCCCTGCGGCGAAGGGAGTGATGCGTGACCTCGTGCCTGCCCCGGTGCCGTCCGTCCACCACTTGCTCAGGCTCTCCTCGGAGATGCCGCCCATGGAACAAAGGATCGCCGCGGCGCCGCCCTTGGTGATGACGGAGAAGTCCCCGTCGTCGTCGCAGATCTCCAGCCTCGGCTTGTGCGTCGAGCCGTGGCCGCCCGCCTGGTAGCCGCATGGCCCGGCCGGGCCGTTGCAGCCCATAACGTAGTACGCGTTTACGTGGTGGTCGTAGGTGTCACGGGGGGCGTTGAACCACAGCAGCCATACGCCGTCGGGGCGGCGCAACATCCGCGGGTTGAAGCACCCCGCGCCGGTTGAGCCGCATACCCAGTTCCAGCTGCGGCCCTTGTCCGGTCCCCAGTTGTCCAGCGCCTTCGGTGAGAACAGCAGCTGGGGCGGGGACCAGTGGCCGGTGACGCTATGCGCCGTCCTGACGACAAACCCGCAGAACGGGGTATTCGCCTTCATCCAGGTAAACCCGCACCTGTATTCCGTCCCATACAGGTAGTAAGTGCTCCGGTATTTGACGACTGTCCCGTCATGCTCGTCGAGTCCGGACAGGATCCTCGGCCGCGGCACCGTCGCGGCGTGCGCCGCAGTCGGCAGTACCGCTACCGAGGCGACCGCAAGGACCGCGAGGACGCCCAGGTGCGCGAGCGGCCCGCCGGTCACCGTCCTGCCCGCAGCTCGGTGACCGCAACTTTGACCGCGGCCACGACGGCGGCAGCTGCCAGCCAGGGCAGAGTTTGGCCGGCCGCCCGGCGCGCCCAGGCGAATCGCCTGCCTGGCTGCCGCAGGCCCGGGCCGGGCGGTCTTGCGCACCTGGGGAGCCGCGGTCAGCGTCCGTGCCGCCTGAGACGGCGCCTTGTGCTGCCCGGTCCGCCTGATTTTGATCCAACGGTGCCTTGGGACTAACCTCACGAAGGTTTCCTAATGCCGCAAACGCGCCTGCATAATCGGCTTGCTCTGCCCGGGGCCGGGCCTGTTCCGGCAGCATGTCAGGGGTAAACGCTGCCCGCAGCAATGAAACTACAATGATGAAATTCGTTATCCACTCGTGATATATGCCAAGCGCCAGACCCCGGCCCCAGCCGCCGCAGCTGCAAGGAGCTACGCGCGTTCCTTGCTGGCCGCCATCGCAAGGATCCGCAGCCGCGATCGTGGACGCGTGACGACCAGCTATCCGGTCTGCGGGTCGTATGAGTACGATCAGGCGACACCAGCGTCCTAACTGAGCTAAAAGCGGATGCTGCCGGTGGCCCACGGAGTCGGCCATCGGGTCGACGTGATCTCGGTCGAGGTAGGCGTTGAACTCGGCGAGCAGCGCGGCCGTCGCCGCGGCTGACGCGCGGCGGTGATCCTCCAGCGACAGCGTGGAGTATTGATGACTCCAACCGAGCCGGTGTCGACAGGCATGGCCGTCCTCGCGCATGGCGCGGAATGGACGGCGAGTGGTCGGTGTGCAGCATCGCAGGAAAAATGAACGCCGGGTGCGGCCGCGACTACCAAGTGACCGTCGCCGACGATCTCGCACGGTGGCAAGCCGGCCTCGCCGGTCGCCCGGACGTGACGATGCTCCCGATGATCGAGATTATGCCCGGGACCGTCCGGATCGTCGTTGGCAAGATGCCGAACGGCCGTGCGTCGTGGCACACGAGCCGACAAGTGCCGCGCCATCCTGGGCAATCTTCACCGCCGCGCGCAACGACCGGATTCGTCTGCCGGGCCGAACCGCGGCCGCGCTTGGTCCTGCTGCCCGATCCCGACAGGCCCGACAGGCCCGACAGGCCAGGCAAGACCGAGCTGAAGATCGCGCGCCTTGGTCGCCGTCCCTGGCATGGTCGGTCCGGCGTCGGACACGGCTTGCGCCTATGGCTTTAGTGTTCAAGCCCATCGGCGGCGCAGTGTCGGCGCTCGGCGCTGCCCGGTAACCTCGCAGCCACGGCAGGGCACGCTCGATGAGAACCATTGACCTGGACAATGGCGTGGTCGCTGGCCAGCAGGCCGCGCGCCCTCAGCTCGCCGAAGGCGGCCCGGTCACCTTCGATGGTGACGGGCACGCCCGCGTCGCGGAGCCGCCCGAGGCCGGCCAGCACCGCGCGGCTGCGCAGCGTCGCGGTCGCCAGGTCGACCAGGACGCCGGTCTTGGGCGGCAGGGCATCCAGCGCCAGCCACAGCTGGGAGACGGCAAAGGAGTCGATCTCACCCTCGACGCGCAGCTTCCCTGAGTCAGCAAACAGGCGGAATTGGGGAACCGGGCTGGCCGCCGAGGACAGCGGATGCAGCGTCGCCAGGTGGCGCAGCCGGTCCACGTCGACCTTTTCCCGGTCGAACGCGCACAGGCCAGTGACACGGTTCTCCGACATGAAACGGTCGGCGACCATTTCCCACCGGATCCAAGCCGCCAGGCGCACCTCATCGGTGACGAGCGGTGTGTTGTCGGCAGCAACCCGGATCCCGCTGTGGCCCTCGGCCAGGGCGTCAGCGAGGGCCCCGGCGAACGTGGCGCGCTGGCTGTGCGCGTCGATGACCCCGGAGGCGCCGTACACTTCCGCGATGCTCGCGACCTGAAGCGCGTAGGGGCCGACCATGTCGGCCAGCCCGGCCACGGCCGCTGGGCCGGGGTCGGCAGCCACATACATCAGCCGTTCCCCCAGCGCCGCGCCTTCGGCCAGGAACGGCCCGGCGAGCGCGGCGAAACCGCTGGATCCGGAAAAGACCCATCCCACATGGTCGTGCGGGCGCAGTCTGAGGCATTCGAAGCGAGTGCCGTGGTCACGCATGACCCCTCCTCACAACCCGGACCCAGGCAAGACCAACATCACACTCCACCGCTACAGATGTCCAGATGTGATTGGCCCTCGTCTTGAGCCCGGCCCAGCGCACACCTCAGCTGGTTGGTGTCGCGAGGTAGCCGAGCCCAGCACTCGGCAGCCGTGCGACGACGGCGTAACCTGGCGGGGGAGACGGGCTAACCTGGCAGGGGGAAAGGGGCGAAATGATGATCAATACCGGGGATCCTCAAAATGCCCACGTGGAACCGAGCGCTGTGATCTCGCGTCGCCCCAGCCAGCCAGCACCGCAGCCGCGGGGGGCGGGCGCGGGGAAGCGCATCGCCGTGGTCATGATCGGGCTGGCTGCGGTGGCACGTCTGCCTGCAAGTAGCCGCACTCAGCAGCACGCGATCATGTTCGCCATCGCCCTGGGTGCGGCGGCAGGCCTTGCGCGGGATAGCCAGGCTAGCTCCCGCGCGCGCCTGGTCGCGTGGGACAAACGGCAACAGCAGCGCCATCTGCGGACGGTCAAGGCTCAAGCTAAGAGGTTAGCTGACGGCGTCACGGGGTGACGTGCCCCTCGACTATAGGACGTTCGTCGCCCAGATCACCCCGCCGGTGGCAAGCAGCCCAATGGTGTTGTTCGCGAACAGCTTGTTGTTGGTGAGGATGTCTTGAATGAGCCGGTTGGCGGAGAACAGGTTCGCCACCGTGAGGAATGCGATAACGATCCTGGTGACGACCCGCAGCCAGGGCTTTTGTCGGTCGATGTGGCCTGGGTCGCCGATGATTAACCTGGCCAGCAATGCGAGCAGCACGACCGGGACCATCCATCTCGGCTGCACCCGGTGCTGGGCGGGCAGCGCCACATGCAGACCAGCGACAGCCAGGATCGCCAGCGCCACCGGCCACCAGTGCTCACCCGGCTCGGCGGCCGGCATCTGCTGCGCCGGGGGCCGCGCGGCTGGTTTCCGATCGGCCGCCACACCCCCATTGTGACCTCACCGATCCGGGATTCAAGCCCGTGCCTCCAGCGTCACCGGCGCATGGTGGGCGGCGGTGCGCCATCCGCAAGCCGCGTGGGGCGATCGAGTGGACACGACAGGCGCGGGCATTCGGCGTAGTGTCCAAGGTGCGAGCTGGTGAGTTAGCCGCTGGGTCGAGACCCCGCCTTGCTGCCGGAGTAGGAAGGCGCCCGCATGCTGAGCCTGTATGTGCGTCCCCGCGAAGGCGATGGCCGGGTTGTCGTCGCATTGCGCGGGGAGCTTGACGTGGTAGATGCCGCGAGTATCGCGGCTGGGCTCGCAGCGGTCGCGGCCCGCGAGGGCGAGATTATCGTCGATCTGGCAGGCCTGGAGTTCATCGACTGCAGCGGCGTGGCAGCCCTGGTGCGGGCGCGGAACAAGGCCCGGGACGGTGGCGGTGACCTGCTGCTAGCCGCGGCGCGGCAGCAGGTGCTGCGGGTTCTCACCCTCACCCGCCTGATCGATGTCTTCTCCGTCCATGCCAGCGTGGACGAGGCGGCCGGCCGCGCGGGGCGCTCGCAGCCGCTGGCTTCGCCAGCGGCGGGGCGACGCGTGTCCCCCTCACCTTGACATGATCTCGGCCCCGTCGGCAGTCTCATGAGCGGGCAGGCGCCGGGGCGAGATCCTTCGGCGCTGTTCGCGACAGCACGATGACCCCGACGGCCATGACGGCGAAAGCCAGGACGGCGATGGCGATCTTCGCCGGGCTCTCGGTGAAGCGCTCGTCGAACAGCCACACGCTCAAGATGATGCTGGCGAGCGGATCGATGATGACCAGAACCGGCTGGGACACGCTCAAGGGCCCAACGTGGAGAGCGGACTGCTCGAGCAGCGTGCCGGCTACGGCGGACACAGCAAGCGCGTACACAGGCCATCGCGTGAGCGTGCCAACGATACCGAACGTGGTGAGCGTGTCGGTCGCCGTCTTGATGAACGTCGCCATTAGAGCCCACGTCAATGCTGCGGCCATCGCGAAGACGGCGGCCCGGCGCACCGGCGAGCCCCGCATTCCCAGCACGGCCGACACGGCGATGGTCCCGCCGAACACGAACACGGCGGATAGCCATTCCGCCCTCTCGGGAGTCGGGTGCCCGCCGGTGGGCTCGGCCACCGCGAGGAACACGGCGAGGGCCACGCAGACCACCAGCACGGCTGCCCACGCGGCGCGGGCCACGTCCTGGCGGATCCACACCCGGCGCAGCACCAGAACGAAGACCAGCTCAGTGACGAGGATGGGCTGGACCACCGACAGCTGGCCGTTGTGCAATGCGAGGGCCTGGAAGGCGAACGAGCCTACCGCGGCGACACAGCCGAGCAGCCACAGCGGCTGCCGGACCAGGTAGGCGACCAGGCGCCAGCCCTTCTCCCGCTTCGGCGCGCTGATGCTTGCGGAGTGTTGCGTCATCAGGTTGACCGCGTTGGAAAAGGCGGCCGCCAAGGCGAACGCCACGGTAAGGGTCATGCTCGAGCGATCCCATTCATCCACTTCGGCATCGACGACGGCGCCGTGAGGAACCGCCGCATGATGACTTGCGTGTTCGAGGCTGTGCCGTCGAGGTCTGTGGTGGTGTTTCGGCCCCCTATCGGACGAACCCCTGCTCCGGCTCCGAGTCGATGAGCAGCGACACGGCCTCGATCAGGGCCGGGTGGGTGAACACCTGCGGGAAATTCCCCAGGTGCTCGCCTGTCGTGGTGTCGACTTCCTCGGCGTGAGGCTGCAGCGGTCCGGCGAATGACAGCAGCTTCTGGCACAGCGCACGCGCGCGCTCAACCTCGCCGATCATCGCCAGCGCCGTCACCAGCCAGAACGAGCAGATGGTGAACGTGCCCTCCTCGCCCTCGAATCGCGATCCGCAGCAGGGCGCCGACGGCGCATATCCGCTCGGCTTCCTGGGGCTGGGTCGTGCTCATCCAAGCCGCTCGATGAGGTGCTCGCCGACGCGGATGGCATTGGCCATAACGGTCAGCGCCGGGTTCACCGCGCCGATGCTGGGGAAGAAGCTGGTGTCGGTGACATAGAGGTTGTCGAGTTCGTGTGCCTTGCAGTTGACGTCGAGCACCGAGGTGGCGGGATCGGTGCCGAACCGACAGGTGCCGGCCTGGTGCGCGCAGCCGGCGATGGGGATGCTCATCTGCATGTAGAAGTTCTTCCCGAGAACGTGGTGGGCGGCCATCCCGGTGTGGTTGAGGATCTTCTTGAGCTCGCGGTAGAGTTCGGCCGCCTCGGTGTCGTTGGTGGCGGTGTAGGTGAGGTGGACGTTGCCGTCACGGTCGACGGTGACCCGATTGCCCGGTTTGGGCAGGTCTTCGGTGGTCAGCCAGAAGTCGACGGCGCGGTGAGCGACTTCGTCGAGGCTCCAGTGCGGGGCGAGCATGGTGAGCTTAGGTTCTTCGCCTTTCATCGCCATCGCGTTTGACTTACCGAGCATCTGGATGTTGCCGATCGGCCACTCGCGGCCGTCACCGGCCAGGTAGAAGTCGTTGATGGCGAGGGTCTTCTGGTACACCGTGTCGTTGGGCTCCTTGCCCAGGGCCACCACGGCCTTGCTGTTGTGGAACATGTAATTGCGGCCGACCTGGTCGGAGCCGTTGGCCAGCCCTGCCGGATGGGTGTCGGACGCTGAGCGGAGCAAGATCTTGGCGCTGTTGGCGGCGCCCGCCGCGAGCACGACGACGCTGGCCTGGTAAACATGGCGCTGGCCGTCGTGAGATACCTCCACCCCGGTGACCCGCCGCCCGGCCGGATCGGTTTGCAGCCGGGTCACCTCGGCGCCGGTGAGCAGCGTCACGTTGGGCTCGCCAAGCAGTGGGCGCACCGCGATCGTCTCGGCATCGGACTTGGCGTGCACCAGGCACGGGTAGCCGTCGCACCAGGCGCAGCGGATGCACGTGCTGCGGGCCCGGTCGGCCTCATCAAGCAAGATCCCGCAGGGCGCGGGGAAGGGATGATAGCCACCGGCCTGGAGCGCGTCGGAGATCTGCTGGATCCGCGGCTCGTGCGAAACCGCCGGCCACGGGTAGGGCCGCGACCTCGGCCCCTCGGCCGGATCGGCGCCGCTCTCGCCATGCACCTGGTACAGCCACTCCGCCTTCGAATACCACGGCTCGAAGTCGGCGTAACTCAGCGGCCACGCCGGCGACACCCCGTCCACGTGCCGCAGCTCACCGAAATCAGCCGGCCGCAACCGGTACAGCGCGGCGCCGTACATCTTTGTCGCCCCGCCAACGAAGTAATGCACCTGCGGCTGGAATGCCTTCCCCCCGGCGTCATACCAGGTGTCCGGTGAGATGTACTTCCCGTCGACGAACACCGCCTTGGGATCCCAGTTATCCATCTCCCGGGGCAGGAAGTCGCCGCGCTCCAGCAGCAAGATCCGCTTACCCGACGGCGCCAGCGTATGCGCCAGCGTCCCGCCGCCCGCGCCGGACCCGATCACGATGACGTCATATTCCTCAGCCACAATGGGCCTCCTGTGCTGGGCTTTCTACGATGCTTCCTGCGATCGGCAGGGCCGACCTTACGCCGCGTCCAAGCCCTACGACGCCATCCGAAAGGGGTGACACGCAGACAGCTGACCAGCCGCAAGAGTCCAAGAATGTGGCGCGGGAAGAGCGCCGATAAGGCCATCTGCGCGGCAGATAAGTCAGACCCCAAGGACCGGGAATATCGCGCTCTCCCCGCGATTTGAGCTTGGTGCATCGCGGCGCGCTGCGCAAGCTTTCGCATGAACTGCGTGGCCAATCATCCGCGTCGGGTGATTGAGCCCGCCCGATCTGACCGAGCGCTTGCAGCCGCGGCGCGGGAGCTTCCGGCCGCTCACCCAAGCTTGCTATGCCGCGGGCAGCGCGCCGCGGAACACGACGATCGACCGGGGGCGGACGGTCAGCTGATCGCCGGCGTGCAGCGAAGCCGTGGCAGCGGGCCTAGCGGGATCGTAGGTGTCTATGGCGGCCTGCCAGGTCAGCCCGGTGCGGGTGGCCGGGATGGAGAAGTCGAGCGGCTGCCACCAGGCGTTGACCAGGACGAGGAAGTCGTCATCAAGCAGCGGCGTGCCATCCGCGGCCCGGTCGGGATCGTCGGATCCGTCCAGGTACAGGGCCACGGCCAGAGCGCTGCGGTCCGACCAGTCCGCGCCGGTCATAGCGGTGCCGGCCGGGGTGAACCAGCCAAGCTCGGAGGCCTCGGCGCCGGCGAGGAACCGTTGCCGGCGGAACACCGGGTGCGCCCTGCGGAAGGCCACCAGCCGGCTGGTGAAGGTGAGCAGGTCGGTGTCGGCAGCGGACCAGTCGTACCAGGCGATCTCGTTGTCCTGGCAGTAGGCGTTGTTGTTGCCGCGTTGGGTGCGGCCGATCTCGTCGCCGCCGAGCAGCATCGGGATCCCGAAGGACAGCAGCAAGGTGGTGAGCATCGCGCGCGACTGGCGGGCCCGCAGCGCCAGCACGGCGGGATCATCGGTGCGGCCCTCGGCGCCGCAGTTCCACGAGCGGTTGTCGCTGGTCCCGTCGCGGTTGGATTCGCCGTTGGCCTCGTTGTGCTTGTGGTTGTAGGAGACCAGGTCGCGCAGGGTGAAACCGTCATGCACCGTGATCAGGTTCACCGAAGCCGTCGGGCGGCGCCTGGCGCGGCTGTACATGTCCGAGGACCCGCAGAACCGGGAGGCGAACTCGCCGATGCCGACCGGGTGGCTGCGCCAGAAGTCCCGCATGGTGTCGCGGTACTTGCCGTTCCATTCCCGCCACACCGGCGGGAACCCGCCCAGTTCGTAGCTGTCCATCTGCCCGACGTCCCACGGCTCGGCGATCAGCTTCGCGCGCGAGACCACCGGATCCTGCGACACCAAGTCGAAGAACGCCGACCTCTTCTCAAACTCGCCCTCCTGGCGGGCCAGGGTGGGCGCGAGATCGAACCGGAAGCCGTCGACATGCATCTGCGTGACCCAGTAGCGCAGCGAGTCCATGATCAGCTGCAGGGTCAGCGGGTCACCGACGTTGAGCGAGTTGCCGCAGCCGGTGGTGTCGAGGTACTGGCGCGGATCGCCGGGGTCGAGGCGGTAGTAGGCGGCATTGTCCAGGCCCCGGTAGCAGAGCGTGGGACCGGTGTGATCTGCCTCGGCGGTGTGGTTGAAGACGACGTCGAGCAGTACCTCGAGCCCGGCCCGGTGCAGGGCGTCGATCATGGCCTTGAACTCTGCGACCTGCCCGCCGGGCCGCCCGGCCCGCACCTGCGCCGAATACCCCTGATGCGGCGCGAAATACCCGATCGTGTTGTAGCCCCAGTAGTTGGTCAGCCCGCGCTGCAGCAGGAACGCCTCCGGCACGCTCTCATGCACCGGCAGCAGTTCAACCGCGGTCACGCCGAGATCCAGCAGATGGCCGATGGCCGCCTCGTGGCCGAGCCCGGCGTAGGTGCCGCGCAACTCGGGCGGCACCCCCGGGTGGCGCATCGTGAAGCCCTTGACGTGCACCTCGTAGATGACCGTGTCCGCGTACGAGCGCCTGGGCCGCGCGCGGTCGCGCCACTCGAACGCCTCGTCCACCACAAGGCTACGCGGTACGTGCGCGACCGAGTCGAGCGTGCTCGGGGCGTCCGGATCGCCGGCCGCGTACCCGAGCACCTCGGGCCCGAATCTCACCGAACCCTGCAGCGCCCGGGCGTACGGGTCAAGCAGCAGCTTCGCCGGGTTGAAGCGCAAACCCGAACCCGGATCATAACGGCCTGCGGCGCGGTATCCGTACGCCTGACCGGAGCCGGCCCCGGGGACGAAACCATGCCAGACACCGGCGTCATAATCCAGCAGCGGTATCTGGGTCTCGGCGCCGCCCGAGTCGAACAGGCACAGCAGCACGCCGTCGGCGGCACCGGCCGCCACGGCGAAGTTCGTTCCACCCTCGGCGGCGGTGGCGCCGAGTGGGAACGGGTTGCCCGGGAGCGCTGGGGCGCGGCTGGTTGCGGCGGGCGCCGCGGTGCGCGTGGTCATGGCCGGGCTCCCCGGCCAAGGCCGCGGATC
>DATIYI010000409.1:0-4204 GCA_035517695.1 Streptosporangiaceae bacterium
CCACGGCCACCGCCTCCACCGTCAGTTCCGTCACACAGAACCGACCGTGTCGCGGTGGCCGCCCGCTGTCACGCAGGCACGCCGGACAACACAGGCAAACCCATGCCAACAAGACAGCAGAGGTTAAATAACAAGCTAAGCGCGACACGCGACCCGCTCCACCCCGCGGCACTGATCCGCCGTCCTGACACGGCATCCCCGCAGGCTCACCCTCACCGGCTACCCACGGAACCGGCAGGGGAGCCCTAATTTGCCGTGCCTGACCTGGCTGGGGCACCTGTGCCGGTATGAACGCGGTTCTCGCCTGGTTCGCCGACATCGCGTCCAGCGGCGTCCAGCCGCGCTACCACCGATGACGGCCGGCTCAAGGAGGCCTCTGGCTTGGCTGGCGTCGAGCAGAAGATCCCGCCCCTGTCGATCGCCGAGGGCCACTTCGACGCCAAAGTCGCTGACCTGCGCGCTGACCGCGCCAATACCCGCGCGAGAAGTCTGACCAGGATACTGAGCAATTACGAGCGGCTATCACAGCGAGTCAAAGAAATCCTTGCCGACGAATGGGATGCCTCCTGATTAAAGGCATTCGGTAACCATTCTCTGAGAAATCTGGGCGCTATCGGGTGGATTCGGGTCCGCGCGTCCGTTTAGCCGTATGCTTTACTCAGTGTTGGATGCGAACCAGAGCGGCTGAGCCGATCGTTCGATTATCGTCATGCCATGGGCGGGATGGAGCGGTCCGTGCGGAAGGGCTTGTGTGCCGTGCTGCCAAGGCGGACGACACTGACCAAGAAGCTAGCCGATGGCACAATCGTCGGGGGCCCCAACAGGAACGGCTACGGGGGTCGGGGTATCTTCATCTTCGGAGATGAGATCGAGCCGGAATTCGCCAATCTCAACGCCTTCCTCGGCGGCGACGGCGTCCTCATCGACGTTGGAGCAAACACTGGCATTTATAGCATGAAGGGCGCCCGGATCGTCGGCGATGGCGGCACTGTCCTCAGCCTGGAGCCCAACCCGGTGATGCTCGCCGCCCTGGAGCGAAACGTCCGCCGGAACGGGTACAAAAATGTCCGCCCCCGAGGCGTGGCCGCCTCCGACCGGTGCGGCGAGTTCTCCTTCTACATGAACTTCGGGAAGCCGAACTCGTTCAGCCTCGTCCGGGCGGGCGACTGCCCGGATAGGTTCTCAGTCCTCGCCGTCGATCTCGACTCCCTACTCGGCTGGGAGCGTCTCGATCGGGTCGACCTGCTGAAGATCGATGCTGAGGGGGTCGAGGCCCTGATCCTCGACGGCGCCTCGACGCTCATCGAGAAGCACCGGCCGATCATCATCGCCGAGGTTAGTGTCAACCGGCTGGCAGCTCTGCCCAGTGGCTACATAGCGTTCGCCGCTCCGCAGAGCTGCAACTGGGTGATGGTCCCGGATGGCGACCCCCGGGCGGCGAGGGTCAAGGCCATCGGCTGGCCGCAGGTCACACTCCAACATGACTATTAGCCGCTCCCTGACCGGGCCTCCCCGGTGAAGGAACCGGCCGATGAGCGGGATTACCGGGTTCAGTTGGCGTGGTCGCCGGCCGAAGGGATCGGTCCACGCCCAGTGGGCGTGGTGCCCGGCCTCGGCTCGGGCCCGCTCCCAGGCATCCCCGTCCATCTCAGCTAGTACGTCCACGGCAAGGCCCATGGCCAGGGCCGTCTCCTTGGTGCGCGGCGCAGTACTGGCGACAACCCGTGCAGCGGCGCCGATCTTAGCGTCTCGCTGCGGCTTCCCCGCGCCGGTGGCGCGGCAGCGGCAGGGGACTGACGTTGCCGCTGGGCTCAGTCGGTCGCCGCAGTCATCCGCCTGGCCTGCTTGGCCTGGGCGATCAGTGCTAGGGCGAGAACGGCTCCTACGCCCTCGCCTGCCCGCAGCCGCAAGTCGAGGATTGGCTCCAGCCCCAGCGCATCGAGGACACTTGCGTGCGCCGGCTCCGCGCTGAGGTGCCCAGCGACCAGGTGGGCCTGCACCTCAGGACGGTGGCGGACGGCGACAAGCGCGCTCACGGCGGTAAGCAAACCGTCCAGCACCACAAGTCCGCCCGCGTCCGCCACTCCCAGGCAAACTCCTGTCAGGAAGACCTGCTCGGCACCGCCAATTCCGCTGAGCAGGTCCGTCACGCCCGGACGGTCGAGCTGGCCAGGCAGGGGAAGCCGCCCGCCCATCCGCGCCAGGGCCTGCCGCACGATCTGCTGCTTGCGGCTGACCATGGCGGTGTCACTCCCCGCGCCGCGGCCGGTCACCTGCTCGGCTGGCACTGCCAGGAGGGCAGCGGTGAGCACGGAAGCAACGGTCGTATTGCCGATGCCAACTTCGCCGATGGCAACGGGGCCGGCCGCCGCGAGTTCGTGGCCGGTCCGATCGCCGGCAGCCAGCAGGGACCGGACAGCACCGCCCTCGAGCGCATCCGTGCTGGCCAGATCGCCCCATGCGCCCGCAGCACGCAGGTCGAGCCAACCGTCAATGCGCGCACCGTCGATGCCGCAGTCCGCCAGGTATACCTGCAGGCCGGCAACTCTGGCCATAGCGGCGCCCTGGCCCTCGCCGACGGCGAGGGCCCGCGCGACGAGCCGGGTGGTACTGCGCGGGAAGGCGCTGACGCCAAGGTCAGCGACCTGGTGGTCAGCGCCGGCGATGAGCAGGGTTCCGGCGCCTTCACGGGGGCTGACGGACTCCACTCGCAGCAGCGTCTCACCGAGCAGGCCCAGCGATCCGGGCACGGCCAGCAGGCGGTCCTCGCTGTCGCGTGCCCGGACCCGTGCGCCGCCGACCGCTGCGGCCGCGCGGTCACCGGGCGGGGCGGGCGCCGCCGCACGCGGCCAGCGGTCCCGCAGCACGACGTCGGACAGGGGTAGCCGCCGCGACCATCCGTGCCGCTCCAGTCCCGGTGCGGGCAGCCGCTCGTCAGGCCAGCCAAGGCAGAGCCAGCCTAGTGTCACCACGCCCTCGGGAAGGCCCAGCAGAGCGCCTAGCTCATCAGGGTCGAACAACGTGACCCAGCCCAGCCCGAGCCCGTGCGCACGAGCGGTGAGCCAGATGTTCTCGATCGCGCAGGCGCAGGACCACAGATCAGAGTCCGGAAACGTCGCACGGCCGAGGACGCCGACGGGACGGGCGCGCCGGTCGCAGCAGACCACGACCCCCACCGGGGCCTCGCGGATCCCTTCGAGCTGCAGACTGCGCAAGTGCCGTGCACTGTCCGCGTCAAGCTGTCTGGCCTGGTCGAGGCGCGCGCGGTCAGCCATGACCGCGGCGCTGGCCCGCAGTTGCGGATCCCGCACGACGAGGAAGCGCCACGGCTGGGAGTGCCCGACGCTCGGCGCCGCGTGCCCAGCGGCGAGGACCTCGTCCAGGACCTCGGCGCCGACCGGGTCCGGCCGGAACCGCCGCACGTCACGCCGGGCGGCGACGACCTCTGCCAGCGCCGTTCGCGTCGCGGCTGGTAGTGCCCAGCTCCTAGGGTCGGCTGCCCGCTCGGCGCTGCTGGTGCTGTCGCCGATCAGCGGCCGTGGCCGCGGCCACGGGCTCGAGGCCTCAGTGCGCACGGAAAATAGTTTTCACGGAAACAGTGCTCATGGAATTCTGCTCATGGGATTCTGTGCTCGTTGCCAGCCGCCGCGGTGTTGCGTCATATCTGGGCATCGAGGATCGGGACCGCGCCGGGTCATCCCGGATCCTCGCTGAGCGTCGTGGTCCTGCTGAGACTGCCTGGTGCCGCCCGGCGCGTCAAATCGGCGTGGTCAGCTTGATCTCGACGGGGGTACCCGGGCTGAGCAGATGCGACTCGCCCCGGATGGTGACGTTTAGCGGATGGCCCTCTTCCACGAGGTAGCGGTCCCCTTCGTGGGTGAGCAGCACCCGGATCTGCCGTCCCTTGAACCGCAGCGAGAATGCGAGCTCGTTCCAGGCGCGCGGCAGGCTGGGCGCGAACGACAGCCTGCCGTCGAAGTCGCGGACGCCGCCGAACCCGAAGACCAGTGACGACCACACGCCTGCCGCGGACGCGATGTGGACTCCGTCCGAGGCGTTGCCGGCGACGTTGCCCAGATCCATGAGCACCGCATACTGGAAGTACTCGAGGGCCTGGCGCTCGTTGCCCATCTCGGCGGCGATGATGCTCTGCACGCACGCCGACAAGGACGAGTCGCCGGTGGTGAGCGGGTCGTAGTAGTCG
>DATIYI010000410.1:0-13970 GCA_035517695.1 Streptosporangiaceae bacterium
TGGGGCCGCCGAAGCTGTCTGACTGCGGATCCCAGAAATCACCCTCCAGGCCCAGGCCGGCGAAGATCGCGCGCATCTCGTCCGCGCGGGGGCGTCGGGACGCTTCCTGCAGTCGACTCGCATACCACGTCGTCGCGAGCGTCCACAGCTGATGGATCCTCACCAGCGGTCGCATCGGCAGCCCGTGCGCGGCGCACCACTCGCGAACCCGTTCTTCCGACCGGAAGAACAGCATGGTGCTTCAGGTGAAGACGATGTCGTCCCACCACTTGGCCGCCGGGACGGAGCAGTGGAACAGCCAGCTGCAGGGCTCGGGCCCCTCGCGGCCGACCTCCAGGTCGAGGGGCACACGGGATTGCTCGCAGCGCGCGTGCACCACGCCCGGCCGCCCGAGCGCCGCCGGCACGCCCAGGGCATCCCACGCGCAGTTGGCGAAGTAGTCCGTGCCGCCCACGGTCACGACGTGCTGCGTCGAAACGCCCGAGAACGGGGGCGCCATGCGGATCGACGAGCCATCCGCCTCGAGCACCAGCAGTCGCTGCGCGCGCAGCCGAGCATACGCGTCTCGCACGCGTCCGGCGCCCGATCCGACGCGCTCGGCCACGGCTCCCAACGCCGGCCTGCGACCCGTTTCGGCGAAATGACCGTAGACCGCCAGCTTCACCTGCGTGTCGAAGTCCATGCTCGCCTCGCGTCGCGCCACGGCGGCGCCCGATGAACCGCCCCCTCGGCCGCAGCTGCCCGCGGCGAGTCCGTCACACGATCTTGCAGGGAATCACGGCGTCTTCGTCGTACCCGTACACGGCGCACAGCCGGTGGTAGCCGTCCGCGATGATGACCCGGCCGCGGCCGACGTCCCGCACCAGCAACAGCGGCGACAGCTGGGTCCCTGCCGCGATCTTGCGCCGGTCCTTCTCCACGTGCGCATTGCTGATCCCCAGCAGCGAGAGCCCGGACGCACGGAAGATGTCCTTCGCCTTGAACTCCGTGACGGCCGAACGCGCGAGTTGCTGCGCGTACCTGCCCACGCGGACGCGGTCGAACGTCAGGCTCAGGTAGGAGCGCGCCGCGGCGTAGTCGTGCGCTTCCGGCTCGCGGAGCCACTGGATCCCCGTCTTGTCCTTCGGCATCGAGGTGACCTCCGGGAAGGTGTCGGGCGGTCGGCGGGCGTCACGCGGCCGGGCCCGCTGCCCCAGGCGCTGGTCAGGCGGTGCGCTCCGCAGGACCGAGCATCTCTCGCATCAGCGCGTGCCCCTCGGGCCAGGGACCGTATCCCGCCGCCGTGTGGATGTGCCCCGCAGGCCCGATCGAGATCAACCGGCTGCCCCAGGCCTGCGCGAACCGGGCCGCTCGCTCCGGGGTGACCAGAGGATCGTTGCTGCTGCTGACCACCAGCGAGTCGAAGGAGAGCCGCTCCAGGGGAATCGGCGCAAAGCACCTCACTTCCGGTGGAGCGGTGCCCGCTTCGACGTCGCTCGGGGCCACGAGCATCGCGCACACCACCTCGCCGGGCTCCCGGCCCACCGCCCATTTCGCGATCGCGATGCAGCCGAGACTGTGCCCCACGAGGAAGACCCTGCCCGGGATCGCACGCACGGCCTGGTCCAGAGCCGCCACCCACTCGGTCGGCTCCGGTTGGTCCCAGTCGCGCTGCCGAACCCGCCGGTACGCCGGGTGCGCACGCTCCCAGATGCTCTGCCAGTGGCCCGGCCCTGAGCCCGTGAAGCCCGGAACCATGAGAACGGTGCATCCCACGGGTCACCTCGCATCCGCCCGGCGAAGCAGGACCGTCTGCCCGACCGCCAGGCCACCGACGCGGCTGACGGTGCCGTAGATTCCCGCGGTGTTCCGATTCGCCTGAACGACCGCCTTCAGCATCTCCGGGGCACGCGCGGCCGTGTCCGGATCGACGTTGACCATCGAGCAGCGGACATCGCGCATCGTTACGGTGACCGCGGGGCCGTCCACCCCCTCGCCGAACGAGAGGACGCCGCCCAGCCACTCGTCCTCCTCGAAGGGCACCGATCGCCGCGAGCGAACCACGATGTTCGGGCGAAAGCGACGCACGTCCGCGCCGCGCCCCGCGAGTCGCCCGATCTCGCGCACCGTATCGAGCGTGATCACCGAGATGGTCGCCTCATCGAAGATGCCATGATCCAACCGCATCATCTGCACGGGAGCGCCGTGGCGGCGTCCCACCTCCGCGGCCAGGTCTCCTCCGAAGACCGGCATCACGGCGCCGTCCGGCGCGCGGACATGGGTGGGAAGGTCCCCCTCCGCACCGTCCTCACGTCGCTGCGGCGCGAACAGCAGCAGCTCGGGCAGCCTGCCGGCGGACAGCCAGGGAAACCCGCTGCGGTCGTCGCTGCGCCGAAAGGCCAGGCGTCGGTCGCCGTCGAGGCCGTACCAGCCCAGCTGGGCGACCTCGAGTCGTTCGCCGGCCATGGACTTCACCGGATACCGGAAGAGCGCTTCTACCTGTCCGATTTCGATCGGCATGGCCGAGCCGCGTCAGCCCAACTCGTAGTGCAGCGTCAGGGGATACTCGGTCCCGTGCCCGAGAGCCGACGTGCCCTCGCCCCGCAGGCCCCGAAGCTCTCCCGTGCCGGAGCCGGGGATGACGACGTAGGACTCCGTCGCCACGCCGTTCTCGAATGCTCCGGTGCGCTGGAGCACGAAGCTGCCCGCCTTCCCCGCAACGTGCCCGACGACCCGCTCGAGGCCGACGACCGTGGCCGAGCCGTCGCCGCGGTACATCATCAGGTATTCGACCTGCCCCTCGCCGGCGATATCACCCTTGAACGTCCTCGTGACGGAGGCCCGGGTCAGCTTCGGCAGGCCCTCGCCCTCGCCGTAGGGCTTCTCGTCCCAGCTCTTGATGGTGAATCGGGAGTTCGCGACGTGTTTCATCTCGTCCTCGGCCGGGTGATGGAAACGGGATGTCCTGGGGCACTATGGTCTGCAGATGCTGCGTGCGAACGTGGGCCGCCTGGCTGGGCGGCCCCGGGTTCATGGCGTACTCGTGCGCACCGAATCCACCACGACGAGATACGCATTCCCGGCAGGATAGACGGTCCCCTCGACCTGGACGCGCTTGCCTATCATGGCCTGCACGGACGCCGATCGGCCGCTGGCACCGGGACGAAAGGCCAGGAGGTAGAGTACGCTCTCGTCGCTCAGCAGTACCGGCTCGAGCCGGCGATGGGCGTGCTGGCCCGCGCAGCGAGCCTGCGCCGAGTCGGCGAGTTGCTGTGCGAACGCGCACATGGGGTCGGCCAGAGTGCCGAGCAGGACGATGCTGGCGCCGCGCGGATGACGGTGCACTGCGTGCGCCTGAGCGGCGAGGGGGCTGCTCAGGAGCGCCAACGCGCCTGCGAGGATGAGCGTCGTTCGTGACATCGTGAGCACTCCGGATGGCTCGTTGTGGCCGCCTACCTGCGCGCGCCCCCGTGGCGGGCGACCGCCGCTCCCCGCCGAATCACGACGTTCTTGGCGAGGGTCTTGAACCGCTGTCCGTTGGGCTGGACCACGGTGATGGTCACGTGACCGGTCTTGCTGGTGTTGACGTCCCTTATGATACCGGACTTGCCCGCATGTGTGCCGCCGATGACCTGGCAGCGAGCGCCAGCCCGTGGTTCGCCTGGTGCCTTCGACTTCATGCTTCTCGCGCCGCCATGTTCTGCTCCAAGGGCTGCCGACGAGTTGAAGGCTACGGCGGCCCGAATGAGCACCTTCAGAGCCCCCTCGTCCAGCCTGTCGCCTTCGTGGAAGTCGATGGCGCGCCTGGTGTTGCCCTCGAGACTGGAATTGAAGAGGCCTGAAGGGTCCTTCAGCGAGGCCCCCTTGGCGAAGGTCATCTTCACGACCTGCTTGTACGTCTCGCCGGTGCAGATCAGCCCGCTGTGCGACCAGACCGGCGTCTCCCACTTCCACTCCTCGGCCACGTCGGGGTCTGCCTTCCTGATCAGGGCGCGCAGCCGGGAGAGCAGCTCGCCCCTCCAGTCGCCCAGATCCTCGATTCTCGCGTCAATCAGCTCCGATGGAGACGCGGTTCTCTTCGACCGGCTCTTCTTCATGCGACCTGCCCCTCCTCATGCGGCGCCGCCGAGCCTCGTGAGGAGCATAGAAACGCCGGAACCTCCGACGTGTCAACGCCCGCGTGGCGGCAGCTGCCGAGCGCACGACCCCGGCGCCCCGAGCGCCCGCGACACCGTCGAGTGGCCGGCCTCGCCGGGAGTCCGCAGCGTTCCTCGCATCTCGGCGAGACGGCTAGCGGCGCGTCAGGGTGACACGTGCGAAGGGGCGGCGCACCCCGGAACTGTCGTTGTCCATGTGCCACTGCCACGAGTCCGTCGCGCGATCATAGACGAACGTGGTGTGAAAGCTGTCGGTCGCCGTGTAGTGGAACAGGAAGGGCACCGAGTCGCCGGCCACGGATCCGCGGCCGACGCCCTGGGGATCGAAGGCCGCCGCGGCCGTGTTGTCCAGCCACATGCAGGCATAGGCCCCGGTCCGGGGATCACGACCGAACAGCACCACCGCCTCGTACGCCGGCGTGCCGTTCGCCCCTCGCTCGCGTGATATCTCGTGCATCTGCACGTACTCGCGGCCCAGCAGCCACTCGAAGGTCACGTCGTGGACCGTCTGCTGCCGGGCGATCGTGCCCCGGAGCACCCACTGCCCAATGAGGCGCGGGAAGAGCGAGTCGGGATGCAGCGCCTGCCCGGACAGCCCAGCCGGCGCACCCATGAGAGCGAACGCGAACATCACGCCCTTGCGCATTGCCACCTCGTCGCATGAGGAGACCGAACTCCGCGCCGGCGCCGATCCCGGCGCCAGCGGGATGGATCATCGCGAACGGCACCGCGAGGGCCACCATGGAGCACAGCATGCCCAGCATGCCCAGTTGCGTGGCGGCCCGCCCGACGACTCGCGCCTCGGCAGGGCCGCGGCCGCCTTGCTACAGGCTGCGAGAACCAGCGTGGCGACCAGGATTCTCCGGTACCGCATGACTCTCTTCGGCTCGTGACGTCTGCAGCGCTACCCTGACCGATTCCTCGGCCGCGAGTGGTCGTTCATCCGTCGGCGCGACATCCGCGGCCGGCACCGCCGGCCGCCACACGTGCAGGTACCAGAAGAACGGCATCACCACGACGCTGCCAAGAAACAGCGCCGCCAGCCACAGGGCACGCGCCCGTCGCGAGCGCAGCGGGATGCGACACGCGTGCACCATGAAGGCGACTTGCAGGCCCGCGATGACCACAGCCGCTCCGGCCGCCGAGAACATGGCCACGGCAAAGCCGCGACCCGTCCCTGCCCCCTCCAGAGACGGGGGACGGCTGCTCGCACGAAGCAGCGGCGGGGCAAACCCGAAGAACCCGACCGCCGCCACGGCGTAGGACGCCAGCAAGGTGATTCCGATGCCGAGCGCGAAGCCACGCCTGCGGGTCATGGCCGCCCTGGCATCCGCCTAGCGACTCGCCGAGATCGCCCACCGATAACCATCCGGGTCGCGCAGTCGGAAGACCCGAGCACCCCAGGGCATGTCCTTGGGCTCCATCTCGAGGGCGCCGCCCCGCTCCTTGATCCATCGCGCGATCGCATCGGGGTCCTGGGTCGTGCTGAGCTGGAGGGAGAAGCCCTCGCCCTTGGTGCGCTCCCACCCCTTGGCGCCGTCATCCTGATTCAGGATGATCCGCACGTCGCCGGCTGACAGCGCCATGCCGCGCAGCTGTCCGTCACGCTCGATCCGCCGGTCCGTCTTGAAGCCGACGACATCCACGTACCACGTGACGCTCTTCTGCAGATCCTTCACGGTGAGCGAGACCTGCAGGGCCCGCCCCAGTAGCAGCTCAGTCACAGGGCTCATGCGTCTCCGGGAGGTAGAGGTTGTTGACGATCTCGGAATGTAACCGGATCGCGCCGTCGGCTGCGGCCCGCCATGCGACTCCGCCTCTAGCCGCGCCCGCCGTACACGCTCGCGTCCCCTCGCAGGCGCATCGCGCAGCGGATCACGAGCTCCGCCACCATGAACCCGATGCCCCCGATCCACCAGGGCCACGGATGCCGGGGACGACCGCGCATCGTGCGCCTAGGGCTCGTCGCGCACCCGCAGCGCCGTCACCTGGCGCACACCGCGGGCACCGCTCCCGTCGGCCGGGACCACCAGCCGCCACGGTCCGACCGCCGACGTCAGCGGGTGCCCATCCTCTTGGTCAGCCAGGAGCACCATGCGGGCGCCAAGGCCCGGCGCGATCTCCGCCAGCGTGAACACGGCGCGGTAGTGGTCTGCCGCTTCCACCACCACCCGCTTCGTCAGGTCGGCGCCCTTGAGGCTGTCGATCGGCACCCCCGCGCGCCGCAGCAGCACGATCAGCCGAACGCCTGCGTAGGCGTGCGGCGTGCCGTGATACGCCCACTGGACGGTGTCACGGGGCAGGGCGGCCAGGTCAGCGGCCCGAAGGACGGTGGTGCGGCCGGCAACCTCGATGACGACCGAATCGTTCGCGGCCGCCGTGATCGACGGAGCCATGGCGAGCAGCAGAGACATCATGAGATGCACGGACCCAGCCTCCATGCCGTTGATGGTGTCAGCAGAAACCGTGGCGGCCCTCCAGGCAGCCCCTGAGCTACGCTACGTCGTTGGTTGCGCATGGAACGGTTCGCGTCATGCCTGGTCCTCGCGTCCGCCTACCCGCGCCTCGCGCCGCCACAGCGTCCAGGCGAGCAACCCGGCCCCGAGGCTGATCCCGATGTCGGCCAGGTTGAACGTCCAGAACCGCCATGCGCCCAGGCCCACGTCGATGAAGTCGACCACGCCCCGGTTGCTCGCCAGCCGATCCAGGAGGTTGCCCGCCGCACCGCCGATCAGCAGCGCCAGCCCGAGCGCGCGAGCCCTGTCACCGACCCCGGTGGTGCGCAGCAGCCGCACCAGGATGACGATGGCGGCGGCCGTGGCAGCGATGAGCAGCCAGCGGGCGCGCGGGCCCACCGGCAAGCTCATGACGGCCTGCTGGTTGAACGCCAGGGTCAAACGCACGGTGTTCCCGACGACCGGATGTGCGACGTGAGGCGGCTGCAGGTAGGTCGCCGCGGCGCGCTTGGAGGCGCAATCGGCCAGCACCAAGGGCACAGTGACGAAGATCAGAAGCCGGGCCTTCGACACGTGGGCTCCTCGGGACACGCGTTGCCGCTCTGGTTGGGCGGCCACAGGCACTACGTGTCCCGGTGGGTGGCCACCCCGAAGCAGTGCTCGTATCCGTCGTCGTCGGTCACGAAGAACTCCGTCTGACCGTAATCGCGGTCGGTGATCTCCGAGACGGCATAGCCCAGCTGTTGCAGGCGATCCCTCAGCGCGTGGATGTCGCGGGGCGCCCAGTACAGTCGGATGCCATGGTAGTTCTCCGGCCTGACCGGTGAGCCGGCACGCTGATTGAGCCAGAAGTAGAGGCGCTCGTCGTGGACCATGCAACCGACGAGGCGGCCGTCCTTCCGCATGGGCCGGTCCATCGTGAGCCCGAGACCCTCGACCCAGAAGCGCAGGCTCTGGTCCAGGTCTGCGCTCGGGATGACCGGGATGCACGACTGTAGCTGCACCGATACCTCCCGTTGCCGCCCCCCGCCTCTCCGCGGTGACGATGGTGTTCCGGAGGCGGGCGCCGGCTTTCCGGAGCGCCTCGACCGTCGCGGCACGATCGCTCACTTCGATCGCGAATCGGTTCCACCCGCCGCAGGACGATCACCGCATCGACGTCGTGGACGATGTACCGCACCTGCGCGGTGGCCGGTGTCCCGGTTCCTCCTCGTGCGGCCGCCTTACGCATCGCAGCTCGGCGGCGGCCCCGAGCTCAGTGCCCGTGCGGGTAGCCCAGTTCGCGACAGCCGCTGCTGACCCTCTGGATCCTGGGGGCAGCCGGAGGTCCCCTGAAGAAGACCGTGAGGGGCCAGCTCGTGCATTCGCCGAAGCTCCTGGTACCGAACAGCACGAGCGTAGTGTCGCCTCTCTGCATCGCGTGCCCGACATAGAGGCTGTGGTCGAGCTCCCGCAGATACGCGGCGTCCTGACGACCGGCGGCCAGCACCCACCGCACGGCAACCGCCTCTGCGCCCTGCCGGGCGAGGGCAGCGGAGTCCTGCGCCAGGCCGGCGGCCAGGAACTCCCGGGTGGGAGCCAGGAACGCTTGGTACGTGCGGACCGAGTAGATGCCCAGCAATCGCCATCCCACCAACCCGGCACCGAGTAGTGCGAGGAGCATGATGCCGGCCTGGCGAACGCGCGCGTCGAGTCGCATTGGGGCTCCACTCCTGACCGGCGCCACCCCGTTGGCGGTCGCAGCGGCCTGACGAATCGCGCCTCGGCGGCGGGCCGGCCGCCGGCCCCGCCTCTGCCACCAACTCAACCTAATCATCGTGCGTCGGGCGTGCGTCACGCGCCAGTTGATCGCCGGGGGCGCGGGCGGCAGCGGCCGCGGGAGCCCCCGGCTCACCGGCGTCTTCTCCACCGCGAGGGTAGTGGTCGAGTTGGGCTGTTGCAGTACTGATGGACGGCGTGGCGTGTCAGCTGGGCGGTCTGGCGCGGAATCTCGCCGAGTCGCGTGGCATGGTCAAAAGGCCGATGACATTCCGAGATGCTTCCTCAATCCGGCCCCCTCGCTGACCGCATGGTCCCGGTCGTGGTCGCCCGTGCTCCGCAGGGCGCGTGGCGGCCGACCCGCCTACGCCACGGCGAACCCGATCGCCGCTTCCCGGCGCCGGCTGCCGGCGGCGGCCGCGAGCAGCAGCGCGGCGCCACGCGCGGGGGAGGCCGCGGCCCGGCAGAACGCCGCGTACACTTCCGGCCGCCACGAGCCCTGCCGCACGCGCATCAACGCCATCGCGCCGGAGCTGCTCATCGGGGGGCGGTAGCTGCGCGAGCTGGTCAGCGCGTCGTAGACGTCCGCGATGGCGATGATGGACGCGTGCAGCGGGATCTGCTCGCCGCACAGGCCGTCGGGGTATCCGGTCCCGTCGTGCTTCTCGTGGTGCCAGCGGATCGCGGAACGGACGGCGGCGGGCAGGTGAACGCCCTCGAGCACGTCGAGACCCCAGACCGGATGCATCTTCATGATCGCGAATTCGGCATCGGTCAGGCGTCCGGGCTTCCGCAGGATTCTGGGCGACACCTTGAGCTTGCCGACGTCGTGCAGGTAGGCGCCGAGGCGTACGGGGCGGATTTCGATCCGGCTCAGGCCGATGGCCGCGGCGATCTCCGCGGCGTAGGACGCCACCCGTTCGCTGTGGCTGATGGTGCCGGGATCGAACGCCCGCGTGGGAAGCCCGCAGCTCTCCAAAACGTCGAGGATGCTGGCGCCTGACGGCACACCGGGTGTGGGAGCCTGGCGCCGCTCGGAGGCCGGCGTCACTGGCGCGGCGTGCGGCGCGTACGGCAGGGGTTCGGGCGGCGTCGCGTCCGTGGCGACCCTGCGGTAACGCGGGTGCGAGGTCGGGAGTCCCGTGCGGTGCATCGCCGCCTCCCTGATGGACTGCCCCGTCTTGGTGCGGATGCCTGACACGGACAGCGTGCGCAGAGAAAAGGTGACGCATGTCGCAACTTGCGACGCGCTGTCGAGGCCGTCGCCGGGCGCTGTCCTCCCCTTCCCTCACCAGCCACTCGACCAGCGAGCGCGGCGCACCCGTCCGCTTCAGGCGCCGGTCGGGCAGGTCACCGCGAGCATGCCTCGCGGATGTGACCGGCAACAAACACCGCCCCCGAGCTTGCAGCGCCGCCGACGGGGACCGATGGGGACGCGGAAAAAGCCTGCGCGGACACGGCCGAATCGCTCGCCGTCACGTCGATTACGTCCTCGCCCCCTTCGGGACGAGCTCGTACGAACCGAGTGGCACCGGACCGGCCCAGGTTCACCTCCGCGAACCCGCCGGTCAGCGCGATTCGGCTCGCGCACGCAAGGCGCGCGCTGGCCGGGCTGGGCTCGCTGCCGGGCCTGGGCGACGGGCAGGAGCACAGGATCAGGATCACGCTGATGCCTAGCACTCGATGAGTCACGGGCGTCCCCTCTCAAGTGACTCGCCTGACGAATCGCGCCCAGCGGCGGGCTGCCGCTGGTCGGACGGCGGAACGCGGCGCTCAGCGACCCGGCAGGACACTCCAGCCATACCGGTAGCGATACGACCACGCCGTCATGCTATCCACCGGGCGGATGCTGAGCACCTTGCGCCGCTGGCCCGGATCGACCTGGACGTGCAGCGGTACGAGCCCGCACGGCGTCACGTTCTTGCATTCGATGACGTTCACGTTGGTCACCACGACGACCGCGGAGGAGTTGTTCTCGACGTAGATCTCCTGCACGTCGACCGACGGCTCGGACTCGGCGACGATGGTCCGCTCCGTGGGCGCCACATACCCGGGCGACCCCGGAGCCAGCTGGGGCCGTGGTGGAGCGGAGGCGCAACCGAGAAGCAGAGCGAGGGAGACAAGCCCGGGAAGTCGCGTGCTCATGTGCTGGGCCCCCTGCGAGAGGTTTGTCGCCGTCCAACGAACGGACCGCGCTTCGGCGGCGGGCCGGCCGCGGGCCCGCCAACCACCACCGATTCAGCCTAACCCGGGAGCGTTAGGGCGGCGTCACGCGGCCGTCCCCTCCGCTCCAGGACCCTCAGTGTTCTCGCGCAGTCCCAAACTCCAGGAGATAGCCATCCGGGTCCTGGACCAGGATGTCGCGCTCTCCCCAATCCCGGACCGTTGGCCCGTCGGCCGCGATCCCGAGGTCCCGCAGTGCCCCAGCCGCGGCGTCGAGATCCGCGACCTCCAACTCCACGTGAAACTGACGCTTCTGATCTGCGAGCAGCCCGAGGCGACCAGTTCCGAACTTCAGCAGCGCAAAGCGCCCGGGCATGTGGAACAGCACGGTGGCACCTGGCAACCGGCGGTAGAAGGCAATGGAGCGCTCGACGTCGGACACGTGCAACGTCACGCCTGCGAGTGCAGCACTCACCATGGGGGTCACTCCTGGATGTCTGGCCGCCGCCTGACGACTCGCGCCTCGGCGGCGGGCGCCTGGCCGCCGGGCGCACAACACCTGCACGACCTCAGTCCACCAACCCAGCGCGCCTCCACCGGATCCGCCCGCCGTTGCAGGCTTTGATCAGGCGGCGCTGTCGCCCGGTGGCACTGCCCGCTGGGGCCGCCACAGCGCAACGAGGATCCCTGGCCGCAGGATCAGCATCAGGCCGACGCCGGCCTGAACGAGGCTCGCGACCCATACTCGAAGCCGAATCGCGGCTGGAACCTCGAACCCCGACCGCACCATCCACGCCTGCACCAGCCCGGGAAGCGAATTGAGAAGGACGAAGACCCCGGCCAGACCTACGAGAACACACGCGACATCGGGCAGCGGACCCGTCGACTCGAGGTCGAGGGTCGAGAGGACGCGCCGTGCCACGGCGGCGGCATGAAAGACGAGCAGGTAGCTCAGGGCCAACAACAACACAAACGGCAATGCCATCGCTGCGAAGGCACCCCAGGCGCCATGCAGCGCATACTGGAACGGGGCAGCAGTTGCGACCCTGGGGAAGACCAGCAGCGCCTCGATGAAGGCCCACACGCCCAGGAGGCCGACGCCGAGCTGAGCAATCGCTTGAGCATTCACGGTGCCTCCAGAATGTGCCGAGACTCAGCGCCGCCCGACTACGGGCGCGGGTTTGGCAGCCCGGCTCGCGGCCGTCTGACCCACCTCGGACGGTGGGAATCCGGCCGGCGCCCCAGCCGTCACTGAAACAGCTTCAGGCGGCTGGCGACAGCGATGTACACGAGGGCGAGGACGAAGAACAGGCCCAAGCCGGCCAGAATGGCCTTCTGCGATCCCACCTTCGGGGCGAGGTAAGCGACCGCCAGCATGTATGGCACCCAGGACACGAGCGTGCCGGCCAGCACCCACTTGGCGTGCTGCCCGACCGCCGCACCTCCCGCTGATTCACCGATGAAGGCGTACGCGACGAGCGTGAACACCGGCACGAGGGTGGCAAGCCCGGATAGAGTGCGGTGGCCGCTCTCTTCGAGCGCCACGATCAGCGTGGTGAACACCCCGCCCGTCACGAAGTAGATCAGGAGGTTGGGAAGCTTCATGGAGCCCTCGCCGAGTGCTTGGCATGATCATGGCATCCAATACGCTCGCATGCAGCCACGGATGGGCGAAGCCAGACCTTGGGCGGGCATCAGCGGCCGTGCCCACCGCTCCAGGCGCCGGTCAGGCCGCTGGCGTCGAGACGGTCCGCTGCGCCGGCCCGAGCCGACCCGCGACGAGGATCGCCAGAGCTGCCACGACCAGGGCGTCGGCCGTGAGCTGAAGCCCGCTGCCGTAGGCAAGCTGGAGTCCCCCCACCGAGAGCGGGTGCAGCGCGAGAAGCACGTACACAACCTGCCGGCGGACTCCCGCCAGACTGCCCAACGCCATTACGAGCGCGGCGGTGAGACAGAGGCTGATGCCGGACCCCGTCCAGATCGCACGCACCACCGGCTGAAAATCATCCGTCACATGCGCGAAGACCGATCCGGAGTATGCGAAGTGC
Source organism: Streptosporangiaceae bacterium (assembly GCA_035517695.1). GTDB lineage: Bacteria > Actinomycetota > Actinomycetes > Streptosporangiales > Streptosporangiaceae > DATFVJ01. The sequence continues at coordinate 12,562 of DATIYI010000410.1, forward strand.
AGCAGGCTCGCTGCCAGCAGCAACCCGATGGCGAGGGCGCTCACGGCTCTGGTCACGGAGTCCTTGGTCATGCTGCCACCTCGATTCGGAGTGGTTGCGCGAACGGCTCGACGCAGAAGTCTCGGATGGCGTGCGCCGCCACCAGGCTGTCGAGCCAGGCGCGGCGATACGGCTGCATCGTGGCAAGGAACTCCGGCGCGGAGGCGCTCAGCCGGCGGTGGCGCGCATTCGGCCAGCTCATGAGGGTCGGCGGCGTCCGCACCGCCGGGGCCTCGGCCCCCCGCGCGGCGTGGACCACGGGCGCGGTATCACCCGCGACCCTGTCAGCGGGTGCGGCATAGGCCGCGAGGATCGCGGAGACGATGCGCTCGGCGCTCGTGAGCACAACTGCACGTCGTGTCATAGGGTGCTCCCTGTTGCGGCCGTGAGTCACGAGCCTGTTCATTGGCCTTCAGGCGGCTGCCATAGCTCGACCTTGTTTCCCTCTGGATCAATGACCCAGGCGAACTTCCCGTACTCGGATTCGTCGATCTTCTCGAGCACGTTGCAGCCTTCTTCCTTCAAAGCCTTGACCAGGGCATGGAGGTCTTCCACTCGGTAGTTGACCATGAAGGGAGCAGAGCTCGGAGCAAAGTGAGCACTGTCTTGCGGATCGATGCTCCAGGCCGTTGTGCCGGCGACCGGCTTGCCCTCGGCGTCGGTCCAATCGAAGGCCGCTCCGCCCCAGACTTGGACATCGATTCCCAGGTGCCGCTTGTACCAAGCCTGCAGTGAAGGAGCGTCCTTGGCCTTGAAGAAGATGCCGCCGATGCCAGTGACTCGCCTCATGTGACCTCCAAGGGCCGGTGGTGGTGAGAGGAATGTTCCTTCTGCAACGGTTTGGACCAACCGCTGTTAGTGCGGCCACAGCCAGCCGAACGTCGCGCCGGTGATCAGGGCGTAGATGATGCCGTCGAGCGAGTGCGTGATCGTGAATCGCGTGCTCTTGCCCCACCAGATCCAGTTCTGCCAGTGCGCAACGGCGTAGCAGCAGAAGGTGACGGCACCACTCACGCGGAACACTTCGAGGTACGGCGCACCCGGTCCGCGCGTGCGGCCCGTGACATATGCGGCGAGCACGGCGATGAAGAGCGAGTAGACGAACCACTGGCCGAGCAGCTTGCCCATGTTGATGTCGCCGCTCGGCAGGACCGACATGATGCCCACCGGACCCTGCTTCATCTTCTCGGCGAACTCCGGCGTCTTCATCTCATCCACGCTGTTGGAGTAGGGGAAGCGATAGTCCCCCGGCTGCACGTTCAGGTCGCGCAGCGTATCCATGAGCTTCGCCTCGCCGGGGACGTTGGTCATGTCGCCCTTGTGCCAGCCCAGCAGCGAATGAATGATCGCCAGCGCGATGAACACGAACA
>DATIYI010000411.1:0-2050 GCA_035517695.1 Streptosporangiaceae bacterium
ACCTTCCGTGCCACCGTGCACCGTCCCCTTCCCCGGACACCGGTGCCAGCGCTGCCCGCAGCATCCGGTTTCTCGCGTCCTGCCCGACCGTCGTATACGTGGCGGTCGTGGACGCCCGGGAATGACCGGCCTGCTGCTGAATTATCTTTAGTTGCTGCAATGATTGACCTTCTGACCTGCGGATTTGCGTTGCGGACACCGTGCGGGACGTGTTCGGCGGTGAGGATGGGGGCTGGTCTTTTGCGCGCATGTTGTTATGAATCTGATGCGGGCAGCTGCGGGAACGGACCCAGGTCAGGGACGCCAGCCAGTGTTCCGATCATGCGCTCAAGCCCCCACTGGGCGTCCACGAACCGTGGCGTCTTTGCCGCGTAGGCGGGGTGCCCGGCCAGCGAATCCCGCAAGATCGTGTGCTCGTGCTCTGGCGCGAACGCGACAACCAGGTCCGTCGTAGCGAACTGCAGGTGACCGACGTGGCGCCATTCGCGTTCCCACCAGAACTCCTTGCGGCGGATCCTGGACGGGTTGCCCATCTGGTCGATGAACGGGGTTAGCACGAGGATCAAGGACCTGGCCAGTGCCACGGGGTCAGGGTCCGCCGCGCCAGCGGGGATGGCCGCTTTGACCGCGTCGTCGCGGAGCTGCTCGACAGGGTTGGTCAGCCAGCGACGGCCGGTTGGGGTTATGTCCAGGTACCAGACGGGGTTGACACCCTGGATGCGGGCGAAGGACTTGGTGAAGGCCAGGCCGTAACCGCTGAGCGGGTGGGTGCGGCCTTCGATATCGGCGCACATCATCCAGGCGTGCTCGAGCGGCGTCTCGGTGAAGCACACCGTGTTCTGCGTGTCTGCCACCGCCGGGAACCTTTCAGCGAGGCTCTTGGCCATCCCGTAGGTGTTCCGTGCCTCCAGCCGTCGGCTCTGCAGGATGTTGAGCAGGTTGTCGCGGGCTGTGGCCGGGGGCGCCTGGGTGTCGCGGGTGAAGTGAACGAGGAAGGTCGACAGGTCGGTCCGCCGGTTCAGCAGATCCTCGATGGTGTGCATGGGGTCTCCGATCGGGTCGATTTCATCGGCTGGAGGACTTGGTTCGCAGGCTTGGGGCGCGCGCCTCGCCGAGGGCGCGGGCGAGCTGCTCGCGAAGCTGCCGGTTCTCCTCGGCCAAGTCACGGTTGCGCTGGGTGACAGCTTCCAGCCTCCGGCGCAGCGAGGCGTCGGACGCCCGCTGCCGGGCCGGGATAGACGTCGCGGACGCGTGGCGGTAAGTGGCCCGGAGCCGGTTGATCTCGGCCCGGATATCGGGCTGGGCGTAGAGCCATGACCTGGACACCGCCGCCGCACGGGCCACGGTCTCGAACGTGACCGGGGTTCCCGCGGCGTCGAGGGTGCGCAGAGCCTGGATCGCCTTGGCGCGGGTGAGTTCGTGGCGCTGCCGGGCAGCGGCGATGATGTGCCGGGTGTTGTCAGCACGCATCTGCAGTCTCCCGTCCCTCCAGGCCGGGGTCGGCCTGGAGGGCGGCGATGATGTTGTCGAGGTTGCCGAGCACCTGGCGGTTCATCTCGGCCAGGCGGAGCTGGCCACGCGCCTCGGCGGCAGTGATGATCTGCAGGACCTGCTGGCGGTGCTCGCGGTGCCGGGGCAGGAATTCGGGCGTAGTGATGAATATCGGACATGTCAGACAAGCGTTGGCATGCGGGCAGCTCTTTTGCACGGGCAGGCCGCAGTACCCGTTGGGCAGGGCCTGGGTGGCGCGGCCGAGCCGCTGCCTGGCCCAGTTCGCCTCGGCTAGCGGGCCGCCGGGGTCGATGGTGACGGCCTCGCCTTTGGCGTTGACCTTGCGGGCAGCCTCCCAGTGCCGTCGGACGGTGGTGTCGTGCAGCCGGGCATAGTGGGCCGTCATCTCGCCGCTGGAATGTTTTATATGCGGGTGATCCAGGGGCAGTGACATGATCGCGTGGCGCGGTCTGTCACCGGCTGGAAGGGGAGTCACCCATTGGAGTTCATGCCATGCCTGGCCCGGCCGGCGGCAGACGGCGAGATCCAGAAGATCACC
>DATIYI010000412.1:0-11122 GCA_035517695.1 Streptosporangiaceae bacterium
GGAATCACGTACGCTCTTGAAAGCCGCTAGGGGTCGTGAGGGCGGCTGATTCCGTCCAGCACAGTTCGAACGAGGACTGGGCCGCCGTCATCTTTGGCCAGGTCGGCCAGCGCGACGGAATGGCTCTCGATCCAGCGGACCGTGTGGGCGAAGGTTGCGGGCGGCGCGCCGCGCTGGCCGTTGCCCGATGAGTCACCTGCGGACCGTCCTGGCCCGGGCGGTGAACGCCCACTCGCGCAACGCTGCCCGCAGGTCAGCGCGTGACGGCACTTCCGTGTCACGGCGGACAACCACCTCTGTTACATCGGCGACGGTCTCGGCGATGCCCCGGTGGTGGTACAGCGACGGGCCGGAACGCCGCGCATTTTCCAGGTAGGCCCCTCCAGCGTCAAGGGCACATGAAGATCGTTTCTAACCGCTTCGCAGAAACGATCTTCAGGGCTAACCCTTGAGCGCCAGAGACCTCTGCGGACCCAGCGAGCCTGACGGCGAGGGCCAGGCCAGAGGCCAGGCCCGACAGGCGCGCGGCGAACCTTGGACGGGCGAGTTACACGGAGAGCCCGAGTTCGACGACTGCGCGGGCGACGTCGTGGAGGAGAATGTTGTGCCGTCGTGCGCGCTGGCGCAGGCGGGCGAACGCCTGGTCGATGCTGACACCCTCACGAGCGGCGATCATGCCCTTCGCCTGCTCAATGAAGATGCGTGAGGTCAGTGCGTGCTGAAGTTGCTCTGCGTCCGTGCGGGCCTGCTGGTGGCCAAGCACCTCGCGGGCGAAGGCGGCGACGAGGGAGCTCCACGTTTGCTGGTCTATATTCTGGCCTGTCAAATCCTTCTGGGACCCCGACCCCGGGTCCGGGTCCCAGAAGGATTTGACGACCGCGGTGACGTCCTCGACATGGTGCAACGCGCCGAACACGTGTCCCGCCTCGTCGCTAAGCGGAGTGTTGACCGGGGTCCAGAACCTGCGGACGAATGCTCCCGGAGCGTCCCTGGACGGGATGTCGTAGCGCTGCAAGGACATGTGGTCGCGATGAGCGCCGCGAAACACTCTCTCGAAGGAGGCGCTGAGATTCGCCACGCCTGTGGCGTATGGGTCGTCCGGGTTATCCGGGAACGCCTCGAACATGGGTGTTCCGAGCAATTCGCTGTACGTGCGGGCCGTGACCTTGAGGTACGCAGGGTTCACGTCGCGGATCACCAGGTCTGTGTCGACGACGAGCAGCGGCGCGTCCGATGCCTGGAAGGTCTCGGCGCGGTCGTAGTTTCCGAAGACTGGCTCCATCTTGCGGCATCTCCGAGGGAGGCGTACCCGGCTTGCTCGACGTCCTCGAATGAGCATGACGCCCGTGCCCACGCTAACAGCAGGGACTTTGGTCAGGACGATAGGACCCCGCAGCAGGGACATTGGTCCCGAGGACGCGCTGAGACGGCCGCCGCCGTAGTCGCTGATCAGCCAGACGCACAGACCCGCCGCATACGAGGAAGACGCGCGTCGTGCTGCTCGTAACCCAGCGACGACCTGCGTGCCCGCTGCATGCCGGGATTGAATGAGCGCTTTCTCGGTGGGGAATGCTCGCGGCCCTATAGTAGACCCACTGAGGGTTTGATCATGGAATACACGGCCAAGTCAGCCGATCACGCCCCGTTTGTGCAGGCAGGGAGCGTTGCCTTACAGGTCTTGGCCCTCCTGCTGCTGCGCCATCCAGTCCCGCAGGTACTCCACACTGCTGGCGAGGCCGGGGGATGGCTGTTGCGGTTGCCGCGCGTAGCTCTTCGTCGTCGCCTCCGCGCAAGCCCTGCCGAACCGGACCTGCCGCAAGAGGCGACTACTGGCAGCACCCACCCGAGGCTGCCGCCACCCGCTACGTCCAGACTATCGGCGGCATGGACGCCACCGTCGCCAACCCAGCAGTACGCCGACAGCGGCGATCTCCGCTTCGGCGCGGAACTCGGCAGCCACGCCGTGTTCGCCGACCGCGCCCACCAGGGCGCACGAGCCCTGCTCGCCGACGTCCTCACCCGCATCGGCTACGGAGCCGATGTCGATCAGAAGGCCGCGGTTCGAATCCCCCCGGGCGAGCCAGGTCAGCGGGCCCCTTCCAAGCCTGGGAAGGGCTTCGTGGTAACGGATCTGCCAACACCGGCTTCCTGGCGTGGACAATCGCGCGGGCGAAGATGCCCGCTGGCCTGGCAAGGTGCAAATTGATCACGTGGGCGTGTACCCGCAGCGTGATCGAGCGATCGGCATGGCTAAGCCTCGTGCGGGCCGATGGGACCCGCGCTCCGGCAGCGGCAGGCGCACACAGAAGCAGGAGCCCCCGTGCTTGCCCGGCTCGTACCATGCGTCGCCCCCGTTCGCCTGCGCGAAGTTCCGGACGATCCACAGCCCCAGCCCGGTTCCTTCGGCCTTCTGCTCGGCGCCCGGCTCCCGGGTGAAGCGATCGAACAAGTGGGGAACGAACGACTCAGGCACGCCGGGTCCCTGGTCGATCACCCGGATCTCGACCCAGCCATTTCGCTCGGCTGCCCGTACCTCGATGGGCGGCCTGGCATAGGCGAAAGCGTTCTCTAGGCAGTTGGCGAGTATCGTGGACAGCTCAGCGCGATCCACCACTGACTCCAGACCGGGGGTGCACGACACGCTGACCTCAGCCGATCTCTCGTCGGCGTCGGCGAGTTGCTCGACGATGATCTCGAGCACGGGCACGCGCTCGGAGGCCGCTTGCACGCCGACCGCGTCGATCCTCGACGCGGTGAGAAGTTTGCGCACGAGCAGCTGAAGGCGGGCGGTGCGCTCGGCGATGCGCTCGATGATGTCGCGGCGCTGCGTCGCAGTGAGAGCAGCCTGCTCGTCTTGCAGCACGTGCGTCAGCATGCTGATCGCTGCGAGGGGATTGTGCAGCTCATGGGCAGCCACCGCGACCACGATGTTCTGCCGTTCCAGGGCTGCTTCCAGCTCCCGCTCGGCCTGCCTGCGGCGGGTGACGTCACGTAGTGCCGCCACGTGGAAAAGCTCACCTTCCAGTGTCATGGTGGTGGCCCTCATCTCGACTACCCGTTCGCCACCGCCGGGCAGCATCAGGCTCACCTCAGTCGCCCTGCCTGCGACTAGCGGAAAGCCGAACGGGGTCCCGATCAACTCCTTCGCCGGGCGGGCGAATAGTTGCTCCGCGGCCCGGTTGCAGAGCCGGATGACGCCGTTTTCGTCGACGGCCACGATCCCGTCCGCTGACGCGGCGACAATCAGCCGGCTTATGTCGCCCGGAAACTCGGCGCCAGGGGGGCGTTGCTCCTGGTCTGCTGCTTCCCCGGGACCCAGGGCGTGCTCACTCACCTGGCAGAGGGGCCCTGAGATCCAGGCTGAGCGGCTGGCCACGCCAGGGTCCCGGGAAGGCCGGCAAGAAAGCCGGTGCCGATCAGGCGCTCGCCGATGTGCATGCCCTGAGCATCGATAGTGACGTGGCGGACGCTGGGATCATGGGCGGAGCCCCGGGTCTGCAGGACCCCGATCGCACGCTGGACCTCGCCCTCGCGCTCGAAATAGCATAGCGCGATCGTCACGTCGGTGAGGCTGGCGATCTCGGCTGCGATTGCCGGCGTGAGCAGGGGGGTGAACCGGCCGGATGGCGCCGACGTGAGCAGCGTGGTGACCCCGTGCTGGCGCACGACCGCGCCGAGTGCGATGACGAAATCGAGCAGCGCCCGGGGGGAGACAATGCGCTCCAGCGCGGACACCGAGTCGATGACGAGCCGGTCAGGTTTGAACTCCTCGATAGCCCGCCGGATCCGGAGGAAGTGATCCTCCAACGATGCCACCTCCGGGTAATCGCACACCACGTAAAGCAGGCCGGATGTCTCCATCGCGTCGAGGTCAATACCCCAGCCGGCGGCATTGCGCCCCAATTGCTCGCGGGTCTCGTCGAAGGCGAAGACAAGGCAGGGCTCGCCCGCCGCGACCGCGGACGCCATGAACTTCAGGCTCGTCAGTGTTTTTCCCGAGCCGCTAGGCCCGGTCAGCAAGATGGTCGCGTCCTCGAAGAAGCCGCCGCCGCACATCTCATCCAAGCCGGCATTACCCGACGAGACACGGGTCAATGATGCTTGGCCCCGAGGGGTGAGGAACGCTAGCGGGATGACGACAATCCCATCCTCCGGGTCGATAGTGAACAGCCATTCCCCGGTGCGGTGTGGCGCCCCGCGGAGCTTAACGATCTCGACCGTCCGGCGCCGCCTCTCATGCTCGAGGACATTGCGCAAGATGATCACGTTGTCGAGCACGAATTCCTCGACGCCGTAGCGGGATATGTGATCATACTCGTTTGACCGCTCCGCCGTGACGACTGCGGTGACCCCTATTTGCTGCAGAGCGTCAGCGATCCGGGCGACTTCGTGACGGACGATCCCGAGATCAGCGAAGCGGGTGAAAACCGAGCCGAGCGAATCGAGTGACACGCGGGTGGCGCCGATGGTGCGGACCGCATGCCCGATACGCGCCACTAGTCCACCAAAGTCATAGGCGCCGATCACCGGCGCTTCCTCAAGGATGCCAGCCGACGCGTCGACAAACACCCACTTCCCCTCGCTCTCCCACCGCTCGATCGGGAAGCCAAGCGAGGCGAAGTTGCGGCGGATATCGCTTGGTGTCTCCTCGAAAGTGACGAAAACCCCCCTCGCGTCCGTGTGGAGAATGCCGCGGGCGAGAAACTCGACCGCGAACAGCGTCTTGCCGCTGCCGGTCGTCCCGGTGACCAGCGCCGCCCGGCCTAGCGGGAGCCCGCCGAGCGCTATCCGGTCGAACCCGCCGATGCCGGTGGAACACCGCTCGATCCCGCTGCTTTCTGTCATTGCTCATCCCCCGTCAAATGATGGGGCTCGGCCACGTCCGGTAGGCCAAGGGCGTACGCCGCGCGGCGGTGGTCGGACAGATCCCCGATGACCCGCTGCTGCGGCAGCGGGGCGAGCCTCACCACGGTTGGGGTCGCCAGGATGCGCTGCTCTTCCGCCATGCCTGGCTGCTCGGTGGCGTCAACGATCTCAAGCTCGTAACGGTCCTGCAGGCGGGATTCACACAGTCCGCGGAGGTTCGACTGCGCGGTTAGCGACCGCTCCGTCTGCCCGGCCACGTAGAGCCTGAACGAGTACATCGTCACGGCACTATACTTCCCTGTGACCGAGCCTGCTACAGCCCCATGCGGAGATGTGTGCCGCATGCAGAGAGGCAGCAAAACGAGCGCTAATGAGCCCCGGCGCGTCCGCGACCCGGCGGCAATGCGATCGCCGAGCGATCTGGCCGAAGGGCTTCCCGGCCGCCCACTGATCCGGGTGCTGGTGGTCGAGGACCAACGGGCGCTGGCCAGCGCCCTGGAAATTGCGCTTGCCGCCCAGCCGGACCTGGACTGCATCGGTGCTGTCGGAACGGCCGAGGAAGCGATCACGCTAGTGGCCAGCCGCAGCCCTGACGTCGTGCTGATGGACATCGGCCTGCCCGGCACCGACGGCATCGTGACCACCAGGCGGATCAGGGCGATCCACCCGCGGATCCGTGTTCTCATCCTGACCGGGGACGCAACGCCCGGCCGCCTCGCCGAGGCGGCCGCGGCGGGCGCCGCCGCGTTCCTGGCCAAGGACAGCGCTTTCCCCGACATCCTCGCGGCGATCCGGGCCCCCATCGACGGGAAGATCTTGGTGGAGGAGGTCACGATGGCGGCGCTCATGAACACGTTGCCGTCGGCCAATGCGCGGCGCGGGGGCCGCAGCCCGGACTGGGGCACGCTCACCACCCGGGAGCGGGAGGTCCTTTTCCTGATGGGAGAGGGGCTGGATCCCCGGGCGATCGCGGAGCGGCTCGTCATCAGCCTTCACACCGCCCGCGGGCACGTCAAAAATATCATGATGAAACTGGACGCGCACAGCCAGCTGGAGGTGGTCGTCGTGGCGACCCGGGCTGGGCTCCTGTCCGAGTCCGAGGCTGCCCGAAAGACAAGCTAGCGTCGCGGCCGCGGGTCTCACGCGTCCGCTCACGCTTCCGGGTGCGGCAGGTTCTTACCCCCTATCTGCGGGGTGTGATCGGACCATCTGAGGGGCACGCTTGGCGGGCCCCTCAGATAGCGTCACAATGTGTGGTCGCAACCCCCTGCTATTCCGGCGTCGGCTAGCGTACCGGCAGGAGGGCGCCCTTCGTGTCACGTCGAGGATTGGCCTGGACGCTGATGAAAGAACCGAAGGAGGGTCAGCAGGTAAGCATACGAACGCCGCATCCTCATGATTGCCCGGCCTGCCTGGGCGACGGGCTCGACGGGGACGGGTGGGTCAGCCTGGCGGACCGCGTCGTGGCGCGGGTGTTCCTGGCAGGCCTCGCTCTGCAGAGCGTCCGGGCAGGCGGCCCAGAGGCGGCAGGCGGCGTCGATCGCGCCCTCGGCCAGCTTGACCAAGCGGTGCGCGAGATACGTGACGTCGCCTTCCGGCTGGAGAGCGGCCGGGGAACGCGCGTTCGTCCTCTCGGCCGGGGCGAGTGGTAACGGAAGCGGCGGATGGCGCCGAGCGAGTGCCAGGCACTAGCGCTGAACGCCCGATAGACGCTCAGCGCCCAGGACATGGCGCGGCTGGCCATGGAATTGCAGGAGATCGCGACCGAGCCTACCCGGAAGGTAACTTAACGTGACCAGTAGCTATACAGCCGTCGGGCAGATGGCACTCAGCTCACATCAGCATCAGGCTCGCGGGGGTCTGCTGTGCAGGCTCTGAATGGTCTTGTGGCCCGCGGCCGCTACCTGGCGACCGGTTGGCGCCCAGCGATCGCCGCCACTAGGGGGCTGGCCACAGCACTGGGGCTGGCGGGCGCCGCGGAAGGCGATGGTGCCGCGCCGGCCGGCCCGCCGGTTACCGATCTGGGCCTGGGTGGGGATGGCGTGCGGGTGCTGGGTGCGGGTGCGCGCTCGCGGTGGGTCGACCTCGACGGCCCGGTGCACTATCTGGACTTCGGCGGCCCGGCCGATGGGCCGGTGGTGGTGTGTGTGCACGGGCTGGCCGGGTCGGCGGTGAACTGGTCGGCGCTCGCGCCGCTGCTGACCGGCCGCTTCCGGGTGCTCGCCCTGGACCTGCCCGGAAATGGCCTGACCCAGTCGCTGGGCCGCGGCACGGACATGCTGGCCCTGCGGGGGGTGCTGCACCGTTTCATCGAAGCGGTGCCCGGGGGCCCGGTGATACTGGCCGGCAACTCGATGGGCGGGATGATCTGCCTGCTGGAGGCCGGCGCCGCCGCGGCCAACGTGACATGCCTGGTGCTGGCCGGTGCGGTGCTGCCGCTGGTGCCCGCGCTGCCGGACCAGTATGTCACCCCGCTGCTGGCCGCTTACGCCATGCCGGTGGTCGGCCCCCTGCTGATGAGCCGCTGGCGCCGCATGCCGCCGGAGGCGATGGTGGCCAGCGTGCTGTCGCTGTGCTGCGTGGACGACTCACGGGTGCCCGCCGACGTGGTCACTGCCCATGTCATGATGGCCCGCCAGACGCTGATGTCGCCCGGCCTGGAGCGGGAGATCGCCGTCTCGGCCCGGTCCATCATCGCCTCCATGGCCTGGCTGCGCGGTGGGGCGTTCCGGCGCGCCATCGGCGCGGTGACCTGCCCGGTGCTGTTGGTGCACGGCACCCGGGACCGAATGGTGCCCATCGCGGTTGCCCGGTCTGCGGCGCGAGCCCACCCGGCGTGGGAGCTGATCGAAATGCCCGGCGTCGGCCACGTACCCCAGCTGGAAGCCTCCGACGGCACCGCAGCGGCGGTCATCGGCTGGCTCGGCTCGGCCGGCCTGGACGCAGCCGGGCCAATCCCCGCGTCCCCGGCCCTGCCTGCATGAGGCGGCACCACCGGAGCCAGCCGCGAAGCTGAAACGCTGACGGCACAGATCCCCACCTGGCGGAGATACCCGGGATGGGGCACGCCGGGGAATGCGGGCTTGCCGGTCCTACCAGTCGGCGATCAGCTCCGGGCGGTGTTGAGGCCGCCGTCGTCGAGGCGTGCGTGTAGCCGTACGGTGAAGTCGTATGCGCGGGCGCTGGCGGTGGCGGTACCTGGCTGCGTTCGGCCTGGCCTGGGATGGGGAGACCCTGGAGGCCGTCGGCGGGCTCCCGGCCTGGCCGCGCGCCGCGGACGGCCCGCGGGTGGTCTCGATCGAGCGTCGGCCGGCGCGGTTTGCCGAGTCCACGATCGCGGCACGGCCGCAGGCGGTGATGTGGTGTTACCGCTACCACCAATTGACCGGCGTGGCGCTGGCAGCCACCTGATCCGCCTGGTGCGCGGCCGTGGCGGCAGCTACAAGCCGATGCTGGAGCAGCCGGCCCGGTGCAGGGTGCATCAGGGCGAACTGGGCACCTTCATGATTTGGCCAGGTCAGCCGAGAGCACCTGCCGCCAGGAATGGTGTGCTGCGGACATGCCGTTGCAGCAACGGGCACGGCTGGCCTGGATGGTGCTGCCAGCCGTTATGCATGCAGTACTGCAGTAGGTACGGCACTACGGCTGCTCTATTGAGGGCGTGGTAGCGGGCGCGGGCCTAGATCGGCCTGCCGCGACGCAAGAGGACCCGCGCCTGGTCCTGGTTCCGGGTGTCGCCGCCCCGCCGCCACGTCTGGGTCCCGTCCGCCGCGGCGTTTCATGCACCGCCCAGGCAAGGTTATGCACAATCTATGGACGGCGTGGGGGGTAAATGACAGCCGTGTAATTAGGTCGGGCGTGACCCGGGCCGGCTCAGCGGGCGGCTCAGGGGCCGACAGGGCGCCGGTGAAAACGATCACGCTCAGCACCCGCCCAAGTTCACCGCACGGCGGCCATCTGCGCAGGTCAGGAGAGTTACCCGGGGCCACGCTCTGATTGTAGAAGCTCGTCGATCAGGTGTATCGCTAGTTGGACGCCAGCGGAGGATCTCGGCGGGCCACCGCGGCAGGATCTACGCCCGATAACGGTCCAGGTGGCAGTCTTCCAAGCCGACGTGCCCACCAGGCGCCACCGCGTCCTCGTGGCGACGAAATATCGAACCATCATAAGCCAATTTACAGCCCATTGGCGCTGATCTGCGGATGCCGCGTGTACTGCGATCACTGGTGGCTATTTGGAACGTCGACGATGTGGTCCGTAGACGTTGGTCCTTGATACATAAGGCGCTTCGGCCCTGGTTAACCTCATGCGTGATCCTCATTCTAGGTACCGACGGCCCAATATGACGTAATGCCAAGGGGTGCCGCGATCTTGTCTGGAGGGCCGGAGGGCTGCAAGGCGACACGGCGCTCTCTTGCCGGACAGGCTGAACACCGGCCCAATACGCTTGGCCGCAGCAGCGATCAAACCGAGGGGGCATTATGCGGAACAAGAGCATGAATAGTGTCATCATGACCCTCGCAACAGGGATCGTGATGCTCAGCGGAGCGTTCACTGCCACGGCCGCAGCCAGCAGCGCATCGTCAGTGCCACTCATGTACGGCAGCCTCGGTGGCGGCTCGCCCGCCTGGAGTAACGGGGCCATCAAGCCAAAAGCCGTTTACTTCGGTGTCGGCGGCGATAGGAACATAACAGACGTGCAGTGGTCACACTGGAATGCGAGAACTGCCTCCGGTCAGGGAGAGTTGCATCAGCGAATTTGCTGGGGTAGCTGCTTTAAGTACAGGATAACCACGGTAGGCGTCGCACTGTGGCGCGTAGGCATCCACCGTGGGGTTCGGTACTTTACGCGCATGACACTCTGGCAGAGCCGGCCTATATACAAAGTCGTCTACAGTTACAGCACTTATGGCTCGGGAACCGTCCCATTCTGGCATTGAACTTAACCCCCATTACCCACTGAACCTGGCCTACAGCGCCCTGGGCATGTTGCGAACATGGCCATGCTCGCTGCCGCCGACCTGTTCCGCGGCATCACGTGCGGCGGAACAGGTCGGCGACGCTAAGCAGCTGGTCGACGCGGCGCCCGGTGGAGCCGGACGGGTTCGGCCGGGCGCCAGTGCGCCTGCGGTACCAGTACTCCCTAGGCCCTAGTAGCTTCCGATGGCCTGCTCATGCATCCAGGCTGCGCAAGGCGAGCCATATGTCTCCTCGGTATAGCCGATCATCCAGCGGATCTGTGTCTTCGGGTTCGTCTGCCAGTCCGCGCCGGCGCTGGCCATCTTCGATCCAGGCAAAGCCTGCGGGATCCCGTAGGCGCCGTCCGGGTTGGTGGCGGAGACATCGCCGCCGGACTCGCGCTCGATGATGTTGTCGAGGCATCCGGCGCCGCCGCCCGCCAGGGAGGCGACGATCTGCCGCCACGACGCCGCAGGCGCGGCGGGCACTGCAGGCGCGGCGGGCACCGCCGCGGCCTGGAGTTGGGCCTGCGCCACGAGCTCAACACGGGCGCGTGCGGCGGCTCGCGCTTGCGCGCGTCGCTCCGCAGCCCGCCGTTCCGCCGCGGCCCTCCGTGCCGCAGCGCGGGCACGGGCCGCAGCGATCAGCGCCCGGGTGTGCTGCAACCGTGCGGTGGTGATAGCGGCGTGGAGCAGCAATTCGTCGGAGACCTGGGCCGCCACAACCACAGGCTTTGCGACGAGGCCCGGGTGTGCGACCGCATGCGGCGCCGCGTCGATCGTCACCGCCCGAATCGCCCGCTGCGTCACCAGGTGACGGGCGCCCGTGGCGTCCATGTTCGCGAATGAAAAGGCCGCGGCCGGCGCTAGTACCACAGCCGCGGCAACCTTCCAATAAGGACGTTTACTCATTAACCGCCCTAGCCCCGAAGTTCGTGTCCCGGTCTGCGGTGGCCGGCAAGGCGCACGGGAGACGGCGACACCTGATAGTGACGGAATGGTAACAGACAGTGTCGGTGGTGTGGTAGGAACCGCGAAACCGCGGTGACAGCCTTGGCCCGGTGAGGCGACGCGATCGCCTTGGCGGTCGCCGATACAGTCGTCCGCCGATACAGGAGAGCGGATGCAACAGCGGAGCAGGCGGGCGCCCGGCAGGGGACGGTCAGATTCCTGCGTTGGCGGAATGACGTGCCGTCGGTCGCGTGAGATCCTGCCCGGGAGGCCGGTTTGCGTACTGGGAACCACCGGAGCGGAGGCGTGGCGGTACCGCGACTCCCAGGGCAGGTTGCTCGCCCTGG
>DATIYI010000413.1:0-3807 GCA_035517695.1 Streptosporangiaceae bacterium
GATCAGGAGGCGGGCATCCGTGTGCGTAAGGTGGCCGGTGACATGCGGGCAGTGGCCGATGCAGTGAGGGCTTATGGAACAGCAGGTTGATGGACTAGCGATCCTGCAGGATCGCCGAGAACGGCAGTCGAATCGAGGAGCTCCGCCGCCTCGCCACCCGCGAGGCGCCTCAGTCTCCACATCCGACGATGTCACCGACGCGGAGCCATCTTCTGCTCTGAGTTCCGTCGTTGACTTGACCAGCGTTCAGCCGAAGCCTCAGGTGCAGGTCCAGCCTGAGCCTGGCGACGAGCCGAAGTCTGGGGACGAAGTCAGCGAACCAGCGATCGTCGCCCGTTCTGAAACCACAACTCGACGATCAGGAGCACGGAAGCCAAAGTCAGAAAGTCCGCCCGCCCTAGCGACGACAGGCCTACGAGCAGCGCAGTTCTACATCGATGATCGCTGCGATGACTACCTCCGCGACATCCGGGTCCAGGCTCTCGTGCGGAAGCTAGACGTCAGTGGCAGCGCTGTCGTCCGTCTCGCTCTCCACCGACTCATGGAACAGCTGTCGCCGACACAGGTGGCCGACCGCCTGGCGATACCGGCCGGGGAGCGCGCGGGATCGGGCCGGAAGCGCCACTAATTGCTCAACCGTTAGTCATTGTAATTGCACAATGTCTGGGGTAGACGGGATCGGACCCGGACACTGAGAGCACTCTTACGCCCCGTCAGTGGCCGCGCCGGGTGAGCTGGTTGTGGTCGACGAGGGGGACCGACGGGGTGGCGCGGCCGGCGGTGGATCCGGACTACACCGCCGCGGTCGGGCTGGACCGGGACCAAGCCCGCGCCCTGGTCGCCGCCGCCGACAGTGACCAGGGCAGGCAGGCGCTGCGCACCGCGGCGGCGGTGCGGCTGCTGCTGCACAACGCCCTGCGCGTCGACGAGGCCTGCGCCGCTGACATCGCCGACCTCGGCGAGGACTCCGGCGACCGGGTGCTGCGGGTGGTCCGCAAAGGCGCCCGGAAGGCCAGGGTGCCGCTGACCCCGGCGACGGTGGCCGCGCTCGATGCCTACCTCGCGGACCGGGCGGCGCGGGCCGGGGCGGGGGAGCGGCGGCACCAGGACGGGCCGCTGCTGGCCACGGCCAGCGGCGGCAGGCTGCGCCAGGGCCACCTGTGGGAGTTGGTGGGGGCCGACCGGAATACGCCGGAAACCCGCCGTAGATTTGGTGGCCGCTGGTCAGCGGTCGGTAGGCAGGCTGAGGATGGGCGTTCTCGCGGTCGGCTTGGGTGGGCAAGCTGTACCGCCGAGTCTGGTCAAGGCGTTTGTGACCCATGAGTTCGGCGACTACGACGATGTCGTGGCCTTCGCGGATGAGTCTGGTGCCGAAGGTGTGGCGTAGTGCGTGGCTGGTGAACTCGTCGTTGATGCGAGCGTCCTCGGCGATCGCGCCCAGGATGGCGTCGGCCAATCCTGGCTGCCCCTCGCCGACGCGGCGTCGCGTCAAGATCTACGGCGGCTTTCCGGCGTATTCCGGTCGGACCTTTTGGTGCGCCGCCTCGCCCGCGCGGCCGGGATCGGCGCGTGGGAGCAGTTCTCGCCTCATTCGCTGCGCCACTCGGCAATCACCTTCGCCCCCTCGACGCCGGCGCGGCCCTGCGCGACGTGCAGGACTGCGCAGGCCACAAGGACCCCCGGACCACCCGGCCGGGCCATCGGGTCAGCGGGCAGATATTACGGCTTGCAGAAACGCAAGCGAATGTGCTTGCCGGCTGGCGGCCGGGACGTAACACTGCCGGGTGTTCCCCAGGCAAGGCGGTGCAGGCGGATGCGGGTCACGTTCGGCAATCTGAAGGGCGGGGTCGGCAAGAGCACATCCAGCATCTATACGGCGCTGGAACTGGCCCGCGAAGGCAGGCGGGTGCTGCTGGTCGATGCGGACGCCACCAACCGAACCTGCCTCAAATGGTCGTCAATGGCAGCTGACTGGCCCTCAGACGTCGTGGTGAACAGCTGGGAAGTGCCGGATCTGGCGAGGCGGGTGCAGGCCGTCCAGGGCGACTACGACGCAACCGTGATAGATACCGGGCCGCAGAAACCCGCAATCCTCCGCCAGGCACTCATGGTCACCGACGACCTGATCGTGACCGTCGCTCCGTCGCCGGTCGAGCTGGAGCAGCTGCCCGACACCTTCGACCTGGCCGCCGAGGTCGACGCCCTCTCCCCCACATACGTCCGCGTCCTTTTCGTGAAGGTCCGGCGCGGAACACGATCAGCAGCAGAAGCCCGGCGCTACCTCATCTGGCGCAGCCTCCCGGTGATGGCGTCGGAAATTCACCTGCTTGAGGCCTATCCCCTGGCCTATGGCTCAGTACCCGCCGACCTCGCCGAGTACGAGGCCGTGGTCAAAAAACTGGCCAGCGCTTACGAGGAGAAGCGGTGAGCGGGCGGCAGCGGGCGAGCCGGGCGAGGGACGCGTTCGCCAGGGTCGGCTCAGCACCAGTCAGCGCTGATGCCAGCCAAAAGGACAGCCTTTCCGCCAGCAGAAATAACGACGAGATGGCAGGCGATCTGGCTGGCACCAGTGCTGGCACCAGTAATGGCCGCCCGGCGGGCAAGACCGCTGGCAAGAAAGCTGGCAGGCGTGTCGGCCGTCCGCGCGGGCCGATGCGCGTCCCGCTGACGATCCGCATCCTGGCGAGCACGGACGCGCGGCTAACCGCCGCAGTAGAAGTGACGGGGGAGAGCCCGCAGTACATCGTCGATGCGGCCCTCACCGCGTACCTCGACAAGCTCGGCATCTGAGGACCGCAAAAGGCCCCCCTGGCGCAGACGCTGGCAATTCATTCCGGCGTGATCACGGGCTCGGCCGGGTGCCAGGACTCCCGCAGGCCGTGCCGGGCGGCGTCGCCTTCCGGCCCCCGAAGGTCGGCGCCGGGAGCGTGCGGCGGCTCATACCACGCGACAGCGCAGCCGGGGGCCTCGCAGCGGACGCGCGTGTGACCGGAGCCGCCGGCGCACAGGCACGGGGTCCAGCCGACAGTTACGCGGCCGGGGCCCCAGGGATGGCCGGCCCAGCACGCCGGGGGCCACTTCCACCAGCCAGGCAGCGCAGCAGGTCTCATGCCATTATTAGAACACGTGTTTAAAAGATACGGGTCTAGCTGTCACGCGTTCGCTAGGGGGGCCGACTGCGGGAGCCGTCACGGGAGTATCCATTACCAGCCCACCCGCAGCCACCCCCCCCACCTGGCCCCCCTTTACATGAGAAGCCCGCCACCCGTCCTGACCAGCACCCCCACCCCCTCGGCTCCCCCCCACGGGTCGGACCGAGGGGTTGCCCCCCACCGGGCAGGCATTCTCGTTTCGATCGTTTAGTTACGTTGTTTAGTTGCGTAATAAAGTTTCGACTTGAGTACGAAAACGAAACCCTATAAACTTGCGGCACGGCCCGGCGAAACGCCTCCGGAGGACGCGATGACCGAGCAGACCAGCATGACTACCTGCAAGTACCCCGGCTGCGAGGCGCCGCCTGAGCGGACGGCAGGACCGGGCCGGCCCGCGGAATACTGCGCCGACAGCGGGCACAACAAGGTGTCCGCGTGGCGGGAGCGGCGGCGGCTGGGTGACGCCGGGCGCGGCGTGACGCCAGCGGAGGCCGAGGCGGAACAGCCCGTCACCATGGCGCGGATCAGCGGCGCCGAGATGCTGCGGCAGATGCGCGACCTGGCGGGCACGCTCGCCGGGGTTGCCGACCGGCTGACCGGCACGGTGGCTGCTCTGGGGGACCCGACCGCCGCCGAGGCCGAGGTCGAGGCCATG
>DATIYI010000414.1:0-4820 GCA_035517695.1 Streptosporangiaceae bacterium
GGGTCATGGCGTGGAGCAAGCCCCAGGACATGTTCGACCGTGATTTTGAGTGGGGAGAGCTGACCCGCTTCGCGGGCAACAGCGCTCCGCGGGCCACGCTGGGCATCGTCTCCGGGCGGCGCCGTCAGGGCAAGACCTTCCTCCTGGACGCCCTCGCCGGCGAGGCGAACGGGTTCATGTTCACCGCCGCCGAGACCACGGAGGCGGACTCCCTGCATCAGTTCGGCGAGGCGCTCGCCGCTCACCTTGACGAACCGACTCCCTTCCGGTTCGCCGGGTGGGACGAGGCCATTACCCGGCTGATGCGCCTGGCCGTGAACGGGCCGAAGCCGGTGGTCATCGACGAGTTCCCGTTCCTCGCCAAGGCCACCCCGGCGCTCCCGTCCCTCATCCAGCGCTCCCTTGAGCCAGCCGCTCAGCGGCGGAACACGCCGGTGCGCCTGCTGCTGTGCGGGTCGGCGCTGTCGTTCATGGGAAAACTGCTGGCCGGCAGCGCGCCGCTGCGGGGCAGGGCAGGACTCGAACTGCTCGTCCCGACACTGGACTACCGGCTGGCGAGGGAATTCTGGGGAATAGGTGACCTGCGCACAGCGATGCTAACGAATGCCATCGTTGGCGGAACGCCTGCGTACCGCCGGGAGTTCGCCCAGGACGACGTCCCGGCCGGACCCGGCGACTTCGACCCGTGGGTTTGCCGCACAGTCCTCAACCCCGGACGGCCGCTGTTCCGTGAGGCCCGATACATCCTCGCCGAGGAACCCGACATTCACGACACCGCGCTCTACCAGGCGGTACTCGCGGCGATCGCCGAGGGCAACACCACCCGCGGCGGCATCGCCGGCTACCTGGAGCGCAAGTCCACCGACCTCGCGCACCCACTGGGCGTCCTGCACGACGCCGGGCTCATCACCCACGAGACCGAGGCGTTCAAAAGGAACAGGTCGGCCTACCGGATCGCCGAGCCGCTGCTGACCTTCTACCACGCGATCATGCGCCCGGCATGGGGCGACCTGGAACGCCCCGGCCGCGCTCCCCAGGTCTGGCGGCGCTCGCAGCACGCGTTCCACAGCAACGTGGCCGGCCCGCACTTCGAGGAGGTCTGCCGCCAGTGGGCCCGCTGGCACGCCGGGCCGCAGACCTACGGCGGCGCATACCCCGCCCGCGTCGCCAGTGGAACCGTCTCCGACCCCGAAGCCCGCAAGACCGCTGAGGTCGACGTTGCCGTCTTCGGCCGCAGCGAAGGCGACCGCGACGCGCTGCTCGCTATCGGCGAGGCGAAATGGCAGGAGACAATGTCCGCCAGCCACCTGAAGAGACTCGAGCACATCCGCGAACTGCTCGCGGCCAAGGGTGAACCCGGCACGCAAGACACGAGACTGTTCCTGTTCGGCGGCGCAGGGTTCAGCGACGCACTGATACAAAGAGCGGCAACCGACCCGTCCGTCCAGCTCATCGGACTCGACCGGCTCTACTACGGGTCGTGACTGCCAGGAGGCCAGTCCGCCCCAGACACTCTTACGCGAGCGGGCATCCCGCTCCCACAAGACACCCCGACCCGCGACTCCAGGGCAAATCCGGGCGCTGCCAGCAGTGATCACGAATCGTGCCGGCCGCTTCCGCCGGACTCCGGACGCGGCTAGCGCGCATCGCGTGGAGGCAGCTATACCTTTCCCAGCCGGGGTCCAGCCCTTCGGCCATAGTGGTCTAGACCTTTCTGTACCGATGTTTGCTCCGTGTTTGCTCGGATGCCCCGGTACGGGCCGGTAGAACCCGGTCGCCTCGCGTAGTTGCGGTACAGCTCCGCATGTCATAGCGTTTCTGTGACTCAAGTTTTTCAAAAAAGTGTCTCTGAGCAGCGAACTCTTAATCCGCGGGTTCGGGGTTCGAGTCCCTGGGCGGCGCACCCGTACTGACCTGGGGTTTTACCGCTCCAGGTCATTCTTTGTGTGCCCGATTTGTGGCCATGTTTGCTCGCGCGCACGGACCCCGCAATCCGGGGCTTGTCAGATCTGGCCCGTCCGGCGCCGGATACGGGGGCACGGCTTGTGCGGTCATCCACTAGTGTCCTGCGCCCTTAGACCCCTCATAAAAGTGAGGCAGGTCCGCCCAGGCGCACCTCATTGGCAAGATCGATGGCCTCGGCCAGCCCGTCCGGATAACGGTTAGGCGTGGGGATCGTCCGGACATCAACGTGATCTCGCAAGTAACCCTGGGCGTCGCGCCAGTGACCACGTGGCGGGTTACTCCGCGGATCGGCCAAGACAACGCCGAATACAGGCTGTGGGGTGCCAGAACTATGCCTGGCCTGTGAGCTGCAGCGATGCGCCGCAGGTCAGCGGTAGGCCATGATGATCGCCCGTGTCTCTTCGCCTGCTCTATCTGATTTTCATCCGGATCTGTGGCTGGCTGGTCCTGCTCGGCCGTTCGCCTGCCTCCAAGAACGCGGAACTGCTGGTGCTGCGACACGAGGTCGCCGTGCTGCGCCGCACCAGGCCTCGGCCCCGGCTGGACTGGGCCGACCGCGCCGTGCTGGCGGGGCTGATCCGGCACCTGCCCAGAAGGCTGCTGGCGCACCGGCTGGTCACCCCAGGGACGGTGCTCCGGTGGCACCGCCGCCTGGTCACCCGGAAGTGGACCTACCCGGACCGGACGGGACGGCCGCCGGTGAGCGCCGAGATCGCCGCGCTGATCGAGCGGCTCGCCACCGAGAACGCCTCGTGGGGGTACCAGCGGCTCCAGGGCGAGCTGCTCAAGCTCGGCCACCGGGTCGGCGCATCCACGATCCGCCGGGTCCTCAAGGCGTTGCGGATCCCTCCAGCGCCGAGGCGGCGCACCGACACGACCTGGCGGCAGTTCCTGCGCGCCCAAGCTGCGACCATGCTGGCGGCGGACTTCTTCCACGTGGACTGCGCGGTGACGCTCCGCCGCTTGTACTGCCTGTTCGTGATGGAGGTCGGCAGCCGCTACGTGCACATCCTCGGGGTGACCGCGAACCCGGACGGGCTGTGGACCACCCAGCAGATCCGCAATCTGCTCATGGATCTCGGTGACCGGGCCGCGGACTTCCGGTTCCTGGTCCGCGACCGGGCCGGGCAGTTCACCGCATCCTTCGACACGACCCTGGCCGGCGCGGGCATCGAGGCCGTGAAGATCCCGCCCCGGAGCCCGCGCGCGAACGCCTATGCCGAAAGGTTCGTGCTCACCGCCCGGACGGAGGTCACCGACCGGATGCTGATCTTCGGCGAACGGCACCTGCGGTCGGTCCTCACCGAGTATGCCCGGCACTACAACGGACGACGGCCCCATCGCAGCCGCGAACTCCGCCCGCCCCGGCCCGACCACCCCGCCGCCGACCTCTCCCAGCAGCGGATCAAGCGCCGGCCCGTTCTCGGCGGACTCCTCAACGAATACGAGCGGGCCGCGTAGAAACCCGAGGTCAAGACCGGTGGCTGAGTTCTGGCACCCCACAGGCCACCCACCGCAGAAGTTTCGGCAACCGGGGAGGCTGCGTGAGCAGCGCTCGTCTTCCGACGTGCGACCAGCTGCTGACGGTCAAGGCTGCTGCGGAACGACTGAGTACGTCGGTCCGCTTCATCCGGCGGCTCGTCGCGCAACGGCGGATCGAGTTCATCGAGGTCGGCCGTCATGTGAGGATCAGTGAGTCAGCTTTGGCTGAGTTCGTCGCCGCAGGCCGGGTCGCACCGATCACCTCGGTCAGCGCCTGGAAGGGCCGCAGGGGTGGCTTGATGACGAAAGGCAACAGGCCAGGTCATTGGCGGTTAGGGAACATCCGGCGGTCGCCGTCTGGCCGTTATCAGGCCAGCTATCCCGGACTGGATGGCCAGCGCTGCTACGGCCCGGAGACTTTCGAGCAAAGTCCGACGCCGAGCGCTTCCTGGCCCTCATCGAGGTGCGGATTTACCACGGCGAGTGGACCGACCCCGAGCTTGGGAAGGTTGAGCTACGGGACTACGCGGAGAGATGGATAGCGCAGCGGCCGGGCCTTCGCCCCCGCACGTCAGACCTCTACTTCTGGCTGCTCCGGAAGCACATCGCTCCCTCCCTCGGCGGCGTGCCGCTCGGCAAGCTGTCCACGGCGATGATCAGGCAGTGGCGGAGCGAGCTGCTCAGCTCGGGGGTTGCGGTCTCGGTGGCAGCAAGGTAAGGCTTACCGGCTGCTCCCTGCCTGCGGTGCTCACCACCGCCGTGGAGGAGGACAAGATCCTGCCGCGCAACCCCTGCCGCGTCCGCGGAGCTGGCGATGAGCAAACCGCGGAACGGCCCGTTCGAACAGCGAACTCACCAGCAGCCAGCGCCCAAACGTTCCTCTGGCCTCGGCCTTCGTGCGTGGAGCGGGTGAGGAGAATCGAACTCCCACTGTCAGCTTGGGAATCTGAGCCGTCCGGGCTCCTATGGCATCTGACCTGCGAGATGAGTTGTCCGTCAGCGGCCGTGAGAGACCCAGACCTCCGGAAGTTTCGTGATGAGCAAGGCCACTACCTGCGGAAACGCGACCGAGGCCGCTGCGGAAGCTTGTTAAAGCTCCGAACCATCTACCAATGAGTAACATCAAGATTCTTCATCCATTGGGTGCTCCATACGAAGAATGTTCTGTCGTGCGCCATAGTGGAGGAACTTCTTCCCGGTGGAAGATCAACAACGCTGTGCAACGCCCGCCCATTTCGCAGAGGGACTTCCGGAGGTCTGAGACCTGTCGTTACCGTGGTTAATGGCACGCTAATGGCACGGCGGCCTTCGTCCGACCTGCGCTGATCTTCGTGCCCTGCTCCTCCCCATCCTCCTCGATAGCTGCCATCCCT
>DATIYI010000415.1:0-3887 GCA_035517695.1 Streptosporangiaceae bacterium
CTGGAACACCACGGTGTGGGTGAAGTTGTTGACACAGAGCTGCAGCATGACGCCGATGAGCCCCACCCACGGGGCGACGTTCGCGAGCAGCGCCCCGGTGATGATGATCGTCCAGAAGAACGCGTTGACTCCGAACTCGTAGGGATCGTTCAGCGGCGCGTCTTCCGACGGCGGTTTTGAAGCGAGAGGCGAGTCGACGTTGATGAAGTGCTTGAAGCCGCCCGGGAGGAAGTACTCCTCGTACTCGTGGAAGTTGAACAGCGGCAGCTGGAGCCACAGGAGCCACTGATAGGAGACGGCGCCGCTGTCCTTGACCAGGAGCAGCAAGAGGGTAGTGAGGACGACGGGGGCGACAACCCCGCCGACGACGAGTGGCCAATAGCGGTTGATCCTGACGAAGTCCATGGTGCCCCCTCCTCGCTCGCCTAATGTAGGCAGGTGATTACAGCGAGCATATGGGCGTGGCGATAGCCTTGCCCTTGAGCTGCACCGGCTCGTCTGTGCTGGTCATCAGCCGAGCCGCTCGCCGCGGTCGTCAGGAGCGGTGCAGCACGGAAGTGCAGCAACCGGAGCGCACGGGAGCGGACTGGAGTATACGAGCTAGGACGGTGACCTGCGGGAAGCACGCTGGCGGACGTGCTGCCTGCTGATGGCATGCAAGAGGCCAGGGGTTCGAGTCCCCTTAGCTCCACTGGTTCTGCGGACATCTGTTCTATTTTAAGTGACTGCCCAAGTGACAACGGGTTCAGACGTATTCAGGCGTCTGCGGCCGTGCCCGGATCGTCGGTCTCGCCGGTCTGATCGTTGCCGAATACGTCGTCCATGACGGTCGCGCCGCCGCGGATCGCTGGCACCATGACGTGGCGGTAGACGGTTTCGGTGACGTGCGTGGACTTGTGGCCTACCGTGTCGCTGATGTCCTGGATGGGGACATCGTTGCTGCTCGTGATGCACACGGCCGTGTGGCGTCCTTCGTGGGCGTGCCAGTGGCCGAGGCCGGCGTGGCGGGTGAGCTTGCCGAACCGCCAGTTGAGCGCGTCGCGGGTGTAGGACGTCCGTCCTCGTGGCAGAACACGAGGTTGTGCTCCTGCCACATCTCGCCCGCGGCGAGGCGCTCGGCCGCCTGGCGCTTCCGGTGCGTCTTGAGCGCGGTCACAGCGCGTTTGGAGCAGTTGGAGCGAGCGCCGTGACGTTGGTGTCTTGGTGTCGCCGTCGCTGCGCGTGGATCGCCATACGTGGATGACGCCGCCCGCGAGTCGACGTGATCCCAGGTGAGCGGGCGCAGTTCGCCAGGCCGCAGGCCGAGGGTGCGGGAGAGCACGAACAGAGCTTCGAGCCGGAGGGTAGTGTCGCCGGTGTCATCGAGGCCCAAGAACGCGCGGCACGCTCGGCAGGTTGTGTCCGCCAGGTCGGCGCTGACGTTGGTGACGGCCGCGTTCTTGCGACGTTCGTGCCGCAGGCGAGCGCGCCGGCCTCGTCGGCCGCGTGCGCGCAGACATCATTGGATCGGCCGATCTTGACGACCTTGACGTAACCGTTCCCGGTGCCTGTGGGTGCCGAAAACTGGGTCACCTCATACGACCTGGGCGTATTCGTGGATCAGGCTGCCGAGCCTGTCTCGCCGCAGCACCCGGATACTTGTGCCTGTTGCGGGTGGATGCGGGCACCCGGCAGGCGGGTTCTGCTGCAGCGTCCGGTGCGGCCGGTGCGTGTTGTTCGATGTACTCGCTCAGGACCAGGCGCAGGTGTTGTTTGCTGGTGATCAGGATGCGGTCCAGGCACTCGCGGCGGGCGCTGGCGATCCAGCGCTCGGCGATCGCGTTCGCCCGGGGCGCCCGCACGGGTGTCTTGATGATCCGCACGCCTGCCGCGGTGAACACGGCATCGAACGCCGCGGTGAACTTGGCGTCCCGGTCACGGATCAAGAACTTCACGTCATCAGCGTGATCTTCGAGGCTCATGAGCAGGTTACGGGCTTGCTGGGTCACCCACGCGCCGGCCGGATGGGCGGTGACCCCGGCCAGGTGCACGCGCCGGGTACCGTGCTCGATGAAGAACAGCACGTACAGGCGGCGCAGAAACACGGTTTCCATGTGGAAGAAGTCCGTGGCGAGGATGGTCTTGGCCTGGCTGGCCAGGAACGCCCGCCAAGTCTGGCCGGCCCCCCTGGGTGCGGGGTCGATGCCCGCGTCCTTGAGGATCTGCCAGACCGTCGACGGCGCGAGCTTGTATTCCAGGCCGGTCAGCTCGCCGTGGATGCGCCGGTACCCCCAGGACGGATTATCCTTCGCCATTTCCAGCACCAGCGCCCGTATGGGCTGTGCGGTGCGTGGCCGTCCCGGAGTGCGGCGCGGGTACGCCCAGCGCTGCCTGACCAGGTTGGCGTGCCAGCGCAGCAGGGTGCGTGGGGAGACGATCAGCTGAAGGTGGCGGAGATGGTCCTTGGGCAGCATCCATGCCAGCGCGGACAGGATCGCGCGGTCGGCCCAGGACAGTTTCGGTGTCTTCACCCCGCGCTGGAGCACGGTGAGCGCATGGCGCAGGATGAGGATCTCGGCGTCCTGGCGCGGTTGGACCGGGCGAGCAGGGCAAGCCAGCCGAACGCCCCGAGCACCGCGAAGTAGGCCAGTCGTAGTGACACGAGTACTGACAGTGCTCGAGCCTGCCGTGACCGCGCAGCCAGATACCTGACTTCATGGGCCCCTCGCACAACAGCGAAGACCAGGTCAGCGGCAGTGACACCGTTCTCGGCACCCATACGGGTCATACCCACGGGGAATTTCCAGAGGCCTCAAATTGCGAAAGTCGAGTTAGCGCGGATTTCCGTGCAGGAGGTTCGGCGCAACCTCAGGTGATTTCATAGCGGATGGGGCGTCCATCCCACCAGGGGACCGGGGTGGCTTGCGGGAGGTCGGCTTGGCGGAGGACGGGTGAGAAAGCGCGGCGGTCGAGGCGGACGGTGACGGCGTCGGGGGTGGTGATGATCTGGCCGGGGGTTTCCAGGAAGCGTCGCTGGATGGTGTCGGGGGTGGCGGTGGCGTAGCCGGGGAGCCGGGCGCGGATGGCGGCGGTGAGGGCGTGGGCGAGGACGGCCAGCATGACGTCGAGGTCTACGTTGAGGTTGACCGTGCTGGAGAGCGCGTCGGCGCAGAACGCGCGGATGATCTCGGCGAGCCGCTGTTCGATGGTCATCCGGCGGGCGTACTGCTGCACGAGCGCGCGGGTCTTGATCTGGTTGGTGATGGTGATGGTGACGGTGGGCTGCTCGCGGCCTAGGCCGGTGATGACCAGCTGCCGGACGGTGCCGGGGTAGCTGGTGAGCTTGACGGCGGGGTCTTCGTGCACCTTGGGGCGGTTGTGCGGCCCGGGCCGGTCCAGGGTGATGGTGGTGAAGTCGCCGGGGGCGAGGCCGTTGATGTGCTTCCTCAGCGACGGTGACCGCATGCGGAGGGTGATGAACTTGACGCCGCGGGTGTCGAGCTCGCCGAGGACTTCCTGGGTGGTGACTTTCTGGTCCATGATCAGCATCTTCGGGTCGGCTCCCGAGACCTGTTTCCAGTGGTCGCAGAAGGCGATGACCTCGCGTGCCTGGCTGGCCTTGGAGATGTCGGCGTTGCCGTAGACGAGGTTGTGGGTTCCGGTGTCCTGGGCGAAGAAGGTGAGCACGGAGCGGGCCCGCTGGGACCGGGTGGGTACGTAGTGTTTCTCCAGGACGGGGTCGCGGCCCCAGTGCATGGATGACCCGACACACTACCCACTTCGAGGATCTCGCTGCCGCACTTCGTGTGTGGGCGAAGGGCCTGTTCGCCGCGGAGGCGGCCGTTGAGCTGCTGATCGGGCACCGGTTGTGGCTGTACCGCGACGATTTCCGGGAAGTCGCCGTGGAG
>DATIYI010000416.1:0-24554 GCA_035517695.1 Streptosporangiaceae bacterium
TCTGCTCCAACTCACGCACCCACGCGGCGATGGGCGAGGACATGGACGTGAACTGTGGAGTGATCGCGGACGGCGAGGCCAGCGTGTCCGACGTTGGCCGGAAGATCTTCGATCGGGTTCTCGCGGTGGCCTCGGGTCGTGCCACAGCCAGTGAGCTTCTCGGCTTCGGAGACGAGGAGTTCACCCCGTGGCAGCTGGGCGTGGTGATGTGAGCACCAAAGCCGTGCCGCCGCATCGTCGAGCGACGGTCCTGCCCAGCCGATTCAGCACCCAACAAGAACGTGTCCCGGCAGGACCGGCAGTCCCGTGACAGACCGGCTGCGGTACGCCACGCTCGGCAGGATCCCGCCGCACCTGCGCCCGGCCACCGATCCGCGCGGGCGCAAGGTCGCCGTCGTGCATCTGGGCGTCGGCGCGTTCCACCGCGCCCACCAGGCCGTCTACACCGAGGCGTGCGGCGACTGGGCTATCGCGGGATTCACCCAGCGCAGCGGTAGCGTGGCCGACCAGCTTGTACCGCAGGATTGCCTCTACACCGTGCTTGTGCGTTCCGCCGATGAGGTGTGCCCGCAGGTTATCGGCGCGATCCGCGAGGTGGCTTTCGCCGGGGCGGATCCGGCCGAGGTGGTCGCCAAGATTGCCGAACCCGCCGTCACCGTCGTCACGCTCACCGTCACGGAAAAGGGCTACCGGCATGATCCCGCCAGTGGTCGCCTGCGGCTCGCCGACCCCGAGGTCGCCGCCGACCTGGCTGGACGGCCGCCGCGTACCGTGGTCGGCCAGCTTGCCGCGGGGCTTGCCGCTCGCGCCGCGGCGGACGGCCCGCCGCTGACGATCGTGTGCTGCGACAATCTTCCTTCCAACGGCAGCACGCTGCGCGGCCTGGTCGAGCAGTACCTGGCGCATTACGCGGGGATCGCCAGTGCGGGGATCGCCAGTGCGGGGACCGCCGGCGCCGTGAACACCGGTGCCAGGAACGTCGGTGCCAGGAACGTCGGTGCCAGGAACATCGGCGCCGCACGGAATGCCATCGCCGGCTGGATGGCCGCGGCGGCGCGGTTTCCCGCCACGATGGTCGACCGCATCGTCCCCGCCGCCACGGAAGCCGATCGCGCCGACGCCGCTGCGCTGCTGGGGGTGCGGGACGAGGGGACGGTCGTGGCGGAGCCCGACTCGCACTGGGTCATCGAGGATGACTTCGCCGGGCCCCGGCCGCGGTGGGAACGGGCAGGCGCGCTGCTCGTGCCCGACGTCGCACCTTACGAGATCATGAAGCTCCGCGTCGTCAACGGCGCGCACTCCGCGCTCGCCTACCTGGGCGGCCTGGCCGGATACGAGTACATCGCCGCCGCGGCGGCGGACCCCGAGCTGGCCAGCTACGTTCTGCGGCTGCTCGGCGAGGACGTGGCGCCCACGCTTGATCCCCCCGCGGGGACCGATCTGGCCGCGTATCAGGCGCAGCAGTTGCCGCGCTTCGCCAACCCCGCGTTGCGCCACAAGACCGCGCAAGTAGCCATGGACGGCAGCCAGAAGCTGCCGCAGCGGCTGCTCGGCACCATCAGGGACCGTTACCGCGCCGGGGCCGAGCCGATCTGGGCATCGCTGGCGGTGGCGGCCTGGATGCGGCACGTCGCAACGGGTAGGAGCGACGATGGGCGCTCGTTCGCTGTCGACGACCCGTTGGCCGGGATTTTTACCGAACGGCTGCGCGGTGTGTCACGCGCCAAGGACGTGGCGGCCGCCCTGCTCCATGTGCGCGAGGTATTCGGTGATCTCGGCGCGAACGCGGGGTTCGAGGATCTGCTCACAGCTCACCTGTACCGCCTCACCCGGGGCGGCGTGCGCCAGACCGTCCGATCGCTGCTCATGGACTGCGGCCGACGGCCCGGCTGAGCATCGCAGGTTTCCCCGTCCGAGGAGGCGCCGCGCTACGCTGACGCCCGGTTGCTGGCGTCGATGTGTCAGTCCTGTCAGGTAAAAAGCGAACGTGAAGCCGATGAGTAAGCGCCGCTTCGTCAAGGCGCTGCGTGCCCACGATTGCGTCAAAGCATACGAACAGGGTATCCATGAGAAGTGGCAATGCCCATGTGGCAAGCACACGACTGCGGTTCCGCGGCACAACGAGATTAGCCCGGGCGTGATCCGCAACATCTGTGCGGATCTCTCCTGTCTACCGAAGGGATGGCTCCAGTGAGTACGCCCCCCGGGGAGGTGGCTTGCATGACCTACACGGCGATTTGCGCGCGCGCTGGGCGTTGGTGGGAGATCACCGTTCCCGAGCTTGAATCTGGTCGCGTCACCCAGGTCCGCAGCCTCGATGACGCAGAGAGCACCGCGAAAGACCTCGTTGCCCTCATGACCGGTGCCGACCCTGGCTGCATATTGGTCAACGTGCAGGTTCCCGCAAGCACCCGGGATAGCCATTCGGGCCGTGCCCTTTTTGCTACCGCCTTCGTCGCCGCGGCAATTGCCGCGATTGGCGCGTTTCGACGGGTCCTGCAAGGCAGGTAAGTCGTAATTATCTGAGCCGAACCATCGGCGTCAGGATTCTGGTTGGTAGCGGTAACCCATGCCGGGTTCGGTGAGCAGGTAGCGCGGCCGGGACGGATCCGGTTCGAGTTTGCGCCTTAGCTGCGCCATGTACAGGCGGAGATTGCCTGCTGCGTCGGCGTAGCCAGGGCCCCACACCTCGGTGAGCAGCTGGCGCTGGCTGAGCAGTTTTCCCGGGTGCCGGAGCAGCACCTCGATCAGGTGCCATTCGGTCGGGGTGAGCCGCACATCGCTGATGGTGCCGTTCACCGAGCGGGTGACCCGCCGCGCGGCCAGGTCCACCGTCGCGGTGCCGAACGTCACCCTTGGCGCGGCCTCGTGCGGCTGGACGCGACGGGTGACGGCCCGCATCCTGGCGAGCAGTTCGTCCATGCCAAACGGTTTCGTCACGTAGTCGTCCGCGCCGGCGTCGAGCGCGTCCACCTTGTCGGTGGCGTCGGACCGGCCGGAAAGCACGATGATCGGTGCGTCGGTCCAGCCACGGAGTCCCGCGATCACCTCGACACCTTCCAGGTCGGGCAGGCCGAGGTCGAGCAGGACCACATCGGGCGGGTGGCTGGCGGCGGCGCGCAGCGCCTCGGTGCCGGTCGCGGCGGTCAGCACGTCGAACTGCCGTGCCCGCAGGTTGATCCGCAAGGCGCGGACGATCTGCGCTTCGTCGTCCACTACAAGCACGCGCGTCATGCCTGCTCCTGCTGCTCAGACGCGCCCGCGGCCTTCCGGCCGACTGTAGCGTCTGTGCCCGCTGTGCTTGTTGTGCCCGCTGTGCTTGTTGTGCCCGCTGTGCTTGTCGTGTCCGCTGTGCTTGTGTCCGCTGGGCTTGTGTCCGCTGTGCTTGTTAGGGCGGGTGTGCTTGTTAGGGTGGCTGTGCTTGCGCCCGGTGTGCTGGTACTGCTCACGGGTAGCGAGACCGTCATGGTCAGGCCGCCGCCGGGAGTGTCCTCCGGCGTGAGCGTGCCGTGCATGGCCTCGGTGAGACCGCGCGAAAGCGCCAGCCCGAGTCCGGCGCCCGTGGGGCTCTCGGCACCGTTGAGGCGCTGGAAAGGCGCGAACATCCGGTCGCGGTCGGCTTGCGGAATGCCGGGCCCGCGGTCGATCACCCGTAGCTCCACCCGGTCGCCGAGGGCGCTCGCGGTCACCGTCGGGGGCGCACCGGCGGGGGAGTAGCGGATGGCGTTGGTCAGCAGGTTCACCACCACCCGTTCGAGCAGGGCCGGGTCTGCGAGGACAAGCGGCAGCCCGAACGAGACGACCAGCCTGATGCCCCGGGCCTCCCGCCCGAGGTCGGCCAGGGCGTGCGCCACGATCTCCTCGAGGCTGGTCGGCACATTCCGCATCGACAGCGCCCCGGCTTGCAGTCGGCTCATGTCAAGCAGGTTGTCCACGAGCCTGTTGAGCTGATCAAGCGACTCGTCGGCGCTCGCAAGCAGTTCGGCAGACTCGTCGGGCGACCAGATGACGTCGCTGCTTCGCAGGCTAGTGACAGCGGCCTTGGCGGCAGCGAGCGGGCTCCGCAGGTCGTGACTGACCGTTGCCAGCAGTGCCGTGCGCAACTTGTCTGCCTCCGCGATGGGTTTGGCGGCTTCCGCGGCCTCGGTGAGCCTGTGCTGCTCGAAAGCGGCCGCGGCGTGCGCCGCGAAGGCGCCGAGCACTCGCCTGTCCTCGGCCGGCAGTGGGCGCCCGCGCAGCGCAAGGCAGAACTCGTCGCCGACGGGCACGTCCACGTCGGCGTCCTCGGGCCGCGACGCCGGCTCGGCGCCCGCCGAAGCGGTGACGTTCCAGGTGCAGGCGGGGCCGCGCGGGGTGCCCGCGGCGGCGCCGTCCGACCGCTCGAGCAGGCTGGCCGACCTCATCGCGAAAGCCTCGCGGACCCGCTCGAGCATCGCGTCCACACTGGCCTCGCCACGCATGACGGTACCGGCCAGCGTTGCGAGGGTCTGGGATTCCGCGCTTGCCCGGGCCGCCTGCCTGGTGCGCCGCGCGGCGAGGTCGACCACGGAGCTGACCGCCGCGGCGACCACGATGAAGACGCCAAGGGCCAGGGCGTCGTTCGGGTCGGCGATGTTCAACGTGTGCAGCGGCGGGACAAGGAAGTAGTTGATCAGCAGCGAGGCCGCGATGGCCGCGCACAGCGCAGGATACAGTCCGCCGACAAGGGCCACCACGACCACGACGACGAGGAAGCACAGCACGTCGCTGACCAGGTTGAGGCTGCCGCGCGCGTTCGTGAGCAGCAAGGTGAGCAGCGGCAGGGCCACGGCGGCAATGGCGAAGCCGTAGACCCTCCGATGCGGGCTCAGCGAGCCGTGCATGTGGGCCCGCCGGCGCCTGCGGCCCATGTGCGGGTGGGTGACGATGTGCACGTCGATGTCGCCGGACCCGTGGATCGTCCGTGAGCCGATTCCGGGCCCGCTGAGCATCGCGGCCAGCCATGACCGTCTGCTCGCCCCGAGCACGAGCTGGGTCGCGTTCTCCGCTTGGGCGAACGTCAGCAGGGCCGTCGGGACGTCGTCGCCGATCACCTGGTGGTAGGAGCCGCCGAGGGACTCCACCAGGCGGCGCTGGGCCGCGAGCGCCGCAGGGTTCGCGCCGGTCAGGCCGTCGGATTTGGTCACGTGCAGGGCGAGCAGGTCGCCGCCGGCCGTGCGGCCGGCGATGCGCGCCGCCCTCCTGATCAATGTGTCGCCCTCGGGGCCACCTGTGAGGGCGACGACTACTCGTTCACGGGCCTCCCAGGTGGGGCCGATGTCGTGGTCGGCCCGGTATTTGAGCAGTCCTTCCTCGACCCGGTCGGCCACCCACAGCAGCGCGAGCTCGCGCAGCGCGGTAAGGTTGCCGACCCGGAAGTAGTTGGATAGCGCGGCGTCGACCTTCTCTGGCGCGTAGACGTTGCCGTGCGCCATCCGCCGCCGCAACGCCTCAGGTGCCATGTCCACGTCCTCGATCTGGTCCGCGGCGCGGACGACAGAATCGGGCACGGTCTCCCGCTGCGGCACCCCGGTGATCTTCTCCACGACGTCGTTGAGCGACTCCAGGTGCTGGATGTTCACCGTGGAGATCACATCGATGCCGGCCGCGAGCAATTCCTCCACGTCCTGCCAGCGCTTGGCGTTACGCGAGCCTGGGACGTTTGTATGGGCGAGTTCGTCGACGAGCGCGACATGTGGTTTCCTCGCCAGCAGCGCGTCGATATCCATCTCCTCGAACGTGGCGCCCCGGTAGCTCATCACGCGGCGAGGCACGATTTCGAGGCCTTCGAGGAGTTGCGCCGTCAGCGGCCGGTTGTAGGTCTCGACGAACCCCGCCACCACGTCGGTGCCGCGCTCAATCCGCCGGTGTCCCTCGCCGAGCATCGCGTAGGTCTTGCCAACTCCGGGCGCCGCCCCGAGATAGATGCGCAGCTGGCCGCGTTTCATGCCTCAAGCATGCCCGATTCATGGCAGCGGAGCGCCATTCACGCCAGCGGGCGCGACTCATCCCGCCGGGCGCGCGGTCTGGGCGGCTTGTCAGCGGACCTGGCGGGCGGCCGAGCCGAGGACCGCGGAAACCGCGAGGTTGCCGAGTGGACGCGACGGTTACTTGGGCGGGCCGGCGTCCGCTCCCGCGACCTCCCAGGTATTCAGCCGGAACCGCAGCCTGCAGATCACCACATTGCTCGTGCCGCGCCTGATCGCCCGGTCAAGCACCCTGCCGCGCTGGTTGTGCATGATCCACTGCCAGGGCCGGGCGGGCTGCACCTCCGGGATCAGCACGACGAGCCGGTGATAGCGCTCCTGGTGCTCGAGCTGCTTGAGATAGTCGACGATGGGCGCGGCGAGAGACCTGCGCCGTGAATTCAGCGTGACCAGCTGGATGTCCGGCTGCCAGCTGTTCCACCGCTCGCGGAACTGGGCGTGCGACGCCATCTCCTCGGGATCGGCGTAGCAGACGGTGACGGCGACCACATCCTCGCCGAGTGAGAGGGCGGCCGAGATCCCCTCTCCGGTGAGCCGTGACATCCCCGCGACAGGGACGACGACCAAGGAGCGCTGCCGTTGCGGCGGTGGCGGTTGCTCGCCGAGCCCGAGCTGCACGCCGATGCGGTCGTAGGCGTGGTGGATGCGCAGGAAGAGCAGCACAAGCGCGGGGATCGTGACGACGACCAGCCAGCCGCCCTCGGTGAACTTGCTGACAAGCTCGATGACGATGGCGGCCCCCGACGCGACGGCACCCACGCCGTTGATGACCGCGCGCCCCTGCCAGCCCGGGCCGTGATCGGCGCGCCAGTGCCTGACCATGCCGAACTGGGAAAGGGTGAAGCCGACGAACACGCCGATCGCGAACACCGGCACGAGCGCCTGGGTGTCGCCGCGGGCGACCACGAGCAGGATCGCCGCGAGCAGCGCGAGCACGCCGACGCCGTAGCGGTGCACCTGCCGGTCGGCTCGCAGGAAGAACAGGTG
The DNA here is from genome assembly GCA_035517695.1 of Streptosporangiaceae bacterium. Taxonomy (GTDB): domain Bacteria; phylum Actinomycetota; class Actinomycetes; order Streptosporangiales; family Streptosporangiaceae; genus DATFVJ01. The sequence continues at coordinate 6,993 of DATIYI010000416.1, forward strand.
CGGCAGGAAGTTGTCCCTGGCGAGCAGGCTCAACAGGACCGGCATGCCGCCGAACGAGGTGTTTGCGGCCAAGGCGAGGAGCACCAGCGTGGTGAGCTGCACGACGTAGAAGATGATGTTGTGGCCGACCGACGCGTCGGTGAGCTGAGCGAGGACCGTTTCGCCTGGCACCGGGCCGACGTGGAACTTGCGGATCAGGATGGCCAGGCCGATCAGCATGACGCCGAGGACGACGCCAAGCATGACCTCGGTGCGCTGCGCCCCGCGCACCCGCGGCGCCCGGAACGCCGGGACCGCGTTCGCTATCGCCTCCACTCCGGTCAGCGCGGAGCAGCCCGAGGCGAACGCCTTGAGCAGCAGCAGCAGGCCGACCGTCTCGGTGGCTTGCTCCGTGACGTGCGCGGGCGGCACCGCCGGATGGCTGCGCACGATCCCGGCCACAATGACCACGCCGATGGCGGCGATGAACAAGATGGTCGGCCCGATGAAGACCCGGGCCGAGTCGGCGACACCGCGCAGGTTGATCCCGGTGATGAGGGCGAGCGCCGCCAGGCACAGCCACACCCTGGCCCCGTAGAGGGAGGGGAACGCCGAGGTCAGGGCCGCGATGCCGGCGGAGACCCCGACAGCGGCGTTGAGCACGTAGTCGATGATCAGCGAGGCGCCCGCGACCAGGCTCGGCTGCTGCCCGAGGTGCCTGCGCGCCACCGCGTACGCGCCGCCGCCGCTGGGGAACGCGGCGATCACCTGCCGGTACGAGACGACAAGGATGGCCAGCAGCGCCACGATCGCCAAGGTCACCGGCAGCGTGTACTTGAGGGCGGCGGTGCCGGCAGCGGCCAGCACCACCACGATCGCCTCGGGACCGTAGGCGACCGACGACAGCGCGTCGAGGGACAGCGCGGCGAGCCCTTGCAGCGCGGTCAGCCGGGACTTTTCTTCCCCGTCGCCGCCTGCGCCTTTGCCGCCGCCGCCGTCGTCGTCGATGCTGGGGTCGCTGCCGGTTCCGGTCGCCCCGGTCTCGCCGTCGGCGCCCACCATTATTGGCGTTTCCGCGTCGCCGCCATAGGGGACTCACTCTAGGGCGCAACGGCCATCGAGCACCTCAGCTGCTGATGCCCCGGATTTAGGCACGCGGCTGCCTTCGCGAGGGACGGCTGCGACCGCTTGTTAGGAACCTGTTAGGAAGATCGGCCGGCCTGTCAGGGGTCCGTTAGGACGGCCCATTCCGCCACAATTCGAGCCTTTACTTGCCAAGGACCTGTGGCGTTCGCCGCGGGGATGCATCGCAGCGGCGCGAGCGCGCAGGAGCTTTGGCGCAGCCGCAAAGCGCGGCGGTCGTAGGAGCGAGCAAAGAGCACAAAGGAGCACAACCATGTCGGACCTGATCTACATCGGGCTCACGGTGCTGGTATTTGCCGTGCTCGGCCTGCTGGTCTGGGGGGTCGAGCGTTTTGAGCGCTGACAACATCATCGGCCTGATCGCCGGCGTCGCGCTGGCCGTCTACCTCGTGCTGGCCCTGATCCTCCCGGAGAAGTTCTGATGTCTAGTGCAGCCGCTGGCTGGCTCCAGGTCGGCCTGCTCGTGCTCGCCCTGGCGGTCTGCTACAAGCCGCTCGGCGACTACATCGCCCGTATCTTCACGTCGGAGAAGCACTGGCGGGTGGAACGCGGGATCTACAAGACCATCGGTGTCGACCCGAACGCGGACCAGAAGTGGAGCACGTACCTCCGCAGCATGCTCGCGTTCTCGATCATGTCCGTGCTCGCCGTGTACCTGCTCGAGCGCATACAGGACCACCTGATGCTCTCGCTCGGGTTTACTCGGGTTCCGCCAGCCCTCGCGTGGAACACCGCCGTCTCGTTCACCACCAACACCAACTGGCAGAACTACTCCGGCGAGTCGACGATGGGCTACATCGTCCAGATGTGCGGCCTGGCGGTGCAGAACTTCGCCTCCGCCGCCGTCGGCATCGCGATCGCCATCGCGTTGGTCCGCGGGTTCATGCGGCGCAAGACCGACCGGCTGGGCAACTTCTGGGTAGACCTCACCCGGTGCGTGCTGCGGCTGCTGTTGCCGCTGGCGTTCGTCGGGGCGCTAATCCTGGCGGCGGGCGGGGTGATCGACAACTTCACGGTCACGCACGCCGTCAGCACGCTGGCTGGGCAGCACCAAACCATGGTCGGCGGCCCAGTGGCCTCGCAGGAGGTCATCAAGGAGATGGGGAACAACGGTGGCGGCTTCTTCAACGCCAACTCGGCGCACCCGTTCGAGAACCCGAATCCGTTTACCAACATTTTCGAGATCTTCCTGATCCTGGTCATCCCGTTCTCGCTGACGCGCGCGTTCGGCAAGATGGTCGGGGACACGCGGCAGGGCTATGCGCTGCTCGCGGTGATGGTGGTCATCTGGCTCGCCGCCGTCGGTGGCATCAGCTTCTTCGAGGCGCAGCACGCGGGTGCCGCCCCGATGGCGGCACACGCCGCGATGGAGGGCAAGGAGGTCAGGTACGGCATCCCCGGCTCGTCGATGTTCGCCGCCTCGACGACGGTGACCTCCACCGGGGCGGTGAACTCCTTCCATGACTCGTTTACCGCGTTCGGTGGCGGCATCGCGCTGTTCGATATGGCGTTGGGCGAGGTCGCACCCGGCGGTGTAGGCGCGGGACTGTACGGCATCCTGGTCCTGGCGATCGTGACGGTGTTCGTCGGCGGGCTCATGGTCGGCCGGACACCGGAGTACATCGGCAAGAAGATCCGGCCGACCGAGATGAAGTACGCGGCGCTGTACTTTCTGACGTTGCCCACGGTCATCTTGACCGCGGCCGGGCTGTCGCTCGCGCTCAGGAACTGGCCGACGCCGAAAACCTCCCCGCTGTCCTCGATCCTGAATCCGGGCCCGCACGGCCTGACCGAGATCATGTATGCGTTCACCTCGATGGCCAACAACAACGGTTCCGCGTTCGCCGGGTTGACCACGAACACCACCTGGTACAACACCGTCGGCGGCATCGTGATGCTGCTCGGCAGGTTCGCACCGGAGATCTTCGTGCTGGGGCTCGCGGGTTCGCTGGCCAGGCAGACGCCGGTACCGGCCAGCGCCGGGACGGTCGAAACCCACAAGCCACTGTTCGTCGGCATGCTCATTGGCGTGATCCTCATCCTCGTCGGACTGACCTACTTCCCGGCGCTCGCGCTGGGCCCGTTCGCTGAAGGACTGCACTGATGTCACTGACAAGCGCACCCGAGACCCCGGCACCGGCGGAAAAGCAAGCCAGCGCCGAGCCGCACCGGGTCGGCGGCGGCCTGCTCGACCCCAAGATGATCTGGAGGTCGCTGCCGGACGCCGTCAAGAAACTGGATCCGCGGGTCCAGTTCCACAACCCGGTAATGTTCGTCGTCGAGGTCGGCTCCGTGCTGACCACCTATTCGGCGATCAAGAATCCGTCGGTGTTCGCCTGGACAATCACCGTGTTCCTGTGGCTCACCGTGGTCTTCGCCAACCTGGCCGAGGCCGTGGCCGAGGGCCGGGGCAAGGCGCAGGCCGACACGCTACGGCGGACCAAGCGGGAGACCGTGGCCCGTCGGCTGACCGGCTGGCAACCCGGCCAGGCGACGCTGCGCGAAGAAGAGGTCGCGGGCACCGCGCTGAGGCTCGGCGACCACGTCGTGGTGGAGGCGGGACAGATCATCCCGGGCGACGGCGACGTGGTCGAGGGCGTGGCCTCGGTGGACGAGTCGGCGATCACCGGCGAGTCCGCACCGGTCATCCGCGAGTCAGGCGGCGACAGGTCCGCGGTCACCGGCGGCACCAGGGTGCTGTCGGACCGCATCGTGGTGAAGATCACCTCAAAGCCGGGTGAGACGTTCATCGACCGGATGATCGCCCTGGTCGAGGGCGCGCAGCGGCAGAAAACCCCGAACGAGATCGCGCTGAACATCCTGCTCGCCGCGCTCACCATCATCTTCCTGCTCGCCGTGGTGTCGCTGCAGCCGATGGCGTTCTATTCCGGCGTACCGCAGAGCCTGGTGATCCTGGTCGCGCTGCTCGTCGCGCTGATCCCGACCACGATCGGCGCGCTGCTGTCCGCGATCGGCATCGCCGGCATGGATCGGCTCGTGCAGCGCAACGTGCTCGCCATGTCCGGCCGGGCGGTCGAGGCCGCGGGCGACGTGAACACGCTGCTGCTGGACAAGACCGGCACGATTACCATTGGCAACCGCCAGGCGACCGAGTTCCTGCCGGTGACCGGTGTCAAGATCGACGAGCTCGCGGACGCCGCCCAGCTGTCCAGCATGGCCGACTACACACCGGAGGGCCGCTCGATCACCGTGCTCGCCAAGCGCGAGCACGGCCTGCGTGAACGCGGCGAGGGCGAGCTGCCGGGCGCGCAATTCGTGGAGTTCACCGCGCAGACCCGGATGAGCGGGGTGGATCTCGTCGGCGGCCGCGAGGTCCGTAAGGGCGCCTCCAGCGCCGTCCGCGAATGGATCCGGCAGTCGGGCGGCGTGCCAGCACCGGAGCTCGGCGCGATGGTGGATGCCATCTCCGCCGCGGGCGGTACTCCGCTGGTGGTGGCCGAGAAGACGAACGGCACCGCCCGTGCCCTCGGCGTGATCCTGCTCAAGGACATCGTCAAGGAGGGCATCGCCGAGCGGTTCGAGCACATGCGCGCGATGGGCATCCGCACCGTTATGATCACCGGCGATAACCCGCTGACCGCCAAGGCCATCGCGGACGAGTCCGGCGTGGACGATTTCCTCGCCGAGGCCACGCCGGAAGACAAGATGGCACTGATCAGGAAGGAGCAGGAGGGCGGCAAGCTGGTCGCGATGACCGGGGACGGCACCAACGACGCCCCGGCGCTCGCGCAGGCCGACGTCGGGGTGGCGATGAACACCGGTACCTCCGCCGCCAAGGAGGCCGGGAACATGGTCGACCTGGACTCCAACCCGACCAAGCTCATCGAGGTCGTCGAGATCGGCAAGCAGTTGCTGATCACGCGCGGCGCGCTGACCACGTTCTCCATCGCCAACGACGTGGCGAAGTACTTCGCCATGCTGCCGGCCATGTTCTCGATCGCTTTCCCGGGGCTGGCAAAGCTCAACATCATGCACCTGCACAGCCCCGAGTCGGCGATCACCTCCGCGATCATCTTCAACGCCCTGATCATCGTCGCGCTGATCCCGCTGGCGCTGCGCGGCGTCCGCTACAAGCCGGCCTCGGCGTCGGCCCTGCTCCGCCGGAACCTGTGGATCTACGGCGTGGGCGGGCTGATCATCCCGTTCATCTTCATCAAGCTGATCGACCTCATCATCATGAACATCCCAGGATTCGGTGGCTGACTGACATGTCACGACTTCCCAGCTGGCTCGGCCAGCACCTCGCCGCGCTGCGCATGCTGATCGTGATCACCGTGATCTGTGGCGTCGCGTACCCGCTCGTCGTGATGGGCGTCTCACAGGCCGCCTTCCACAAGCAGGCCAACGGCTCGCTGGCCACCTTCCACGGTAAGGTGGTCGGCTCCAGCCTGCTCTGCCAGGAGTTCGTCGACGCCAAGGGCAACCCGCTGCCGCAGTACTTCCAGGAGCGGCCGTCGAACGCCGTGAACCCGGCCTCCAAGACCGATTATGGTTGCGACGCGGGCTTTTCCGCCGCGTCGAACCTGGGCCCGACCAACCCGGTGCTGGTGAATTTGATCAACTCCAGGCGGCAGGCGGTCGCGAAGTTCAATGGCGTGAGCCCGGCCAGCGTGCCACCCGACGCGGTCACCGCCTCAGGTTCGGGCCTGGATCCCGATATCTCACCGGCCTACGCCTACCTGCAGGTGAACCGGGTCGCGGCGGCCCGACACCTTAGCCCTGCGACCGTCAGGGCCCTGGTCACCAAGCACATCCAGGGCCGCAACATCGGGTTCCTTGGTGAGCCGCGGGTCAACGTGCTTGAACTGAACCTGGCACTCGACAACCTGACCGGCTGACGCGGGCGCGCGTCCTTGGCGGAACCAGGTCTTCTCGGAGGAAGCACGGTGCGCGGGCGGCTGCGGGTCTATCTCGGCGCGGCGCCGGGGGTCGGCAAGACCTACCGGATGCTCGACGAGGGTCGGCGCCGCGCCGACCGCGGAACGGACGTGGTCATCGGCTATGTGGAATGCCACGGCCGCTCGCGCACCGAGGAGATGATCGGCGACCTCGAGATGGTGCCGCGGCTGACCCGTGCCTACCGCGACGCCCGGTTCACCGAGATGGACGTCGACGCCGTGCTCGCCAGGAAGCCAGAAGTGGCGCTGGTCGACGAGCTCGCGCACACCAACGTGCCGGGCGGCCGCAACGAGAAGCGCTGGCAGGACGTGCGGGAGTTGCTCGACGCGGGCATCGAGGTGATCACCACCGTCAACATCCAGCACCTGGAGTCCCTCAACGATGTCGTCGAGAAGATCACCGGCGTGCCGCAGCGCGAGACGGTGCCCGACGACGTCGTCCGCGCGGCCGATCAGGTCGAGCTCGTGGATATGTCGCCTGAGGCGCTGCGGCGGCGGATGGCGCACGGCAGCGTGTATTCACCCGAGAAGATCGACGCCGCGCTGTCGAACTATTTCCGTGTCGGCAACCTGACCGCGCTGCGCGAGCTCGCGCTGCTGTGGGTAGCGGACCGGGTCGACGAGGGGCTCAAGCAGTACCGCGATGCGCACGGCATCGGCGGCGTCTGGGAGGCACGCGAGCGCGTGGTCGTCGCGCTCACCGGCGGCGCAGAAGGCGGGACGCTGATCAGGCGCGCCGCCCGCATCGCCGCTCGTGCGGTCGGCGGGGACGTGCTCGCCGTGCACGTGGCGCGCAGCGATGGGCTGGCCGACGCGTCGCCGGCCGACCTGGCGGCCCAGCGCAGGCTGGTGGAATCCCTCGGCGGCACGTATCACATGGTGGTCGGGGACGACGTGACGCAAGCGCTGCTCGAATTCGCCCGGGCCGTCAGCGCGACCCAGCTGGTGCTCGGCAGCAGCAGGCGCAACCGGGTGTCCCGGCTGATGTTCCGCGGCATAGGTGAGACCGTGATCGCCCTGTCCGGCGACATCGACGTGCACATCGTCACCCACGAGAGGGCGGGAAAGGGGCGCTGGCCCGCCGGATCGTGGGGCCGGTTCGAGCCGCGCAGGCAGTTGGCGGCGCTTGCCGCCGCGATCATCGCGCCGCCTGCGCTCGCCGCCCTGCTCACGCAGGTCCGCGGCTCCCTCAACCTGACCAGCCAGGTACTTGTCTTTCTTGTCGCGCTCGTCGCCATCGCGCGGCTCGGCGGCCTGCTGCCCGCGCTGCTCGCCGCGGTGTCGTCGTCACTGCTGCTGAACTACTACTTCATTCCGCCGATCCACAAGTTCAGCATCGCCGATCCGAACAACATCTTCGCCCTCGCCGCGTTTGTGCTCGTGGCGCTGACCGTGGCGTCGGTCGTGGATACGGCGGGCCGGCAGAGCAGGCGGGCCGCGCACTCCTCCGCCGAAGCGCAGACGCTTGCCACGCTGGCCGACAGCGTACTGCGTGGCGAGGAGGCGATCCCCGCGCTGCTTGAGCGTTCCCGCGAGGCGTTCGGGATGGAATCGGTCGCGCTGCTGGAGCGGTCTGGCAGGGACGACTGGCGGATGGTCGCCGCGACCGGGCCGCGGCCGTGTACTTCACCCGCGGACGGCGACGCGATCGTACCGGTTAGTGACGGCGTCGTCCTCGTGCTGCGGGGCCGGGTACTGCCCGCTTCCGATCAGCGGGTGCTGACCGCCTTCGCCGCACAGGTTGGGGTCGCCCTTGAGCAGGCAAGGCTGGCGGCGGCGGCAGCAGCGGCCAAGCCGCTCGCTGAAGCGGACCGGATGCGCACGGCCCTGCTCGCCGCAGTCAGTCACGACCTCAGGACCCCGCTCGCCTCGGCCAAGGCGGCCGTAACGAGCCTGCGCAGCCACGATGTCGACTGGAGCCTGGAGGATTCCGAGGAACTGCTAGCCACGGCGGACGAGTCGCTCGACCGGCTGACCAGGATGGTGGAGAACCTGCTCGACATGAGCCGGCTACAGGCGGGCGCGCTCAGCCTCAGCCTGCGGCCGGTCACGCTCGATGAGATCGTGCCACTCGCCCTGGACGGCCTCGGCTTCGGGATGGCCAAAGTGCAGTTGGTCGAGATGGACGACGTGCCGCAGATCCTGGCCGACCCCGGGCTGCTTGAGCGGGCCGTGGCCAACCTGGTGTCCAACGCGGTCAAGCACAGTCCGCCTGGCCGGCCGGTGCTGATCACGGCGAGCAGCCTGGGCGGCCGGGTGGAGTTGCGGGTGGCCGACCGGGGCCCGGGCATTGCGCGCGAGGACAGGGAGCGTGTCTTCCAGCCCTTCCAGCGCTTCGGGGACCGCAACCCCGAGACGGGCGTGGGCCTCGGTCTTGCGCTGTCACGCGGTCTCATCGAGGCAATGGGCGGGAGCCTGGAACCCGAAGACACCCCCGGGGGAGGCCTGACCATGGTAATCAGCCTGCCTGTCAGCAGCACAGCCGGCCCTGGCACGGCCGGCACAGCGGGCGCATCGACGGTCAACGCGGCCGACGCGCCCGGCACACCGGACACAGCGACTACGACCGACGCGACGGGTGCAGCGGACGTGGACCAGATGCTTGCGTCAGGGGAGGCAGGGGAATGACCCGGGTGCTCGTTGTCGATGACGAACCGCAGCTGCTTCGGGCGCTCCGAATCAACCTGCGCGCACGCCACTATGACGTGGAGACCGCGCCTGACGGCGCGGCGGCGCTGGCCGCTGCTGCCAGGTGCCCGCCTGACCTCGTCATTCTGGACCTCGGCCTGCCAGATCTCGATGGTGTGCAGGTGATCGAGGGGTTGCGCGGCTGGACCCGCGTCCCGATCATCGTGCTGTCCGGCCGTGCCGATCCTGGGGGAAAGGTCGGCGCCCTCGACGCAGGGGCGGACGACTATGTGACCAAGCCGTTCCACATGGATGAACTGCTTGCCCGGGTCCGCTCGGCGCTGCGCCGGTCTGTCGGCGGCACCGAGGTCGCCTCGTTCACGCTCGGCAACCATGTGATCGATCTCGCCGCCCGCACTATCACGCCTGTACAGGACGCAAGTGGCAGCTCGTCCGGAGCCGCGGCAACCACCAGCGGCGCCACCTCTGGATCGGCGGCAGGCGCCAGCGGCGCGTCAGCCGGGTCCGCGGCAGGCGCTGGTGGCGCCTTGCCCGGATCAGCGGCAAGCGCCAGCCGCGCGTCAGCCGGGTCCGCGGCAAGCGCGAGCGACACCTCGCCTGGACCGGTCCGGCTGACCCCGACAGAGTGGGGCGTACTTGAGATCTTGCTCCGCAACGCGGGCAAACTGGTTCCCGCCCGCCAGTTGCTCAGCGAGGTGTGGGGGCCCAAATACCAGCATGAGACCCACTACCTGCGCTTCTACCTGGCCAGGCTCCGCAGGAAACTGGAACCCGACCCATCTCGCCCGCGCTATCTGATCAACGAACCAGGGATGGGCTATCGATACGAGCCGTAGCCGCCAGGCGAGGTGTTCTCGGCGGTCAGGCAGCAGCGCTGGTAATTACGGTCAGGCAGCAGCGCTGGTAATTATGGAGAAGGGCGCGCCGAAGGGGTCGATGAGCGAAGCCATGCGCCCGACGCCTTCGACGTCCTGGGGCGGCATCGGCACGGTGCCGCCGTGTTGCGACGCCTTGGCAACGATGGCGTCGCAGTTGGTCACCTCGAAGTACGGCTGCCAGCGTGGCCGCAGTCCTGCGCTGAGCATCTCGTCAGTCATCCCCATGATCCCGCCCTGGCTGGCGTCCTGCCCGCCGCCTGCCGGTGACACGACGGTGTAAATGAAATCGCCCATGGGCACGTCCTCGGTGTCCCAGTCGAATACCGATTGATAGAAGGCCTTCGCCGCGGCCGGGTCCGTCGTGTGCAACTCGGTCCAGCACAGCGTGTTCGGGACGGTAACCGCGTCCAGTCCTCTGGTCTCGCCGGGCTGCCAGACGGCGAACTGTGCACCTGCGGGGTCTGCGAAGCCGGCCATCCGGCCGTGCGTGAAGACATCGGACGGGGCGAGACGGATGGTGCCGCCTGCCTGCTGGACCGCCTTGGCTGTGGCGTCCGCGTCGAGGGTGTGGAAGTACGTTGTCCAGGCCGGACTCGCCCCTTGCTCAGTGAGCGGCCCTGCCGCGGCGACAGTCTTTCCCGCGAGCGTGAACATGCCGTAGCCCCCGGCCTCGGGTCCCGCGGACTGGAACTCCCAGCCGAACAGGGCACCGTAGAAGGAGGCCGCGGCGTCGACGTCCGTGCTGCCGAGGTCGAGCCAGACGGGAGCTCCGGGCACGTAGTTGGTGGTAAGCATGGCGTTGACCCTCCGAGTGGTTGTCGTCGGCGGCCGCCCGCAAGGCGAGATCGGACGGGCCGCACTCGATGCACAGTCCGAGCATGGCACCGGCCACTGACATTTTCCGGGCGCATGCAGCCATAGACCTGGCCAACTTCACCCGAGCCGACAAAGTGTGTTCAGCCGCCCTGCACCTGGCTAGCGGCACGCACGGGTACATACCTGTCGAGTCGCGGTCCCTCGCGACATTTCACCGATCACCCTCCGCATCCTGTCAACGGCTCGCAAAGCCATCGCACTGTGGCGTGCAGGTGCGGAGCCAACCTTGCAGGCACGGAGCCAACCTTGCAGGTACGGAACCAACCTTGCAGGTACGGAGCCAACCTTGCGGGCACGGAGTCAACAGGAAAGGGTAAAGATGGGGCATCTCGGTTTATAGGTGCGGGGGCGGGCGCGGTACTCTCCTGTGTCGGTACGACACAAATTGCACCGCCTACTGATGATCGTGCAAATCAAGGCATCGGGTTGGTTGAGGGCTTGGGCACGGTAGTTGACAGAAATCGAAACATACTGCGGGGAGCAGCGTTTCCTGCCCGGATGAAGGTCCTTGGGCAGGAAGCGGCCAAGCTGGCCCAGTCACCACGGATGCGGAATCGGCGCTGGCGTGATGTGGCCGCCGCCCTGGGAGTCATGGTCGCGGTTGCGCTGATGGCTCAGATACCGCTGCTCGCCAACCACTGGTTCTACTACTGGGACGACACCGCCAACACGTGGATGCCGACCTGGTACATGCTTGGACAGCAACTCGCGGCCGGGCACTGGCCCACGCTGATACCGGGCCTGTGGCGTGGCGGGAACTTGGCCGCCGAAGTGCAGTACGGCATCTGGAACCCGGTCATCCTTGGCTACGCGCTGTTCATCTACAAGATCGGCCAGCTCGCGGTCGCCGCGGTAATCGTCAAGACCCAGCTACTTACGCTGCTCGCCCTGGGTGCCTACCTGGCCGCGCGCGAGTACGGTGCCCGCCGGGGGGCTGCCGCAGCCGTCGCGATAGCGCTCCCGTTCGCTGGTTTCACCCTGTACGCGGACTCGGCCGCCTGGCTGGACTGCCTGCTGGGCATCACCGGCACCGTGCACGTCCTGTGGTCGGTACGGCGCTGCGGCCGGGGGGCGCTCAACCCGCTGGTGCCAATCGTCATCGGATACCTGGCCCTGACAACCGGCAGCCCGTATGGGGCGCTCGGCACCGGGGTCGCCCTGATCGCGGTGGCGGCGGAACGGGCCGCGGTGCGTGACTGGCGCGGCCTCACGCGCATCGCGGTGACCGGCGCGATCACGTTCATGTCGTTCGCCGTCGTGTACCTGCCGCTGCCGCTCAGCGCGGCGGTCACCAACAGGTCTGTCGGCTTCAAGGTGGTCAATACCGGCGACCTGACGTGGGACCTCACCGGCGTCGCCGCGGCGAGCGCGCCACTCTTCCAAGGGGTGGTGGGCTGGTGGAGGCACTACGCCGGCTTCCCGCAGACCGACCCTGTCGACTACATGGGATGGTTCGTGCTGCCGCTGCTGCCGTGGGTGCGGTGGCGCAGGCTGTCGGATGGCCTGCGCGAACGAGTCTCGCTGCTGGTGTTTGGAGCGGTGTTCCTGCTGCTCACGCTGGGGCCTTCTAACCTGTGGCTGTTCCGGTGGCCGCTGCGGCTGATCGAGTACGTGTACTTGCCGGCCTGGCTGCTTATCGCGCTGGCGATCTCGGCCGGCCTGCATCGTGACCGCTTCAGCGCGCGCGCATGCTGGTCCGCGGCGCTGGTCGCCATCGGCGGGTACCTAGGGTGGGCTGCGCTGCCGAAGAGCGCCGGCCGCCAGTTCGCAGCCACCGCGCTGGCAGCGGCCCTGGTGGCAGTGACCATCGCCGTCTCCTACCGACGACCCAGGTTCGTGCCTGCCGTGCTTGCCGCCGGAACCGTGGCCGTCCTGGCCCTGCAGGTGGCGGTCATCCCGGGGAACTTCGGCCAGATGCCCTGGAATGCGCCAGGCAACGTACCCGTACAGAGAGCGTGGTTTGCCGGCCGTTACGTAGGCAACACGATCCAGGTGGCGGACCCGCCGCTGACCGTGCGAGCCACCAGCGCCCCACCTCCCGTGCGCGGCGTCTTGCTCGGCAGCATGCCGCAGGCGGTCGGGGTGAAAGCGCTCAACTCCTACAGCGGGATCTCCTTCATCCCCTTCGCCAAGGCGACGTGCCAGGACGTGTTCTGGGGCCGTACCTGCCCGCAGCTGTACGGCCGGCTGTGGCGGCCGGGTCCTGTTCGCGGGGTGCCGTTGGCCGACCTGTTGCGGCTGCAGACCGTCGTCGTGCAGAACCACTACCTGCCCGGTCGGACCTCGGTGCGCACCCCGCCCCCCGGCTGGCGGATCACCGAGCGCACCGCGAGCGTCACCGTCGTGCGCCGCATCGCCCCGCTGGCTTGGCCAAACGGTCGCCTGTCCTGGGCTGCGCCATCGGTGCGGATAACGACCGACCAGGCCGGACAGGAAAGCGAGCGGATCCGTTATACGGGGAGCGGTCAGGTCACGCTCGCCACGTTGGCGTGGCCCGGCTGGCAGCCAACGGTCGACGGATCGCACGTCCCCTTGCACATGGACAGAATCGGTCTTGTGACACTCGACCTGCCGCCGGCGCCGCCAACCGGTGCCGCGCTGGCGCTCCGGTTCGTCCCGCCCGGATACGGAATCGGCGTCCCGCTCTTCTACACCGGGCTCGCACTCGGGCTCGGGTACGGCGCAGCCTGGACAATAACGCGCCGGCGCAGGCGTGGTGAGCCGCGGGATGCCGGCGGCCAGCCTCAGGTTGCGGTGAGCAAACGCTGAACGTCTGGAAACCTGACTGCCTTCCGCTGGCCTCCGTTGCTTGGGCGAAGCCGGATTGGACGGCGGCCTTCGGGCCGCGCAGGATGGACGGATGAAACTGCGGGCGGCACGGCGGTTGGCCGCGCTCAGCCCTCGGCGCCGGCTCCTCGTGAGCGCGTCCTTGCTGCTGGTCGCGGTGCTCCTCGCGGTAGGTGCGCTGCGGGCCGTGCAGGGTGGCGACGCGACCGCGGCGCGGGATCCGGGCGCGGCACAGCCCGGCGAGTCACGTCCAGGCGTCCCAGCGACGGCTGCCGGATCGCCCGGTGCGTCACGGCCTGGCCGGTCTCAGCATGTCGCCGTGATCCTGGTGCCCGGCTACGGTGGCAACACGCGATCGCTGCGTACCCTCGCGGAGCGGATCCGCGCCGCTGGTGACACGGCCACGATCGTGACGCTTCCCTCGGCGGGTACCGGGGACCTGCGGGCGCAGGCCGACGTGCTGAACGGATACGTCGACGGCGCGCTGCGCGACGGCGGCGGTGCCGTGGTGGACGTGATCGGGTACTCGGCCGGCGGCGTCGTCGCACGCCTGTGGGACGTGCAGCACGACGGCGCGAGCAAGGTCGCGAGAATCATCACGCTGGGGTCTCCGTTGCACGGCGCTGAACTCGCGGCGGCCGGCACCGCCGTCGATCCGGCGGCATGTCCGGTCGCGTGCCAGCAGCTTGTCCCGGGCAGTTCGCTGCTGACCGGCCTCGCCCGGATCCCGTTCACGGGTAAGCCGGCCTGGCTGTCGCTGTGGACCGTCAACGATCAGACCGTGCGGCCGCCCGATTCGGCCCGGCTGCCCGGTGCGGTGAACGTCCCGCTACAGAACGTCTGTCCCGGCGCCGTGATCCAGCACGGCCAGCTTCCGTCGAATCCGCTTGTCGTCGGGATCGTGCTGCGCGGCATCGGCCCTGCCCCGCTGACCGCTCCCACTACCACCGACTGCGGCGCCCTCCGGGCGCTGGGCAGCTCCTGATTGCGTCCTCAGCCAGCGCCGTCGCGATACCGCCGAGGTGGCGGCCCCGCCGCTGACGGTGCGTGCCACCAGCGCCCCGCCTCCCGTGCGCGGCGTCTTGCTCGGCAGCATGCCGCGGGCGGTCGGGGTGAATGGGTGCGCACCCCGCCCCCGGCTGGCGGATCACCGAGCGCACCGCGAGTGTGACCGTGGTGCGCCGCATCGCAGCGGGCACCTTTGACGTCTTGGACGGCCGGACGGGGGGTCCGCGGATGAGACCGTTATGTCCTTGGTTGCGAAGTTCGCCGACGCCGCCGCGAGGAACATGGCAACGTACACGACCTGTATCCCGAATCCTCGCTGGCTGTCGCGCCAGAAGATCGGCTCGCGGAAGAAGTCGATCCAGGCTAGCCAGTAACGGGTCGGCACGTAAGGCCGTATCGAACCTGCGGCGTCCAGGGTGGCCAGGGCCGCTTCTGCTGCTCCGCGCGGCAGCCAAGCGAGATTCGCCCGCGCCAGGCAACGATGCCTGGCGCGTATCGGCCCCTGGAGGGCGGCGACCCGCCGGGATCCCCTCGCTCCCGCTCATTTTGCAGGTTCGCCGAGCCGAGGATCCGCGCTCGTGACTGTGCCGCGTCGACCGCGGGGCCGGCCGCGACCGGCAGCGCCTTGGCAAGCACGGGCAGCGCGCGGATGATCACTAGGCCTGCCGTGACGAGAAGCTGTCGCCGGCGTGTCTGGCCCGCGACCACGCTCACGGCTACCGCCGGAGCGGGGCAGGTGGCAGAGAAGTGGCAGCCTGCGGCCTGCGCGAGGGCCTGGCCGCCGGTGGTTGTGACCCGGACGCCGTAGCCGCGTCTGCGCAGGTTCTCGTCTATGGTGCGCAGGAGCGGGATCTCGTCGTCGACCACGAGAACTGTGCTCATGCCTGACCACCTTGTCCGCGTGCCGGGCCTGCGGACACATCGAGAAGACATAACTGCGCCAGCGTTGTTCGCTGTCCGGATTGATGCGGTAGCTGCGAATTGCGCGAGGTCTGGGTGTTCGGGCAGCTGCCCACCGGCGCCGGCCAGCACCTGCCAGCCATCCGCGCAGCGAGACAAGATTCCGACCGCGTCGAGGTCAAACGCGCCTCGCAGTTCGGCGACCAGCTCGGCAGGTGGTTTCGGCGGGTCAATCAGCGTACCGGCCATCAGCCGGGCGAGCTGCTCGGCCTCGGCCTGGAAACGTGCCGTCTGCGCGGCCCGGCCCGCCAGCACGTCCACCAGAATCCCGATGACCGCGCCGATCACGCTAAACACGAGCAGGGCGAGTACGTCGATCAGATGGGCAACCCGCAGGCCGTAATAAGGCACAGTGAAAAAGAAGTCCGCGGACAGCACGGCGAGGACCGTCGCGAGCATGGCAGGACCGACCCCGCCGACCAGCGCGACCGCCACGACGGTCAGCAGCGCGCACAGGAGCGCGCCGCTCAGCCCGATCGAGGACCGCGCCAGGCTCAAGACAGCCATCAGCGCCACAGGTGCTATTGCGCCCAGCATCCAGGCGATCAGGCGCCGGCGCGGCGGCAGTGCCACCCGCTCCCGATCCACCGTCCGCTCATGCGTGCCCAACGCGGTGCCGCGCCGGTAGGCACGCGGCGGAATGATGTAAACCTCGACCGGGCCGATCAGCCGCAGAGTCCGGCGGGCGACCGAACCGTGCACCAGACGGCGTCCGCGTGAGTGCGACGTGTCACCGATGACCAGCACCGAGGCGTGCTCGCTCGCGGCGAAACGCGACCGGGCCAGGGCGACGTCGGTGCCCCAGCGGACCACTTATGAGACCAGAACGGCCTGTGGTGCTTCGGCCCGGGTCTACAAGCCTTCGTCCAGCGCTTCCCAGGTGAGTTTGAGCGAGAATGGGCTGATGGTGTCGATGGCGTGGAAGTCACGGCCACGGATCGCCAGCCCTTCCCTGGTGTACTCGCCGTCTGAGGTGAGCAGGAGCCGTTCCACGGAGATCGCGGGGCCGTCGTTGTCGGTCATGCGGACGATCCAGTAGTGCGGGATCCCGGCGGCGGCATACTCCGCGCGCTTGTCCCGGATGTCGGTGGTGATGGAGTCGGCCGACACGATCTCCACTGCGATCAGGCAATCGGCGGCGATCGGCTTGCGTCCCCATCGCCCCCGGTCGTCGTCGATGCACCGATAGACGACCACGTCGGGACGACGGAAGTGCAGTTTCGGGCTGTCAGCGATCAGGACGTCCATGTCGCCGAGCACTCGGTGGCAGCTCTGCTTGGCGCGGTCCCGGAGCCCGGCGGCCTCCCGGATCGCGATGAGGAGGTTCAACTGGATCGCCTGATGGCTCGGCCCGGCAGACTCACACCGGACGATCCAGCCATCGACGACCTCAATCAGCTTGCTGGCGTCTTCCGGGAATGCCAGGTACATGTCAAGGGTCATCTGCGGCGCGTACGCCGCCGCCTTGTGATCGCTGAAGTCGAACGCTGAGGCCACGAGCACAAGGCTACGCGTCGGCGTTGCCCGGTCGGAGCCGCCACGCCCCACCCTTCCCGCTCGCGCCGTCCCGCGGCGGGAATCCGGGCAACCGGACGTATCCGCCCTCACCGGACGCGCCGGGCGCCCGGCTACCTGCACGGCACCGGCCCCATCGAAGTCGATCCGATCCGCGGCCAGCAGCACGGCATCGGGCACGAACTCCCGCTGCCAGGTGCCGGTGATCCGCTCGACTGCGTCGTGCAACCCTGCCAAGTGCTGGACGTTCAGGGTCGTCACGACATCGATGCCTGCAGGGAGCAGACATCCTGCCAGCGCTTGTCGCGACGGCTGCCGGGCACGTTGCTGGCAGCCAACTCGTCTACCAGCGCCACAGCGGGACCACGGGCCAAGACCGCGTCGACTTCCAGTTCGCCGAAGGAGGTACCCCGGTAAGCGATGCTCCGTCTTGGGATGACTTCGAGCCCGCCCAGCTCTTCATCGAGCGCACGCCGCCCGTGGGTTTCGGCCAGCGCGACGACGACGTCGACCCCGAGGGCGGCCAGCCGCTTGCCCTCGGCGAGCATCGCGTAAGTCTTGCCCCCCGGGAACCGCACCCAGATAGATGTGCAGCCGACCGACTGGCCGGGGCGCTCCCGACAGCGGGCGACCTGGCGTGCCTTGCTTGCGGTCGAACGCCCGCCGCGGGTCCATAACTGATCTTTGCCACCCGCCGGAAAGACCTAAGAGCGCGTTTGATGTAGGCATGTTCTAGTTTCTGTTGCGGCACGTCGTTGCTTGGCTGCGCACGTCCCACAGTTCGGTGTTTTCTCGCGCTATAGACGCTGGTCATGACCGATCGCAAGCCATATGCCACTGACCTGTCC
>DATIYI010000417.1:0-13992 GCA_035517695.1 Streptosporangiaceae bacterium
AAGACGACCTTGCTGCTGCGGTTGTGGGCAGGCTTCGTCGCGGTGGGGTGGCAGCGTTTCGCTGCCGGGTCCGGTCGCAGGCCGCTGCTGGTAGTGCTGGATTGCAAGGGCGGCGCCGACGCGCGCCGGGTGGCCGACAGGGTCCGCCGTGTGCTGCGGTCGGCGGGGGCCCGCTCGACCGCGATCTGGCCGGACGAGGCCCGCCTGTCGCTGTGGCTGTTGCCGCCTGAGCAGCTGACGACCACGCTGCTTGGCCTCATCGAGCAGGGCACCGGGGCCGCGGCCTACTACGCCGACGTCATGGAGTCGGTCGTTTCGCTGGCGATCATGGCGCCGTGCGGGCCGCCCGCCGATTCGGCCGGATTCCTGTCCCGGCTGGACAGCGACTGGCTCGCCATCGCCTACGCCGCCGAACCCGCTGCCCTGGCCGCGGTCCGCTCTTCCGCGAAACAGATCACCGATGTGGCGCTGCGGTTCCGCGCGTTATTCCGGCGGCTCGGCACCGGGCTCGACGGGCCCGGCAGCTTCGACGACGCCGACGTCTGGTACTGCATCCTCGAGGGCACCGCGGAGACCGCGGTCGCCGAGGCGCAGGCCAAGGCGCTGGTGGAAATCCTCGCCTGGTACGCGGCACGCCCGGGCATCCCGAGCCGGTCCGCGGCCGAGCCGGCCGGCGGGCCAGCGGCCGCCGCGGCGAGCGCGCGGCAGGACGCCGAGATCCTGCTGGCCGTGGACGAGTTCAGCGCGGTCTCCCGGCGGGTGCCCATCTGGCAGCTCTACGAGCGCGCACGCTCACTTGGCCTCGCCGTCCAGGTGTCCGCGCAGTCCTGGCAGGGCCTGGCGAGCGAGGACGACGACAGGTACCGCATCGCCGCCACCGCCGACGGTGGCATCTGGCTGCTGCGAACGCCATTTCCCGACCCCGTCGCCGATCTGGCCGGCAGCCGCCGGATGGTGGATACCACCAGACGGCTGCTCGGCGCCGCGCTGTGGACCGGTGACGGGTACGCGCGTGCGCACTACACCCGGGTGGTCGACCCGGACCTCGTGCGCTCGCTCGACGTGGGGCAGGCGGCCTACATTTACCGCGGCGGCGTCACCTACGTGCAGGTGAAACGCCTGCTCGCGGGGGCGGCCGCGGTCCAGGCGCCCGCGCAGGTGCGGCCGCCGCCGCGGCCGCAGCTGCAGGCGCCGCCGATGGCGGCGCCCGGGCCAGCAGCACCGGCGCCGCCGCGGCCGCTGGGGCCGGGCAGATCGCTGCCCGACGCGGCGCCGCTGCTCGATGAGGTCTTCGGCACCGAACGTGCGGGTGACCAACCGAAGGGCGTGATTGGATCATGACCGGATCGGCGGCACCTGACCGCGGCGCGCCGCCCCGCCGCAGCGCGTTCGAGTTGCTGGGCGTGCCGACCAGCGCGGACGTGACCGACGAGGACGTACGCGCGGCGTGGCGGCGGATCGCGGCCGCCACCCACCCGGACCGCCCCGACGGCGGCGATCCGGCCCGATTCGCGGCCGCGTCCGCCGCCTACACGACGCTGCGCACGCGCGCCGGCCGCGGTGAGGCGCTCGCCGATCTCGCCCATCTCGCCCATCTCGCCCATCGTGCCGATCCCGGCGATCCCGGTGACAGCGCCGACCTCGGTGGCTCGCGCGGGCGGCCGGACGCCTTCTCACCGCCTCGGCAAGCGCCCGTCGCCCGGCAGGCCGCCGCCGTTCCCGGGCTGCGCACGCCGCGGCCGGCCAGGCCGGTCCGGCCGGCCGCGGGCCTGGTCACCAGGGCAGCGGCCCGGGTCAGGAACGGCCGTCCCTTCGTGCTGGCCGTCCGGCTCGTGATCGTAGCGGCGGTCGGCGCCGGATCAGCTGCGCTCGCCGGCCCGGCGCCCGCCACCCCAGCGCTGATCACCGGCGCGGCCACCTGGCTGCTGCTGACCGCGCGGGGTGACCTCGCCCCGCCAGGCTGAGCGTCGGCTGCCTGGCCGCGCGCTGCCGACGGGCCGGACGACGGGTGATGGCGTGCTCCTGTACATTCTCAGCGCCGAGGCCACGCTGGGCGGCTGGCCCACCACGATGCGGGTCTTCGCCCGCCGGGAACGGCCGCACCCGGGCGCCCAGCTGACCCTCTTCGAGGCCGAAGACGGCTGGCGGTACACCCTGTGGGTGCCGGACCTGCCGGAGCGCACCCCCGGCTGGCGGCCAGCTGGCCTATATTGACGCCGCGCATCGGGTGCACGCACGGGTGGAGGACCGGATCCGCACCGGCAAGGACACCGGAATCGGGTATTTTCTTCACAGTCGCTGCAGGCGTGCGGGCGGTCCGCGCTGACGCAGCGGTCGTACTCGATGGCGCTGCTGCGATGGTTCCGGTTCCTGTGGGCCGCCGGGGTGCCGTGGGATCAGGCGACGCGGCTGCAGGCACGAGATTTCGTCCGGTGGGTTCAGGTCGCCGGCAAAACCGGCCCGCCGGCACTGGCGCGGCGGTGATGACGCGGCCGGGGCCCGTCCTGGCATCCCGGCATCATGCCGCCTGCGGCGACCCGGCCTCCGGCCTTCCCCAGAAGGCCGGAGGCAAGAGCCGCTCAGACTATGAAGAGGTGCAGGTAACGGCTGATCGCTGTCAGCGTTTCGCTGGTGACCTTGCCCAGCTGGCGTCCAGCTCGCTGATCTGACATGGCACGGACTTGCTCGGTCATGGCGTACGACACCTGTTTCAGCCCGGTGCCGTCATCGGCGGAAACCTGTATCTGATGGTCCAGGTCGCGGTTCCGGGTGGTGAGCGGCACCGCCAGGAACAGCCCGGGTATCACTGAGTAGCGATGGTGCGACACCACGACGACCGGGCGTATGCCGCCCTGCTCCCGGCCCGCTACCGCGTTAAGGTCGCAGAGCAGTACGTCACCACTGGTCAAGAGTTGTACTCCGGGTACTCCTCGGCGGCAGTGGCGGCCAGGTCACCGAGGCCGGCCGATGTCCATTCGGCGGCCTCGGCCTGATATGCCGCCATCTCCTGCTGATGCGTCGCGAGCCTCCGATACCCGTCCTCGATGCCCTGCCACATCATCTCGTCCAGCATTGCCCGCAGTTCCGCGCCGAGGCTCCGGCCATGCGCTGCGGCCTGGGCGGCGAGCCGATCCCGCACTTCAGCTTCCACTCGTATCGTTGTCATAGCCACTCACAGAGCATACGCCAATGACGCATACGCTGAACGGCGTCCAACCCTGTTCGGGTAGCCACCCACACCGGCCGGTCACCCTCCTTGCGGTCACGTACCACGATCCGGCTCCTTGCGGTCCACACCGGATGCCGAATCTGTGTCGTTATCGCATGCACGACGGCGCGTGCTGGCCTTCACGATCCCGGTCGGCGGCTGTCCTGGTAGCCCGCCGGAGGGCTGGCTGTCCTGGCTTGCGATCCCGATCGTGCGGTGTAGCGCGGAGACGATCCCCGAAGTAACGGACCCGGCCAACCCGAGCAGTCTGCCGATGGCCCAGCACCGTGTCGCCGACATGCAGCCCGCACGCGGAGCCGAAGGCCGCAGGAATCGGCCGCCGCGTCCTGGCCAACGGCATTGGCGGCGCGGTGCGGCCGCTGCTGAACGTCACCTTGATCGTCCCCGCTACGCCTGCGGCGGCGTCAATAGCGTGGCTATTGGAGGATGGTGCCGTCGGAGCCGATGACGACCCCCGGCCCCTCGCCCCTGAGTGCCGGTCATCACCGTGATCATGACCACGCTCGGCAGCACGGCCGCGGCCACCTTGGCCAGCTGGCTGCCGGAGCTACTGTCCGCAGCCGGGCTGACCGGCGCCGCGGAAATCACCGGAGTGGTGTACCCGTCGTAGTGCGCGGCCAGGGCCGCGCCAGCGCCTCCGCCGGCTATGGCGAGCACACATCCGGCCAGCGCGAAGAGCACGTAGCGCGGCCAGCCCGCTCGGCTGGGACGGCGCGTGAGTATACGGCCGATGGCGGCTGGTTGTGTTACGGTCCGGCCGCCGCTGAACGCGCTGCGGTCGATGGCCGACCAGTGCGCACTGTCGTCGATCCCGTCCGCGGCGAGGTCGGCGGCAAGGTCCACGTCACGGCCGGTTGCCAGCTGCGCGTCCGCAAGGTGCACCGCGACCGATCCGCGGGGACGGTCACCCCCATTTCCACGCCACCGATGACGGATTGGACGGCACCGGGGAGTGGCTGGTCCGGCGGACACCGTCCCGGCCAGGCTTCTGGGCGCGCCATCGGGCCCACGGGGCCGCAGCTTGCCGTGAGGACACAAAGCCGCGCACTATCGGGGGCAGATCGAATTGGTGCCCGGAAGACGACCTGACGCCGGCTATCGCGTCCAGAAACCAGCCGCGGCGATCACTGTCACCGTCCAGCCTGATCCGGCGTGCAAGGCGGTGTGGATAGCAGTGGATGGTGCCAGCACACATCCACGCGGCTGATCGCGCGTGACGGTTGCGGTCCGCGACCATAGAGGCATGGCCGATGACTCGCTTCGACCCGAGCTTGCCGAGGTGCTGGCACGGCAGGCGGGATTGCTCGACGCCGCGCGCCCTGGCGTGGTGGCCAAGCGGCGCGCCTCAGGGCGGCAGACCGCGCGGGAGAATCTTGCCGGGCTCGTCGACCCGGGTACGTGGGTCGAGTACGGCGGCCTGGCGGTGGCGGCGCAGCGCAGGCGCCGGTCACTCAAGGAACTCGTCGCCGCGACACCCGCCGATGGCGTGATCGTCGGAACCGGCCGGGTGGCCGGGATCCGGGCCGCCGCGGTGGCGTACGACTATACGGTCCTGGCCGGCACGCAGGGCCTCACCGGTCACCGCAAGACCGACCGGCTGTTCGTGATCGCTGAGCGCGAAGGGCTCCCCGTGGTGGTGTTCGCTGAGGGGGGCGGCGGGCGGCCCGGCGACACCGACCATCCAACCGTTGCGGGCCTGGAGCTGATGACGTTCGCGTCCCTCGCCCGGCTCCGTTCCCTGCGCGTTGGCATAGCAGCGGGGTTCTGCTTCGCCGGGAACGCGGCGCTGCTCGGCACCTGTGACGTGACGATCGGCGTGGCAGGCGCGAGCGTCGGCATGGGCGGCCCGGCGATGATCGAGGCGGCAGGGCTCGGTTCCGTCGCACCGGAAGACGTCGGTCCCCTCGATGTCCACACGGCGGCCGGGGTCATCGATCTGGAGGCCGCCGATGACGCCGCCGCGGTACGGCTGGCGCGGGAGGTGCTGTCCTTCACCTGCGCCGACCCGGTCCAGGCGACGTGGGCTGACCAGCATCAGCTCCGCGAAGCAATACCGGAGAACAGGCGGCGCGCCTACGACGTGCGCCGGCTGCTGCGGCTGCTTTTTGATGATGGTTCCGTGCTCGAACTGCAGGCGCGGCACGGCCGCGCGTGCGTGACGGCCTTCGCCCGGCTCACCGGCCACCCGGTCGGCGTGATCGCGAATAACCCGATGCACCTGGCCGGTGCGATCGAAACTGCGGTGGCGGTCAAGGCGGCGCGGTTCCTGCGGCTGTGCGACCGCATCGGCCTCCCCGTGGTCAGCCTCTGCGACACACCCGGGATTATGGTGGGGCCCGCTGCCGAGCGGAGCGGGCTGGTCCGCGCCGCCGGAGACCTCTTTTCGGCCGGAGCGGCGCTGCGCACCCCGATCGTCACGGTCGTGCTCCGCAAGGCGTACGGCCTCGGTGCGATGGCCATGGCCGGCGGCAGCTTTCACATGTCGCGCCTCACCGTCGCATGGCCGACCGGCGAAATCGGCGGCATGGGTCTCGAGGGCGCGGTGCGGCTGGCGTTCCGCAAGGAACTTGCCGCCATCGCCGATGAGACGCAGCGGCAGCGTACGGAGGACGACCTTGTCGCGCATGCCTACGCCAACGGCAAGGCCCTGGCGGCCGCGGCGGGCTTCGAACTGGATGACGTCATCGATCCCGCCGACACGAGGGATCGGCTCACCGCAGCGCTGTTTTGAGCGGGCGCGCGGCGCCGCCGTGCCTGCGGGCGAGGTCGTGCGGCGGATCGCACAGGAGGCTGACCGCGGCCCGGGACATCAGTTCATTGACGTACAAGCAGCTCGGCCTCGGACAAAGAAGACGTCGTGTGGCGACGTGCGCATGAAGTGCGGCTACGCGGCGGTAGAGTCAGCCATCTGGGGTTCAGTGAGATAGTACGATAGTAGGAAAATCCAATCCTTCCGGAGCTTGTTATGGGCACGCCCGCAGCCAAGACCGAACCAGAGCCTCGCCTGAGAGCCAGGGCGAAGGTCCGGTCCAAGGCGCAGCTCACCCTGCCTGAGGAGATCCGGCGCGCCCTCCATATTGGTGAAGGCGATGAAGTGGAATTCGCCGTTCACGACGACGGGACAGTCACGATCCGTGGCTACGTGTCCATTCCCACCGATCAGGCATGGTTCTTCACTCCCGGGTGGCTGGCCGGGGAGCGGGAAGCCGATGAGGACATCGCCGCCGGACGCGGCACGGTCCACGAGTCCGCCGAGGACATGTTCGCCCACCTCGATTCGCTCGGCTCAGCTGATGCGTGATGCCCACCTTTGAAACGCTTCCCCGCTTCGAACGGGACTGGAAGAACCTCTCAGCGCAACAGCAGGCCACCTTCCGCAAAGTCATCACTGAGGCCTTCGTGCCCGACCTGGCCGCGCCCGACCGCCCGTTCCGCCCCGGGCTGCGCGTCAAAGGCGTGACTGCACGCCCCGGGGTGTTCGAGATGACCTGGGACAACGACGGACGCGCGACATTCAGTTATGGCGAAGAACGAATCGCCGGCCAGGCCCACGTCATCTGGCGGCGGATCGGAACCCACACGATCTTCACCCCCCCACCAAGTCCATAGGCTCTCACCGAACTCCGCTGGTGCCGCAAACGCGAATTTGGGAGATCACAACTCGCGTGACCCTGCCCAAACGGCTCCCAAGCGTTGAAGAGGAGGTTCTGACCTGGCCTTCACAATCGGCGCTTGTCGGCGGAGTGACCGGACCCAGTTCGCATCGAGGGGTCGGGGGAATCAAATCCCCTTAGCTCCACCCAGGTCAATGGCCGGTTTTGAACATGTGACCGAAATTCTTCTGTGCCCGTACGGCACCGAAGTACCGCAACGTTACCCTCGAACTTGGCGACAGACCAGCCGACCGCCGCAAAGCATAGACGGCAGTTTGTCCGCGGAGGTGCCCACATGACGCGCGAGGAACTGCTGACCCGGCTGGCCGGGCTACGGCAGGCGCCCGTCGGGCCGAAACGGATGCCGCACAAACCACTGCTGCTGTTGTGGCTATTCGGTCAATTCGCGGCGAACGGCACCAGCGCCGTCACTTACCAGGAGGCGGAAGCTCCTGTCAGCGAGCTGATCAACGAATTCGGGCCGCCGGTCGCCAGCCCGGCCACCGGGCGCCAGCGAGCCGCGATGCCGTTCGTGCACCTGGAGCGTGAGCTGTGGGATCTGCGTGACGCGCGAGGAGGCGAACTCGGGCCGGGCTCGCCCGAGCGGCGGGCCTGGCTGCTTGAGCAGAACGCCACCGGCCGGCTGCGGCCCGGGGTGGAGCAGCTGCTGGCAGATCGGGGCACGCTGGCAGGTGCGGCGCGGCTGCTGCTTGACAAGCACTTCACGCCAACGCTCGCCGAGCTGATCTGCACGGCGACCGGCCTAGATGTGGCGGCATTGGACCTGGCTGACCACGCCGGGCCGGCCCGGCGGACATTCGCACCGCAGCGGCGCCGGGGGTTCGCCGAAGAGGTGCTGCGCGCCTATGCCTACCAGTGCGCAATGTGTGGCTTCGACGGCGCGCTCGCCCGGCAGCCGGTCGGGATCCAGGCGGCGCATGTGCGCTGGCACAGCCAGCATGGCCCGGACAAGGTGACAAACGCGCTGGCGCTGTGCGCCCTGCACCACGCGCTGCTCGACCTGGGCGTGCTCGGCATC
Organism: Streptosporangiaceae bacterium; assembly: GCA_035517695.1. GTDB lineage: Bacteria > Actinomycetota > Actinomycetes > Streptosporangiales > Streptosporangiaceae > DATFVJ01. The sequence goes on from DATIYI010000417.1 coordinate 7,922, forward strand.
ACCAAGGATCGGCGGATAAACGTGTCCGGCTTGTATGTCGCCAGGAATGAGGCGGGCCGGGCCGTCGATGCGCTGGCCGGCCAGCCCTTGCTGGCACCGCGTCCTAACCAGCCGGCCGTTGACGTCATCTACATTTCGTGGCATCGCACGCAGGTCTTCAAGGACTATCGTGGCCAATCCGCATGACGGCCCTACCTATCTGATCTTCCGACCTGACCACCGCAAACGAGCCGCGGCCCGCCGCGCATCGACTAGTGCGGCCGGATTTCCGTCCCGACGTGGTGGTATCGGTCCGCCACGTAGTGGACCGTTGACCGTCTTCGTCAGCTCGCGGCACAGCGCCCCGATTGGCCCGGCCGACGGCTCGGCCGTGACATGAACATCTTCCCGCGTAGCGACGAGCATCTGCGCCAGGTGGTGAACGATCGTCGATTTCCGGCACCGCTTGGCCCGTCGACACTGACGAACAAGCCATTTTCGTGGCTAGAAAAGGGTCGTAGCCTCACCTTCGCTCCCTCCGGGTAACTCCCCGCGGAGTTCTTCCATCGACCTTGGGCGGAAACCAGGAGGCGTGGCGAGGCGGACGAACAGCCGGGCGGTCACCAGCACGTCGTACATGGCCCGGTGCGGCCTCAGATCATCGGGAAGGCCGTCGGCAAGCTTGAACTCCCCAGCGAGGGAACCGAGGCGGTAACTTGGCCGGCCCGGCAGCAGGCGGCGGGAGAGCTTGAGCGTGTCCAGCACCTCCGGGGATGCCCAGTCACCAAGCTCGCGCCGGAGCACCCCGACATCCAGGTGCGCGTTATGGGCAACCAGGACCGCGCCGTTAAGGGCGCGGAGGACCTCATCCCTGACGTCTGCGAAAGCGGGCGCTGCCGCGACGTCTTCGTTCGTGATGCCGTGAATCTTCCGGGCGAGCGGCGCGATCGGCAGCTCCGGCCGGACCAGCCAGCTCGACGGCTCCTCGATAACCCCGCCGACGATCGGCACGGTGGCCAGCTCCACCAGGTCGGGTGGCTGCTGGCCGTTGCCCTCGACGTCGATGACGATGTATCTGCGACTGGTCCAGTCACCCATCGCGGGCGGCGTCCTTCCATCCGTGCTCGTAGGCCGTCGTGTTGGCCACATGAGCGGCTCCCAGCAGGACCGGCATGGTGGCCGTCCCGATCGCAGCCAGCAGCTGCGCGCGCCGGCCACCGCCGAACTCGCGCGCGGTCAGGCCGCCGGCCACCACCGTGGCCGACGCCGCCAGCGCGGGTCACACCCGCAGGCCGGTCACCGACACGCCGAACAGCTTCAGCGACACCCACGCCAGCAGCGGCGCCAGCACGGGCTGATCAACATAGCTGGCCTGCAGATGCCGGGCGCAGTCGAGCACGTACAGCTCGTCACGGTGAAAGCCGTAGCGGGCCGGCAACGCCATCAGCACGGCGAAGACAACGCCGCCAACCCCGATCACGCGCCGGTCGAAAGGACTGGCACCCGGCAGCGGGACAGCAGCACTCGGACCAGACGCGGACTCACGTTCGCTAACCGGGCCGCCCGCCCCGCCCTGCTCCTGGGCACGCCCCCATAAGGCTGCGTCCCGCCCGATGCCTGGCCTCCGCCAGAACCCGTATGCGCCGACGTCAGCCACCGGACATCAGCGCGGGCCAAGCGGTGATCGCCATCAGGCGCAGGATCGGCATCGGTACGATCCTAACGCGCTCCGGATACCGTTCCCCGAACGTCGGCGGACCTCCACCGGCAGCGGCGCGCGGATATCACGCACGCTGGCCGCCAACCGATTCCCGGCACGGTCACCGTCGTGACCAACTCACCTCTACCGCCGGAGCCATTCCCTCGAACGCGAGCATCGCACGCATTTCGGACGACCAAACGTCGGCTCGCCCTGTTGGCCACACGGCGGGCGCGCAGATCACCTAGATCGGCGCACCGCCGTCAGCGATGCCAGGCGGCAGGGGCCCCTGCGCCATAACGGCGGCTATTCGTGCTCCCTGACGACCACGTGGCGTGATCTACCGGTAAGCCAAGTTGCCGGCCGCGACGTAATCTGGCTCCCCTCGCGGTCGGTCACAGCTTTCAGCTCGTGGCGTACCTCTCCAGTCCGGCAGACTGGAGCTCCTCTGGCGCCATCGCGACCCGGTAATGCACAGAGGCGTCGAAGTTGAGCATCAACGGCTCGGTCACGTGCGGAACCTGGGCGGCGCTGTCCACCTCGATGATCATCATCGCGCCGCGTCCCACGCCGTTGTCGGTGAAGTAGATGACCTCGGGCTTGATAGCTCCGAGCACCTCGCCGATCTTCTCCCCGGCGGTGCCTTTGCGGACATAGGTGTTGAACGGCTCCAGCGGGAAATCGACTTCGACGATGAACTTCATGACGTCCCCCCACGGGTCAGCGAGCTAGTGGCCGAATCCTCCTGCTGCTGACACCCAGTGTCAACACCACCATCCATGATCATCAGAGGTGGCTAGGGAAAGCATCAGCCGGCTGGTCATGTCAGCTGGTTCCATATAGCCACTAACTATCCACGCAGATCAGCCGGTTCTGCTGTGGCACCAGCGATCGAGTCATCCCTCGCGCGGCCACCCATATCGGCGGGACCGCGCGCGTACCCAGCAGGCGACTGCGCCACACTCCATGATCAGATCGCCGCGTCGGCCAACGGGGCAAGCGCTTCGGATGCAGCGTGGTGGCCAGGTGATCGCATCATCGGCGTTGGGTGCGGGGGTGCTCAGTTCCCCAGTGCGCCAGGATCGGCGGGGACGTCGACTGCGTGTTCCTTAAGCACGCCGAGGGGGACGATCTCCAGCGCCCGCTCATGAGTGGAGGCCACGACCACGTGCGCGGCCGCGCCATCGTGATGAGCCCGCAGCCAGTTTCCCGCGGTCACGCACCAGCGGTCCCCCGGCACCAGCCCGGGGAACCGGAACTGAGGCACCGGGGTAATCAGATCGTTGCCGATGCGGCGCTGGTACTCAAGGAACTCAGCGGTCACCACGGCGCAGATCGTGTGGCTTCCCCGGTCTTCCGGCCCGGTGCGACAGCAGCCATCCCGGTAGAAGCCGGTGACCGGATCGGTGCCACACGGCTGCAGCTCACCACCCACCACGTTGCGATCACCCACATGCGCAGTATCCGCACCTAGGCGCATCCCGGCAAGCACGCGCGCCGGCACCTGCCTACTCCCAGCCGTCCGGGCATTGTCCGATACATACCCGCCGTGTGCCGCCGTCATGCTGTTGCCGCGGCCGGCCCATTATTGTCTGAGCCGGCCGCCGAGGACCCGGCCGACTGGTTCGACCCGGCCGAGCATGACTTCGCCCGGAATCACGTTCTTCGCCCATGCCCGCCGCCCCGACGGGGAGTTTGACGCGGATGAACTCGGCGGGGGGCTGGCGCCGTTCCGCCGCGATGACAAGAGAAAACCGACGCTAACCCCGATGACATGGACTTGAGTTCCGCGCGGGGCGCGGCGTTTCCGGCTTCTAGCGGTCCGGCTGGCCATCCACGGCGGCGTCACGGGGTAAGTACCGCGGCCTGGCAGAGGGCTCCTGCTCCAGCCTTGCGTCAAGTCCAGACGTTGTCGCGCCGGTCCTCAACGCGCTTCGCCTTGTGAGTGGCCCGCGGCAGGCTGCCCGGCGGAAGGACGCTGACGACGGCGCTCACCCCTGTCAGCGCCTTCAGCCGTCGGCCGAACCGTTCCGCCAGGTCGTCCTCAGTCCCGTCGAAGCCGTGGCCGCGCTCTAATTCCACGGTCAGCCGGTCGAGGTGATCGACCCGGTCCGCCACCAGGCGATACTCTCCGGTCTGGTCGTGATCGCTCCGCACGAGTGATTCGATGTCACTAGGAAAGATGTTGACCCCCTTGATGATTAGCATGTCATCGAGACGCCCGTGCACGCCGCGCATGCATGCGGATCGACGTCCGCCCGCAGCGGCAAGGCGCCGAGGTGAACGACACGATGTCGCCGGTGCGGAACCGGATCGTCGGCCGCGCCGACTTACGCAGGGTGGTCAGAACCAGCTCGCCGCGCTCGCCCTCGGCAACTGGATCCAGCGTGGCGGGGTCGAGAACCTCCACCAGGATGTGGTCTTCGGCCCAGTGCAGCCCGTCCTTCTCCTCACACATGCCGGCGCAAGAGCCGAAGATATCCGACAGCCCGTAGTAGTCGTAGACCGATGCGCCCCAGAGGTCCTCGATCCGGGTCCGCGTCTCGGGGATCGAGCCACCGGGTTAGCCGGCGACGAAGATGCGCCGCACCGCGAGGTCTCGCCGGGGATCGATGCCTTCCTTGCTTGCCGTCTCGCCCAGGTACCAGGCGTAGGACGGCGTGGTCCACACCGCCGCCGCCTGGAACTGCCGGAGGATCAGCAGCAGGCCCTCAGACGGCAGGGTGCCGGCGTGAATGCTGAGGGCGCCGAGCTTCTGCGCGCCAAGCACACAGGGACCGCCGATGAATAACGAGAAGTTCAGGGCGTGGCAGTAGCGGTCGGCCGGCCGCAAGCCCGATGACCAGAACTGACGTGCCTCGTAATCGATCCAGTCATCGAAATCGCGGGCAGTGAACGGGGAGGCCGTCGGCACGCCGGTCGATCCGCTCGATGCCGAGATATAGACGACGTCGCGCTCCGGTACGGCAACGAGATCGCCGAGCGGCGGGACGGCGAGCTGCCTCTCGCGCAGCGCGTGCTTGTCGATGAAAGGGAACCGCCGCAGATCGTCGAGGCTGTTGACCTGGTCGGGATACACGCCAGCGGCGTCGAACGAGGCCCGGTAATAGGGCGAGCGCTGATAAGCGTGCTGCAGGTGCGTCTTGAGCAGGTCGAGCTTCAGGGTGTCCCATTCCGCGCGGGATCGGGTTTCGAGGGCTGCGTCCCAATACGGTGAGTCATCGGCGAGAGTGCCCGTCGGGTGCATCGTCATCGGCGATTTCCGTCAGGCGAGCGAGGGCAGACATCGGTAAGCGCCTGGCAATGAGGGGCAGCGTATGGCGGCCCGGCGACGGCGGGTGAGGTCATGACGTCCCGCGCGGTGCGGCCCCAGCACTCGCATTCACATTTCTAATAGTGCTACGGGGCCTGAGCAAAGTAAATATTTCCTACTGATTTAGTTGATTTTCCTCGCTACTTATCTCACCATCCGCAACCTCAGCAACAGGCCCGACGAGCTGCTGTGTCCGCCAGCAGCCCGATCGCGCGCCACATCGTGCTCACCACACGCCCCGCCGACGGTGCCGCCGGCCCGGGGACCGTGGTGCCAGACCTCGTCATTCCAGCCCACACCACGATCACCCGCAGCCCCTTCGGCAACGACGCCGTGCTCATCAACCCGCCGCCGCTGCGGGCCGGCCACAGCGTTCGGCTGACCCTGACCTTCGCCACGGCGCCGAACGGGGCGCGACGTTGCCTAAGAGCCTGTTAGGAAACCTTCCCAGTGGGCTGGCGGATGCCGCGGGCTGCCAGGATGTGACTGATCTGTTACGCCGTGCGTGCCCGGGATGAGGGCGCGGGTCCTCATGATCCGGGTTTGTGACAGGCAGGAACAGAGGAGGACCCGCGCGTGCCCAGGGTATGCGGGCCGGGTCCGGTGATGAAGATGCCCGGGCGGCCGGCGCGCCGGTGCGATGCCGGTGCTGCCCAGACGGCATCAGCCGCAGTACCCGGGCACGGCGCTATCCGTCGGACATGAGCGATGCCGAATGGGCGGTCACCGAGCCCACACTGCCGGAACCGGCCTGGACGCAGGGCCGGGGCGGCCGCCCGGCGGGGCATTGCCGCCGCGATACCGTCGACGCATCCGCTACCTGGTCCGGGAGGGCATCCGGTGGCGGGCGATGCCCGCTGACTTCCCGCACTGGCGCAGCGTCTACGGCGCGCTGGATGGCTGGGGGAAGTCCGGCGCGACTGAGGCGATGCACGATGAACTGCGCCGCGCCTGCCGCATCGCCGCGGGCCGCGCGCCCGAGCCCACGGCCGCAGTCATCGATTCCCAGTCGGTCAGGGCCGCCGAGACCGTCGCCAAGGACAGCCGCGGGTTTGATGCGGGCAAGAAGGTGCAGGGCCG
>DATIYI010000418.1:0-9660 GCA_035517695.1 Streptosporangiaceae bacterium
GTCCAGGCCGCGCAGGACGACGTCGTGGTTCGCCGCCTCGAACTCTTCGGGGTCGGCGAAGCGCCGCTGCCGGAACGTCAGTCCCGGCATCCGCTCGGTGACCAGGCCGTACCGGGCGAACGTGTCGGCGATCTCGTCGTAAGCGAAGACGCGCAACACGAAGATCGCCAGCCAGAGGGCGTGCGGACCTCCGATGACGCGCAGGAGCCGGTCGAAGGTCCGGCGCCCGACATACCCCACGCCTCCGGTACAGATGATCATGCCGACGTCACGGACGCCGGCGGCCAGCGCCGGGGACGGGTCGGCCGTCTCCAGGTCCTCGGCCCAGCCCCGGGCCAGCAGGCCCGCTCGGACGGCGTAGTCGATCGCGGGCGCCGACACGTCCAGGCCGATCACCGCGAGGTCGGGGCGGCGCAGCCGCTGGGCGTAGAACTCAGCGTCGGCCTTGATCAGCTCGTCGGGTCGGAGCGAGGCCAGTTCGAGGTCGGCGCAGCGGGCGCCGATCTCGCCCAGATCGACCTCGCAGCGCAACAACGCGGCGTTGATCCCATACGAGCAGCAGACGTCGAGGACCGTCCGAGGGCGCCCCTCCCGCACCGCGGCGGCGAGCACGGCCTCGAAGATGGGTAGCGCCTGCTGTGGGACCTGGTACTCCAGGTCATTTAGGGTGCGGAAGTACGCCCTCGGATCGGGCTGGGTGTAGATCCGGGTGAAGTCCGCCTTGCGATCACCGGTTAACGCCCCGTCATCGAGCATCGGCACCCCTTCGAGCCGCTGAGCTTCGATCATCCAATGTCTTCGGCGGCGAGCAGATCCTCCAGTTCGCGGACCGCCTCCGGGAGATTCGCGGCGAATATGGCCATCTGCTCGCTCACCGCTCGCGGCGTGCTCAGGTACAGGTCGAAGCGGTCGGGGAGCAACGCGTAGCCGACGCCGATACAATTCCGGCTGGTCGACCCGAAACCGAAATACTTGACGTGGGTGGACGGTACGGCGCTGGTGCTCAGGTAGTCGTCCCGCATCTTCAGCCAGCCCGGCGTGTCGTACAGGGCCAGCGGCTCGGTCACGCCGAGTTCCGCGCCACAGCGCTTCTGGATCAGCTGCAGCTCCCACAGGTGCTGCTCGGGCGCGTGCCCCATCTGGCATTCCCGCGCGCGTTCCACGTGTTTCTCGGCGGCGGCCCGGAACGCCGCCCTGCGGGTCGGCTCGTCCGCTTGCGCGTCGTCCATCGCGGTCACGAACCGCACCACCTCAGGCGTGACGACGCGCATCGCCTCCGTGCGCCCGTGCCGGTAGTGCCGGGTAGAGATCGACTCGTATGTAGCCCCCACATGGCCCTTGGCGCGCTGGTGGGCGAGCTGGAAGGCCATCTGCGCGAACGCGTCCGGCGACATCCGCAGCTGCTTAGCCCGTTCGCTGTCGAAGCCCTCGATCGACAGGGTGCAGGACGCGGTGTCGGCCGCGTACGCGGCGAACGCGGCGGCGGCAGCCCGCACATCGGCCCGCAGGTCGGCGTCGAGCACGAAATCGAGGGGGGCGCAGGTCGGGGTCCCCTGCGACTCGGCCCCCGACCGGCGCGAGTGGTCCTCCGCCGAGGAGCCCAGGGCCGCGTCGATGAAGCTCACGATGGTGGTGCCGTCCAGCTTGCAGTGCTCGCCGTTGAGGCCCGCCGTCCCGTCCCCGAAGACGATCAGCGACAGGGCCTTGTCGAACCACCGGTTGCCGCTGTCGCCGTGCAGCAGCAGATCGGAAGCCTCCCGGGGGCCCGCGGGGGTTGCGTCGTCGAGGCACAGGCAGAACAGCGCGGTCTCCACCACGTCGAGCTTGCCCGCGTTGCCGGGATCACAGTCGAGCAGCGCCTGCCGACTCGCCGCCCACTCCGCCCGCGCCTTCGTGGTGAGGTGCCCGACCGCCGTGCCCGGCGCGGCCGGGGCCGCACCGGCCTCCATGACGGCACGCAGCCCGGCCGCGATCTCGTCCAGGGCGTGCGGACGGCCATTCGGGCCGATCACGTCCAGGCGGAACATGTTGCCGCGGACGAAGATCACGATGTGGCGCTCCCGGGACGGGCCCGGCCAGTCCTCGCTGTAGGGCGTGCGGACGCTGTCTTGCACTAGTCCCGGGATCCGGGTGGCCGAGAATACGTACTTGTTCTGCTCCATAGACAGGGGCTCTCCTCGCTGGATGGCCGGCTGGATGAGCTGCTCGTCGATCAGGAGCTTGTAGCCGACGGCCACGGCGACGAGCCCCGCCGCCCGCTCCACTTGTCCCTGCTCGGAGGCTTCGAAGAGGAAGAAGAAGTTCGCGTTGAGCGCGATGCGGTCGCGGCGGCCGAGGTACCGGTACGGCCAGAACGTGTCGAGCCAGCTGTGCACGCCGTCGGCGGCGTCATACTGCTCGAGCGCAGCGTGGAGCTGTCGAGCGGGACCGTCGGGGCGCAGGAATGACGCCACAGCGGTCTCGGTCGCCGCCCGTTCGTCGGCGGTCAACAGTGGCTCGCACCACTCGAGGAACCTGTCGCAGCTCTCCTCCAAGGTGGGCAGCGGCACGCGTGGCAGACGATCCTCACTGCCGAAGGTGCGGGGAGACAGTTCCTGGCTGCTGCGCACGGGTCATCCTTGATCTCGGTGTCCGGAACGGGGAAAAGGTAGGGCGGCGCCCTAGTCCATCAGCTCGTCGACCCGCACCGCGCGGCCCTCGGCGGCCAGGTGCGCGGCGGAGACGCGGCCGAAGAGCTGCCGCGTCCGCGCGACGGTGCCGATCACACCAGGACGCTGGCTATAGGCGAATATCGCCGAGTGACGCGCCGTCCCGTCCACGGGGGTCACGCGGTGCAAGGAGTAGCGGCCCGTGAACAGCTGGAGATAGCCCGGACGCAACGCGAGGCGACGAATCAAGTGCTCACCGCGTCCGGCCAGCACGGCGCGGACATCGTCGAAGTTCTCCGCTCGCGCCGACCTGATGTTCGGGCAGTATTCGAACACGCCACCCGCCTGCGGCTCCTGGGTGACCATGCTCACCGTGAACTCGTTCGTGTCGAAGTGCCACGGATGCGCCCGTCCCGGAGCGATGACGTTGAGGCACAGCCCGGATAAGGGGTCTGCCAGCTCGTGGACCCGGGCCAGCGCGAAGCAGCTGGCGACGAAGTGCTTGAACAGGGGACTGGTGTAGAGCCGGTGGATGATGAACTCGGCGGGGATGCAGTCGCGCGCAACGAACGCGTTGCCGCGCTCAATCGTCATACGGGCCGGATGACCGTCCGGCAAAGACGGGTCCGCGTCCGTGTTGTACGCGTTGACCGTCTCGACGTCGTAGTACGCCCGAGGTGCGATCTCCTCGCACTCACGCTGCAACACCTCGCGCAGGGCGGGCCGCACGAAGTCGGGCAGCACACTGCAGCCGACGGTACGCAGGTCCTGCCGGACACGAGAGACGACTTCCCGCCAGCCGGTGCCGGACGGATCCCGCAGGGGGTAGCGGGCGTTGTCCACCACCTGTTCCAGTCGAGCGGCCGATGCGCTCATCAGCATCCTCTCTGCGAAGTGGAGCACTGCGTGCGGGTGCGCAGAGCACGCCAGCTGCGGTACGAACAGATCCCCCGTGGCATCGCGGCCCGCGACCCGCGGGCAGCCCAACACGACATTCTACGTGGCGGCAATCGTGGCCCAAGCCTGGCACCGCGCGAGCGGCGCAGCCGAATGCCGTGCACTGGCTGATGCATCTGGTCAGCAAACCCGGGCAGGTGGCCCCTGGCCCGAACATCCAGGCTGTGGACCACGCACCGAGTCTCTCGCGGGCGGCGGTAAGCATCAGCACCGGTGCCGCTGCCACGGGGTCGGCCATGTTGGAACGTAACTGGCATCTTTACCGCTTGTGAACGCTTCCTGAACCGATCCCGAGAATCTCGCCAGGCAGGCTAAGGGGATCAGGCGTGGCCACGGAATCGTTTATAACGAGGAAAGGAGCGTGCAGGCATGCTGCAGCCGGGGCGGAGCACCACACGCCGGCGCGACAACAGCGTTGCACGCACCGGCAGCGTCGGGGGCTGCGCCGCTGCCGCGGCTGTCGGACCTCGAGGGGGCGGACGCGAACCAGCTGCCCGGTCATCACCTGCCCAGGGCGTGTGCTCAACCGGCGCGAGTCAGCGTTGATCCCGGTCACCAGGGCTCGCGACCGCAATCCGGCCGACGTCACGGGCCGCGCCGAGGGCAACGAGCGGCTTACCGCGATGACCGGCGCCACGCTGCTGGTGCTGTTCGCAGCGGAAGGTGTGACGATCCTGTCCATCCGGCGGCTGCTGACGCTGCACTTCTTCCTCGGAATGCTGCTGCTGGGTCCGGTGGCGCTGAAGGTCTGCTCGACGGGGTACCGGTTCGTCTGCTACTACACCGGCGCGGAGCCGTATGTCAGGAAGGGGCCTCCAGCACTGCTGATGCGGCTGCTGGGGCCGCTGGTAATGGTGACGTCGCTGGCCGTGCTCGGCACGGGTCTCGCGCTTGGCCTTGTCGGGCCGGGCGACCGGCAGTGGCTCTTCTTGCACAAGGCCTCGTTCGTATTGTGGTTCCCAGTGATGACCATTCATGTGCTCGTCTACGCGCGGCGGCTGCCCAGGCTGCTGCGCGGCGGCGGCTCCCGGGGCCGCGCCCGCCTTGTACTGGCGGGCCGGGCCACCCGCTTGCTGCTGCTCGCCGCGTCGCTGGCCTGTGGCCTGGCCCTAGCGGTGCTGACCTTGCATTTGCCGGCCCGCTGGGATCGAGGCGCAGCAGCAGGACCCTCCGCCACGGCGGCTACCCGGCTGTGCGGCCAGGCGGGATGGCCGGAAACATCTGTCGACGGCGGCGCCTACATCGTCCAGAACGACGAATGGAAATCCACCGCCCCCGAGTGCATCAGCACCAACGGCGGCGTCCAGTTCACCGTCACCAGCTCGTCGATCTACGAGCCAGCTGGCGGCGACCCCGGCGGATATCCGGCGATCTACAGCGGGTGCAGCGCAGGGGTCTGCACCACGGGCAACAAGATGCCGATCCGGGTCAGCCACTTGACGCGCGGCACGGTCACCACCAGCTGGGTCACCACCCAGCCGAGTAGCGGCGCATACGACGTCGCGTACGACATCTGGTTCAACCACACGCCAGCCACGTCCGGAGTGCCCGACGGCGGGGAACTCATGATCTGGCTCGCGCACCGCGGCGGCGCAGGCATCGCACCATCAGGACGCCCGGTCGCCCACGCCAGCATCGATGGCCATGCCTACACCATCTGGGTAGGGCCGGGCGGCCGCGGGTTCCACCAGATCACCTACGTCATGAACCGCGTCGTTACATCTGTAAACGGCCTCGACATTGGCGACATCGCGGCCGACGCGGCCAGCCGCGGATACCTCACCAGAACGTCATACCTCGTCAACATCCAGGCCGGCTTCGAGATGTGGCAAGGTGGCACCGGGCTGGCGACAAAATCATTCGCTATCAACATCGGGAGATGACGGGCCGTTTGGCTGAGCTGGCTACTGCGGGGGCAGCTCTCGCCGCAGCCATCGCCGACGGCGTCGGATCTTGTAGCGGCCTGTGGCGGCCCGGGTGCGGCGCCGCCGATCTCCCGGCACAAAACCAGGGCTTGCTGCTGATAGTTGGGCTTCGGGGGCGCCGAGATTGGCGTCGAGGGTAAGAGCTTCTCGCCAGTGGTGGCAGGCATTGCCTCCCAGCCTGTTCCCCTCCGCGCGGCGGGCGGGATGGGGTCGGCCGGATCAGGGCACGGCGGATGGCAGGGGACTGGGCCGGGCGGTATGGCGGCCCTGGAACAGCAGCGAGGCGATCTGGGTCACCTCGTTGGTGCCGTACTCGAACCCGGCGTCGCCATGGCCGCCATAGCCGTCCAGGTTGTACATGATCGCCAGGATGTAGCGGTGCCCCGGGCCGGCGAACCCGATGGTGTTGGTGATCCAGATGTCGCCGTCCTGCTCCCAGCCGTCCTTGTTGCCCGGGTGGTTCTCCGGGCCCGCGCCCCAGACGCCCCACTGCTGGTCCAGCGCGCTGACGTGCTGCAGCCGGTACACCAGGTAATCCCGGATGCTGGCCGGGGTGTCGGCTAGGACGTAGTTCATCAGGTTGTCAAGGTCCTCCGCCGAGCAGTACATGAAGCCCCACTTCGGCACCGGGGACGTGAAGTATGCGCTGGCCATGCCGAACGCGCGGATGCGGTCCAGGAAGCTGCCGTCCTCGTACTTGTCCCACAGCGCCGTGGCGTCGTCGTCGTTGCTGGTGTACAGGGCGTTGTACATCTCGTCACGGTCGGTGCTGGTGAGGTTGATGCTGCCGACGTCGGCGCGCTGCAGAATATCGGTCATCATCGCCAGCTTCATCGTCGACGCCGCCGGGTAATCGACCGCGGCGTTGGCGTTACCCCAGACTGCGCCGGTGGCCCGGTCATCCAGCACGACGGCCATCGAGCCGGGCGCGTCGCCCAGGTACCGCTCGACCGCGCCGATCCGGTCCTGCATGACGCAGGAGAAGCCGGGCGCGATCTCGGCGCAGCCGGCCGAGGTGCTGGCGTCGGCCAGTCCGGTCAGCGCCACGGCCCCGGCCAGAGCACCCGACGCAGCAGCCAAACCGGCGCGCAGCGCACCGCGCCGGCCCGCCCGGCGCCGAGAGTGGTGCGATCTCTCCGTGCCGGATGCCTGGCCGGTATCGCTGGTAGCCCTAGCGACCTCCACGCGTGGCGCGACGACGCCGGGGCCGGGGCCGGGGCCGACGGGCCTGCCAGGATTCCCCCGCATCTCAGGCGATTTATCGGCCATTCTTGGCATCGGTCTCCCCATTTTGATCCCGCTGAAAGCAGAGGCTGCAACTCGCGAACTCACTGTCAAAACCATTAGTACTTATCCGGGTACACTGAGTCACAAACCACAGCCGGGATAGGTCTTCTGCGCCTGAACGCCGACGGCTTTGGCGCCTTTGAGTTACCCCGTTTCGCTACGGACAGTTCATACCGGAACAGCCACCGGCGTCCGGAGGACGCCATTTTGCCGCAGCATTCATGCGTGCCGGATCCGCGCCGGATCCGCCCGCAGATTGGAAAAGCCGAGGGGGCGATTTCCTCCATTATGGGAGGTAATTCCCGGAGCGGGCGTTATTATTGTCGTTAGGTTTCCGTACTCCTACAGCGAGCGCGGGCGGGCGTTCGCTCGGCGGCAGGGTCACCGGTGACGTGCGCGCCGCGACGCCGGTGTCCGGAGTCGGGGGCGTATCGCCCGCCGGGGCCGACAACGCCGCGTGCTGCAACGATTTGCCTGCGCAGCCAACGGAATCACCCCCCGGCTGGCACACCCTCGGCGGCGGGCCGGCCTCGGGCGTCGGCGAAGATCAGCGCCGTGCCGGGCTGCAGGCGCGCGCGGCGGATGATCGCGAGCCGGAACGCTATTTAGCCAGGGCGAGCATGCCGGCGCTCTCGGTCAGCCAGGCACCTCCGCGTGGCAGGCGCGACGGCGGCCGGATCATCCACCCGCGGTGATCAACGCCTCATCACCGATCGCGGCCCGGACCCTCAAGCGCGCCTGGTGCAGGCGGCTTTTGAACGCGGCCTGGCCGACGCCGACGATCTCCGCGGCCTGCTGTGTCGACAGGCCCTCGACGTCGCGCAGCACGATCGCGGTCCGGTAGGGCGGCGGCAGGCCGGTCAGAGCCTTGCCGAGCGCAGCGCGCAGCTCGCTGTTCTCGGCCTGCCGTGGCGGCTCGTCATGAGGGGATGCAGGCAGCTGAAGTGCCTGGGCGTCGATCGAGACGCTGGCCGGCCTGCGGGACCTTTGGTCCAGCGAGCGGTTGGCTTCGTTAACCGCGATCCGGTAGAGCCAGGTGAAAAAACCGGAACGGCCCTGGAAGCGGCCGATGCCCTGCCAGGCACGCAGCATCACCTCCTGGGCTACATCCTCGGCCTCGCTGCGATCGCCGAGCAGCCGCAGAAGTACCGCAAACAGGCGGTCGGCATGCGCGCCGGCCAGTTGCTCGAACGCACCGACATCCCCGGCCCTGGCGCGGGCGAGCAGGCTTGCCTCAGTCGGTGCGGACTGTGGAGGATGCTTGCCGCGCAGCCGTGCCATCACGCGTTCTGAGGCGGGGCCGGCGAGGCACCACCGCGCTCGCCGCCAGCACCGTCGGCCCGAACCCGGTCGAAGATCCCCGCTGGAGCGCGGACGCCCCCCACGCCGTCGAGTCCGTGGATCATGTGCACCAGGGCCCGCATCGCGAGGATGCCGCGCCTACAGTCAACACAGTCCCGCGCATGACGGCCCAGACGGCGCTGGGCGCGGCGGCCGAGGTCTCCTTCGATGTAGTGCGACAGATGCTGCTGCGACCACTGGTGGTCATTGGCGCGGCCGAACAGGCGCATGACGTCTCCCGTCGCTGCTGTCCCGAAGCTGGGACGTGCCGTAGCCACGGTAGTAGGCTGGGCTCGATCCCGCTGCGGCCGTGCCGCACGACAAGTCCACCAGCGCTAGCGCGACAAGCAGCACCGTGCGAGCTGCGCTCGCACGGTGCTGCGGTAACGCTGCGCTCGCACGGTGCTGCGGTAACGCTGTGCTCCGCTGGAGAGCCGCGCCCGTGCCAGCGTCAAACGGGCTGGCCGTCACCCCGATCCTGGTCCGCGGTCGCGGGCTCGAAAGCCAGCGAGCACGAGTTGATGCAGTAGCGGTCGCCCGTGGGGGCCGGCCCATCGCCGAAGACATGGCCGAGGTGGCCGCCGCAGCGGCGGCAGACAACCTCCGTCCGGCGCATGAACAGGCTGTTGTCCGGCCGCAGCTCGACCGCCTCGGCGAAGGCCGGCTCATAGAAGCTCGGCCAGCCCGTACCCGAATCGAACTTCGCACCGGAGCGGAACAGCTCGCTCCCGCAGCCCGCGCACCGGAAGATGCCGTCGTCGTGGTTATGCACATACTCGCCGGTAAATGGCCGCTCGGTGTGACGCCGGCGCAGGACGCTGTACTGCTGGGGCGTTAGCTCCTCGCGCCACTGCTCATCGGGCTTCTGGATCTCGGCTGCTGAGCCCGCCTCAGCCCTCAGAGATCTGGTCCTGGCTCGTGCGTTGCGCATCTGTCCGGTCCTTTCCTTTCGCATCCATCACTCCCTTAGACCCGCGCCCCGGCGAAGCGATTTATCCTGGCCCGCAACCGGCAGCGCCTGCCGGCGAACCGGTCATCCTGTGCGAATTCGTGCCCGGCGCACCCGGCGACGCTGCGCCCAGGAGATGGCCACGGACACCGCGCCGGGATGATCCGGATCGCCGTCGGGCTGACCCCGAGCAAGCCGGTGAAGCGGTTGATCAGGCGGGCGCAGCAATGCGCCCGCCGCTATCCGACCGGGCACCACCCGCTGCTGGCCTACTGTGACAACACGACCGAGGCGCTGGCCGGGATGCTGCGCGCGGGCAGCGCAGTGTCGAACACCGTCACCGATCACCTGCAGGTGCTCGATGACGCGATCGCGGCCCTGCCGCCCAAGCACCGGCGGCGGCTGATGGTCACCGCGGTAATCCGGGGTCACCGGCGAGCCGCCTGCCACGGCCGGTGACAGCCCGCTTTGTCCGTTCCTTCCTCTGTGGCGGACGGGTTATCTGCAGGACCGTCCGTGACGCAGACAGCCGACTGCAGAGCCCATCTCGTCA
>DATIYI010000419.1:0-12668 GCA_035517695.1 Streptosporangiaceae bacterium
TTCGACGCCTACTGGGCCTGGCACCTCGACCAAGAACAGCAACGCGTCCACCACGCACGCTACCAAGCCCCCAGCGTCCTCGCTGCATGATCAATAACCTGCTTTGACACCAGGTTAGGTACCTCTAAAAGATCTGCACCCGACGCCGATCATGCACTTCTCCCTGGCATTGGCCCAGGAGGCGCCCAGGAGGCCATGTCAAAGCAGTTGACAGAGATGCGGCGAATATGGGGACTTCGGCCAGCTTTGGTTGCAGCGTTGGGGCATCACCGTCAGCAGACCTCCCGATCGCCCGAATGGCCACCGTCGGGCGATCGAATACCGTACTATCACATGGTTCGTCGGCTTCTGGCTTGGGGAAAGGGAGCAGCCCGCCCCTGGATTTGACCCAATGAGCTGCGGGGCCGTGACACCGAACTGACGAAGAGGAGATCGTGCACCGGTTGCCGGACACCAGGACGCTGACCACCGCCGCTCCCTCGCTGCCGCACTCCAGTCGATCATGACAAGTATCATCATCGCGGCGCATAACGAGGCTGCGGTAGTGGGGCGGTGTCTTGACGCCCTACTCTTGGGCGCCGCTCCTGGGGAGTTCGACGTGACCGTGGTGGCCAACGGCTGCACCGACGCTACGGCGCAGGTCGCGGCCGCCCGATCCGGGGTCAGGGTGCTCGACCTTCCGGTTGCCGGAAAGGTCACGGCGCTAAACGCAGGCGACTCCGTGGCCATAGGGTTCCCCCGAATTTATCTCGACGCGGACATCGTCATCCCCACGGAAGGGGTGAGGGCGCTGCATGACGCCCTCACTGTCTCCAACGCGGCAACCGCGATTGGTGCGATGGCTGCAGCCCCCCGGCGCGACGTCGACGTCAGCCGGAGCCCGCTGCTCGTCCGTGCCTACTTCGCTATCAACTCCCGGTTGCCGGTCTTCCCAAACTCGCTATTAGGTCGCGGTGTCGTGGCGTTGTCTGCCGAGGGGCGCCGCCGCTTCGACAAGTTCCCGGATGTCGTGGCCGACGACCTGTTCCTGGACTCCCTCTTCACCGCTGCAGAGAAACGGATAGTAGACCGGGTGAGCGCGCAGGTCGCGGCCCCCCGGCAGACTCGCGGTCTACTGCGCCGACTGGTCCGATTGCGGCGCGCCAATGCGCGCATTCGCGCGGACCGGGCCGTCGGCGGGGGCGAGGTCCGCCGCGTGGCTCGCACGTCATGGCTGCGTGATGTCGCGCTTCGACACCCCACCCTCATCCCGGCAGCCGGCTGCTACGCGGCGATCACCATTACGGCGTCAGTCCTGGCCAGCCTCCCGCAGCGACCAGGAGACGCTTGGCAGCGCGACGACTCCTCGCGGCAGGATGACTACCCGACCGGAGACGTCGAGCCAGCCGATGGCCGAGGATGACATTCTGAACATCTGCTTTCGCGGTATCGGAACTCCGCGCCGTGCACTGGAGCCAGGCGAGGACGTCGGATGGGGCCGCCGGGTCGCTATCTGCCGGTAACTGGTCAGGTCTATCTGGCCTGGGCGTGACGTCCGGGTTGATCTGACACGCCGGTCTTGATCGGATACGTGCATCCGGCGATCTTGAGGCCGTGGTGTCCGCTGATCAAGGTTCACTGGCGGATGACGTGCTCGCGACGCTGGTGGCGTCGCTGCGCGGCGAACTGGCTGATGCCCTGGCGGAGCTTGCGGCTGCGCGGGAGCAGATCACAGGGCTGGAGGCCCGGCCGCGGTAGCGGGCGCGTCGCATGCCGGTGACGGCCACGCCCTGGCGGATAGTGCCTTCGACACCGGCGCGCAGCGCGTATCTGGCCTCGAGGTCCTTCGTGCTCTGGATGATCCGGGCCGCGAGTTGGGCTTGGTGGACATCGCGGGGATGCACGGTGAGCTGGCGGCGCCCGAACGCCGAGGTGGTGCACTGGGCTCGGACTGGGCAGGGTCTGCAGGTGCCCTTGCGAAAGTGATCACGATCGTGTCGGTGCCGCGCTGGGCGACAGGGTTCCAGGAGCTGCTGGTATGGCCTTGCGGGCATGTGGCCTGCCGGGCGCCGAAGTCGATGGCAAAGGCTGTGCGTTCAAACCCAGTACCTGCCCTGGCCTGCGGTGAGGCATCGGCCAGCATCGGGGGTGACCAGCGATCAGATGAGGCGGCGGTGCGGCCTCACCGTGGTCGCCGTGACTTTCGCTGCCGGTGCCGTCGTCCCGGGCGCCGGTGCCGCAGGTCTCGGTGACGTGTACTTTGCAGCCCTTCCAGAAGGTATCGCGCCTGACGCCCCACCGGGCATCGAGGTCATACGGCGAGGAGATGCGGGATCTGCCAGGCGGGAGACCTTCCACCTGCGCCTCCCGACGTTTGATCACCTCCCGCCCCTACGGTGGAAGTCCGTACCAACCCATGTGCAACGAGTACATGCGAATGCTGGCGAAGGACCCCCATGCCGTGTCATTATGCCCTATTGGCATAGTGCGAGACTTCCGTAGGCATAGTGGGGGATCAATTTGCGTTACCAACCTCGCCGGAAAGACAGCGGGCCACGGCGCCCTGTGTCCGAACTTCAGAGCGCGCATCCTGGCCCATCGCCAATAGCGAAGTGGAAGGCAGGCCGCTGGGCCATTCCCTTGGTGGCCATCGTCATTTTGTTGTCTTTTCGGATATTGACTCTAACGATTCCGGATCGCATCGGTGCCTATCAAAGCCATGCCTATGCTCCCAACGGGCCATGGATAATGCAGGACTTTCGCGATACCGTCTGGCTTCCAATTCACTATCTGTGGTATGGCGGCAATCCTTACGAGACGTCCGCATACCTGCGGTGGGCGCCAGCAAATGCCTCGGGATTTTTCTTGTATACACCGGCAATCATGACGCTGATGATGCCGCTAGCAGCACTGAAATGGAGCGTAGCTGCTTCTGCCTGGACTATCTTCGATTTACTGATTGCGTTTTGGATAGCATGGTATAGCGTTCAACTAGCCAATCTTCCCAAGAGAGTGGACGCTGCCTGCGCCATTGCCGCGCTCCTTCTCCTATGGCTCCCCACTCAGCTGGCTTTCCAGACTGGCAACCCGTCTATGCTGGTTATTGGCGCGGCAGTGTTTGTCCTGGGCCGTCGACGAAATGACTGGCTTACCGCCGTTGGGTTAGCCGTTTGCATGCTCAAAGTGCAGTTCGGTGTCCCGATGATAGTTTTACTGCTTGCAATACGCCTTTGGCGGCCCGTTCTTCGTGCAGTCGGAATAGTCGTCCTGCTATCGCTGCCCACCACGGTGTTGGCTGTGCGGAATGCTGGCTCAGTGTCAGCCTTCTGGCATTCACTAGTTACCAATTTGGACGCGCAACGCGCTTCCGCCTACGGTAACCTGACCACACCAGGAGCCTACCGCTGGGACCTCGCAGGGATCATTGGTCGTCTGACGGGAATTAATTTGCGGATGGACGTCCAAATACTGCTCGTATCGGTCATCTTGATTATCGGAAGTTGGAATTTCGGCCGGGCAGTCTCATCTCGACACGAAGACCTCACCTTTGCGATAGGATCGCTGACGGTCATGCTATGCCTTTTCCATAATCGCTATGACTTTGTCATTTGCTTTCCGGCGGCCATTATGCTCGCACAAGGATCGATTCGCGACATCGCGAGTACGGTGGCTTCGCGCGTGGCAAGAGGAGTCATTGCGGCCTTGATTTTGGGTGTTGGATATCACCCATACCACATTGACCAGGTGCTCAGTATATCTCCCGACTTCGCACAGGATCTGAATGGAATCGCGATCCTGACCGCGCTTCTGGCGTGCGTTGTCCTGCTGCTGCGCAGCCTGGAGACTGATCGCCTGCAGGTCGGCAGATCACACCACTATCAACCCGGTCATCGCCGAGACAAATCGCTAGCAAGCTCTGCAAGTGAGTCCTGGGCGGCTGCCGCCCTTAGGGTCAGCCGTCGATTGCACTCAGCACCCGAGGACTAAGTGGTCTCGGCTGTAAGTTCGTCGGGTGTCAGGCCCCAGGGCTCCTGATGTCATGAAGGAGCGGGGCCTCCCGCTCCCCCGTAGCTGTCCCCGAGCGTTCATGCTCGGGGGTGTCTACGTCATCTACGACGATGGGAGGCCCCTGTGGAAGCGTATGACGGCCCGCAGATCGTGGGCACGGACCAGCAGCGTCCACGACCCTGCCCCCGGACATGGCATCACCACCCGCTGCACCCGCATCGCATCTCCCGTCGTCGCTTGATGGACGACGCAAGATAACCACGTCCACCACGCACCAGACGGCACTCACAGGCCCCGTCGTGCACGTCACGGACAGCCGTTCATCCGCTGCAGATAACCTCGGGATACATCCAGGTCAACACCGCCTGGATGTGGGGCGCGCTGCTCGCCGCGAGCATCGCCGCGTGGCTGCACCAGCTCACCGCCGTCACCAGCGACGAGACCATCCTGGCCGGTCACGGCGTCCGCGGCGGCAAAGCCATGATCGAGACTCTCCGCCGCCGGCTCATCGCCGTCCCCGGCCGGCTGGTCCGCCACGCCGGGCAGCTCACCCTGCGGCTCCCGCCCGGCGACCACCTGCTCGCACAGATCCTCGCCCGCCTCCGGGCCCTCCCCGCGCCGTCCTGACCAGCCCGGCCCGCAAGGCCCTGACCGGAAACTCGGAAAACGCGGACCCGGCGCGAACCGGGCTCTCCAGCCTGCCTGCACCCGCGAAACCAGGCCGCCAAAGATCAACTTCCGACCCGAAGATCAACTCAGGGCACTAATCGCGGAATCGGGTCTGACGTACACCAAGCTGCGCCTTCATGCGTCGAACATGCGCGGGGAATCTTCGGGAGGACGCGATGACCAGGCCAGACGAGTCACAGGGACGGCGGGAGAACAGCCCGCCCGCGGCAAAACATCCGTTGCCTGCGTCATATTGGCGTCACTTGCAGTGGCTAGCCGTTCTCGCACTGGCTGCCGCGACCGTCGCGCTCGTCTCCGGCAACGGCAAAGGTTCCACGGCCGCGGCCGGCCAAGCGGCAGCCCCCACCGGCAGTCCGGCCGCCACCGACAATCCGGCCGCCGCAGCCAGTGCCGCCGCCGTTGACCGCCGCGCTACAGCCGCGCTCCATGCGCAGGCCGTGACCCCTGAGACGGCCCTCGCGGCTATGCGCGTGCCGCCGAAGCTGGCAGCTGCGCTCAAGAGCTGGGACGCCGGGCGCAGGGGGGCAGCATTGGCCGCGGTATCGGCCGACATCGCCAATGCAACGCAAGCTGGCGGGCTCAAGCTCTACGCTCCGATGAGGCTAGCGTGCGTGAGCCTGGGCACTGCCGTGACGGATGCGAGGGCCGAGCCGCCGATGCCCGATGCCGCTATGCAGAAGCTGTATGCCACGGGGCTCGGCACGCTGGCGGCGGCCGCCGCGGACTGCCGCGCAGGAATATCCGCGCACCTCTACGGGGACGAGGACATCCAGACGCATGAGAATCAGGCGGTGCTGCACCGGTCGGCGTCGGAGCTGGCCGTCGGCACCAGGGAGCTCTACCTGGCGACAGTCAAGATCAGCGCCGTGACCCGTCACTAACCGCCCGCAACTCTGACCGGTCGGTCCGTGCGGCCGATTCCGAGGTAACGTGAGCGTCACAATGAAGAATCCGCACGTGCAGCCGACGGCTGATGTGGACGACAGTGCCGCTCTCGGATCGGGCAGCACGGTCTGGCACCTGGCTCAGATACGGGAGAACGCCCGGCTGGGCAGCGGCTGCATCGTCGGCCGAGGAGCCTACGTCGGCCCTGGCGTGATCATCGGCGACAACGTCAAGCTGCAGAATTACGCGCTTGTCTACGAGCCGGCCCGGCTCGAGGATGACGTTTTCATCGGGCCTGCCGCAGTGCTCACCAATGATCTCTACCCGCGATCGGTGGATGTGACCGGGAAGCTCAAGAGACCCGAGGACTGGGATGCCAGCGGCGTCGTCGTGCGCGAGGGCGCATCGCTGGGCGCGCGCGCCGTGGTCGTCGCGGGCTGCGTCATCGGGCGCTGGGCCCTCGTCGCGGCAGGCGCGGTAGTGACACGGGATGTGCCCGACTTCGCGCTTGTCGCTGGCGCGCCCGCCCGGCAGATCGGATGGGTCGGCCGTGCCGGGCATCGCCTGGCCGACGGCGGTGCCGGTCGGTGGCAATGCCCGCAAACTGGCGAAATATATGACGATAAAGACGGGATCCTCGTTCGCGCAACTTGCTGAACTCCCCCAGCATTCTCGGGATCAAGCCACGGATAGCCAATAAATTCGGCTCATTGTGCCATCCAGTTCACTCTGCCCCGCGTCTACCACACAGGTAGCCATTCCGCAGGCCAAGATCGGCCTGGGCGAAAGGTTTCTCGGCTGACCCGCTGCGCTAGTGGCAAGCAGGCGCTTAGAGGCTGGAGAGAGTCATGGGCAAGGGCCTTCCTGGAAGCCCGGTACACAGGGTGCTATTCGGTCGCGCCTTAGTCCTGGCTCGAAAAAGGCACCTGAGGCTGGTCGCCGTGCCGACCGCGATGGTCCTGGCCGGGTCCCTGACTGCGCTCACGCCCGCGGCGTCCGCATCGCCGACGTGGCACGTGGCGTCCGCATCGCACGCGGTGCCTGTGGCGTCCGCATCGCACGCGTCGGACGCGGCGTCCGCGTCGCACGCGGCGTCCGCGTCGGGCGGGGTGCCTGCGGCGTCCGTGGCGTCCGTGTTGCGCGCCGCGTCGCCCTCGCCCTCGCCCTCGCCGTCCGCGTCGCCCTCGCCCTCGCCGTCCGGATCGTCGGATCCCGCGTCCTGCGCCAACCCCATCGTGTGCGAGAACGAGCTGCCGGGCACGCCCCAGTCTGACTGGGACGTAAGTGCCGGCGAGGGCACGACGATCCGGGGTTTCGCCGATCCGTTCAGCGTCAACGTCGGGAACTCGATCAACTTCAAGATCGAATCTCCGGCCACGGCCTATGCGATCGACATCTACCGGATGGGCTACTACGGCGGCGACGGCGCGCGCCTGGAGGCCAGCATCACGCCGAACATCTCGGTGTCGCAGAACCAGCCAGCGTGCAACACCAACACCGCGACCGGCCTGGTCGACTGCGGCAACTGGGGCGTGTCTGCGACCTGGAACGTTCCCTCGACCGCCGTGTCCGGTGTCTACTTCGCGCACATCTACCGGACCGACGGCAGCACCGACGAGAACCAGATCCCGTTCGTGGTGACCAACAACGCCAGCACCTCCGACATCGTCTTCATGACCTCTGATGAGACCTGGCAGGCCTACAACGACTGGGGCGGCTACAGCCTGTACACCGGCGACTCCACCGGCAGCCCGTGGTGCTGCAGCGCGCTGGATCCGGGCCGCGCCGTCCAGGTCAGCTACAACCGCCCGTTCGCGACCCGCTTCGACACCCCCGGCGGCCAGGACTTCTTCTTCGCCAACGAGTTCCCGATGATCGAGTTCCTGGAGGAGAACGGCTACAACATCAGCTACGTGAGCCAGGAGGACGTGGCCGCCTCCAACGGCGCGTCGATGCTCGAGCAGCACAAGACCTTCGTGAACGTCGGGCACTCCGAATACTGGGACCCGGCAGACCGGGCCAACGTCACCGCGGCCAGGGACGCCGGGGTTAATCTCGCGTTCTTCACCGGCAACACGATGTGGTGGAAGACCCGGTGGGCGGCAAGCCAGTACGGCAGCGAGGCCGACCGCACCCTGATCACCTACAAGGAAAGCCTCGACAGCGCCCAGACCGACCCGGATGACCCGCCGACCTGGACCGGGGAATGGCGGGATCCGCGGTTCAGCCCGCCGGGGGACGGGGGGCAGCCGGAGAACGCGCTGACCGGCCAGCTGTGGATGGTGAACTGCTGCTCCTACGCCGACCAGGTGCCGTCTGCCTACTCCCAGTTGCAGATCTGGCGAAATACCGCCGTGGCCAACCTGCAACCCGGCCAGACCTACACCATGCCCGGCGAGACGCTCGGCTACGAGTGGGACGAGGACGTGGACAACGGATTCCGGCCGGCCGGCGAGATCGACATGTCCCAGACGTGCGAGAATGTCACGCAGCTCCTGCTGGATCCCCAAGAAGACATCGGACCTGGCCCCAATGGCCCCGCTTGCAACAGCCTGACCCTGTACCGGGCCGCGAGCGGCGCGCTCGTCTTCGACGCGGGCACGGTTCAGTGGGCGTGGGGGCTCAACTCCAACCATGACGGGGACTCCAACAATCCCCCCGACCCGGCCATGCAGCAGGCGACGGTCAATCTCCTCGCCGACATGGGCGCCCAGCCCGGCTCGCTGGAATCGGACCTGGTGGCGGCGACAGCGCCTGACGACACCGCCCCGCCCACATCCACGATCACCTCGCCGTCGGCCGGCGCGACATTCACCAATGGCAGCACGGTCACGATCAGCGGCACCGCCACCGACACCGGCGGCGGTGTCGTGGCGGGCGTCGAGGTGTCCACTGACGGCGGCTCGACCTGGCATCCGGTCACCACCATGTCCCCCGCCGCCACCAGCGTGACCTGGAGCTACACCTGGTCGGCCGCCGGCAACGGCCCGGTCACGATCCTGTCGCGCGCCACCGACGACGACGCCAATATGGAGACACCCGGACCGGGCGTGTCGGTCACCGTCAACTGCCCGTGCAGTCTCTTCGGGAACAACTACACACCGTTGGTGACCTCCGCAAACGACTCCACCGCGTACGAGCTCGGGATGAAGTTCCAGTCGACCGTGCCCGGCTGGGTGGCCGGCGTGCGGTTCTACAAGGGCGCCGGCAACAACGGGACCCACACCGGCTCGCTCTGGACGTCGACCGGCACCCTCCTCGCCACCGGGACATTCACCAACGAGACAGCCAGCGGCTGGCAGTCGATGACGTTCGCCAACCCGGTCCAGATCAGCGCGAACACGACCTACCTAGTGTCCTACTACGATCCCGACGGCCACTACGCCGACGATACTGACCTGTTCGACTGGGCACGGAACACACCGCCGCTGACCGCGCCGAGAGCGGTGTACACCGCGCCGGTCAGCGGGAACGGCGTGTTCCACGCAGGCGGCGCCGGCTTCCCGACGTCCACCTACCACGGCACTAGCTATGGCGTCGACGTGATCTTCGACACGACGCAGCCGTCTGGATCGCCTCCCGCGGTGACCAGCGTCACACCGTACCCCGGCTCGTCCAGCAATCCGGTTTCCGTGGCGCCCACCGCGACATTCTCTAAGCCTGTCGTGCCCGGCACAGGGTCGTTCACCCTAACCGACTCGAGCGGGAACACGGTCCCCGGCACCGTCACCTTCGACAGCACCGACACGATCGCCACATTCACGCCCACGAACTCGCTTGCGGCAAGCACCACCTACACCATGACCATCAGCGGAGTCCAGGATACCTTCGGCCAGGCAATGACCCCGTCGCCGTACTCCTACACGTTCACAACTAGCAAGGCGTACACGCCCGGCCAGTGCCCCTGCTCCATCTGGCAGGACGTAGCACCATCGGGCGCGACTGACGCCGCGGACACAAGCCCGGTAACTCTCGGCGTCCGATTCCAGGCCACCAGCAGCGGGACGATCTCCGGCGTCCGGTTCTACAAGGAGCCCGACAACACCGGCACCCACACCGGCAGCCTGTGGAACTCCACCGGGACCCTGCTCGCGACCGGCACCTTCACCAACGAGTCAACGGAAGGCTGGCAGGAACTCGACTTCTCCACCCCGGTGACCGTCACCGCAGGGACGACCTATGTCGCCTCGTACTACACGAGCACCGGGCACTACGCGGACACCGCCAACGGCCTGGCGTCCGCCGTGACCAACGGGCCGCTGACGGCGCTGGCCAGCGGCGGCGTCTACGCCTACGGCTCGTCGAGCACCTTCCCGAAGACCAGCTACCAGGCGTCAAACTACTGGGTGGACGTCGTGTACACGCCCACGGCCGCCACGCCGCCGACGGTGTCCAGTGCCACGCCGGGCGCGGGGTCCACGGGCAATCCGGTCTCCGTCGCGCCCACGGCCACGTTCTCCCAGCCAGTGGTGCCCAGCACGGCGTCGTTCACCGTCCAAGACTCGAACGGGAACACGGTCCCCGGCACCGTGACCTTCAACGGCGCCGACACGGTCGCCACCTTCACGCCGACGAGCTCGCTGGCGGGCAGCACCACCTACACCGCCACCGTGTCCGGCGCCCAGAACAGCTCCGGCACGCCGATGAGCAGCCCCTACACCTGGAGCTTCACCACCAGCGCCGTAGGCCAGTGCCCCTGCTCCATCTGGCAGGACGAGACACCATCGGGCGCGACTGACGCCGCGGACACAAGCTCCGTCACTCTCGGCGTCCGATTCCAGGCCACCAGCAGCGGGACGATCTCCGGCGTCCAGTTCTACAAGGAGCCCGACAACACCGGCACCCACACCGGCAGCCTGTGGAGCTCCACCGGGACCCTGCTCGCGACCGGCACCTTCACCAACGAGTCCGCGTCCGGCTGGCAGCAACTCGACTTCTCCACCCCGGTGACCGTCACCGCGGGGACGACCTATGTCGCCTCGTACCACACCAGCACCGGCCACTACGCGGACACCGCCAACGGCCTGGCGTCCGCCGTGACCAACGGGCCGCTGACAGCGCTGGCCAACGGCGGCGTCTACGCCTACGGCTCGTCGAGCACCTTCCCGAAGACCAGCTACCAGGCGTCAAACTACTGGGTGGACGTCGTGTACACGCTCACGGCGCCTTAGCTTGCTGTTTAACCTCGGCTGTCCGGACACGCGGAGATCGTCGATCTTGTCCGGCGTGCCGGTGTGACGTAGGACGGCCACCGCGTGATCATCTTCGGGTTCCGACCAAAGATCCCGGGATGAAGGCGGTGGCCGTGGCGTTCAGTATGGCGTGGCTTGATGCTCCGGTCGAGGACCGGGCGCTGGAGCGGCTGGACCTCTTTCGCCGCGAACTGTACGGGTGCTTCACCGCGCGGGCAGACGCGCTGTTCGAGCCTGGCGATGCGCTGCTGTGCGCGGATGCGCCGGTGACGACTCTGGTCGGGCTGTCGCTGGCGCCCGAGCATCGGCGCGGCCACGGCGCCTTGCATGACGGCGTGAATCACGGCCGGGTCGGGTTCGCCCGGGTCCGGCGGTCGCTGGCCGGGCTGCCGCTGCCACGGGCGGCCGATGGCCGCCTGATTTTGGCGGTGGATGTGAGCAACTGGCTGCGGCCGGACGCGGCGACCAGCCCGGAGCGGCTGTTCTGCCACGCCTGCGGCCGGGGGAAAGGCCAGGCGCAGATGATCCCGGGCTGGCCGTACTCGGTGGTCGCCGCCCGGGAGCCGGGCCGCACCTCCTGGACCGCGGTGCTGGACGCGGTCCGCCTCGGCCCCGGTGACGATGAGACCGAGGTCACCGCCCCCCAGGTCCGCGACGTCGTCACCCGGCTGATCGAAGCCGGTCAGCAGAAGGAAGGCGACCCGGACATCCTGGTCGTCTCCGGCGCCGGGTATGACGTGACCCGCCTGGCCTGCCTGCCTGGCGGCCTGCCGGCGGGGCTGCTGGGCCGGCTTCCCGGACCGGGTGCTGTGTTTCCCCGCCCCGGCGCGCGCCCCTGGCGCGAACGGCCGCCCGTCCCGGCACGGTCCCGAGCTCAAGCTCGCGGACCCGGCGGCCTGGCCGGACCCGCCGGTCACCACGGCCACCGAGACGACCCGCCACGGCACCGCCGTGGCTCAGTCCCGGGACCGGCTGCACCCCCGGCTGACCAGCCGGGCCGCCCGGGAGCACCACGACGGCCAGCTGCCGGTCATCGAAGGGACATTAATCCGGCTCACCGTCGATCACCTCCCCGGCGACCGCGACCCGAAGCCGGTGTGGCTGTGGTGGTCACGAACTGGTGCGTCCCCTGCCGACGTGGACCGGCTCTGGCAGGCGTTCCTGCGTCGTTTCGATCTTGAGCACACCTTCCGCCTGTTCAAGCAGGTCCTCGGCTGGACCACCCCAAGATCCGCGACCCGCACGCCGCCGACCGGTGGACCTGGCTGATCATCGCCGCGCATACCCAGTTCCGCCTCGCGCGCGACCTGGCCGGTGACATCCGCCGCCCCTGGGAGCGGCCAGCCCCGCCCGGCCGGCTAACCCCGGCTCGGGTCCGGCGCGGGTTGCGCAACATCCGCGCGAAGACCCCCTGTCCCGCAGGTGCGACCGAAACCCGGCAAGCCCGGGCCCGGACGGCCGCCGGGGTCGGGGAACCGTCGGCCAGCACCCCGCCACGACGTCGGAAAGACCACCAGGAGAGAGCTCACGCTGAAAGCCAGACGAGAGCAAGCAGGTTAAACGACAAGCTGAGGCAACTGCACCAGTGACCCGGTCGCGTCCAAGATCCAGTGTGGAATGAGACCATGCATTGCCGAGTATCGCCTGGCCGACCTGTCAGTGTCAGGATTGAAGCGGTGTCCGCTCAGGACAAGCCGCTCCATATGGTCCTGGAGGAGGATTCCGGCCTCAGCGCGCAGTTGCTGATGCAGGCTGCGCTGGAGGCCGAGGTCACCTAGTGTCCCGCGCCTTAAATTCGGTACATAATTAGGTCAAGAGATGTCCATCCATGGCATGGCCTGCCTGGATATCAAGGCGCATCACGGGATGCTGGCTGGCATGGCAAGGACCGGGCGGCCGAAGGCCGAATTGAGG
>DATIYI010000420.1:0-9665 GCA_035517695.1 Streptosporangiaceae bacterium
CGAAGCGTGCCCGGACGGCGGCGAAGACCTCCGCCTGCTTGACGGTGTCCACGCCGAGGTCGGCCTCGAGGTCGAGGTCGAGGTCGAGCAGGTCCGACGGGTAGCCGGTCATGTCCGCGACGATCTGCACGATCTCGGCGGCGACAGGGTCGCTGGCGGCGGGCTCCGCCGCGCCAGCTGCCGCCGCAGCCCCGGGTGCCACGGCAGGCGCTGCCGCAGTGCCTGGTGCCTGCGCGGATGCCACCGGCGCGGGTGGCGCTGCCGCCTTTCCCCTGTCGCGGGCGAAGGCGATGACATGGGACAGGGTCGGGAAGTCGCGCAGTTTGAGGTTCTCGTCGCGTGGGATGTCGAAGCGTGCCCGGACGGCGGCGAAGACCTCCGCCTGCTTGACGGTGTCCACGCCGAGGTCGGCCTCGAGGTCGAGGTCGAGGTCGAGCAGGTCCGACGGGTAGCCGGTCATGTCCGAGACGATCTGCACGATCTCGGCCGAGACGAAGTCCAAGCCGGCCTCACTATCGGCGACAGGTTCGGTGGCAGGCTCCGGTGCTGGCGCGGCCGGCTGCGCCGTGGGCGGCGCGGGTATGTTGGCCCGGTCGCGGACGAAGGCGATGACGTGCGTGAGGGTCGGGAATTCGCGCAGCTTGAGGTTATCGTCGCGTGGGATGGCGAACCTTTCGCGCACGGCCGCGAAGACTTCCGCCTGCTTGACGGTGTCCACGCCGAGGTCGGCCTCGAGGTCGAGGTCGAGGTCGAGCAGGTCACGCGGGTAGCCGGTGAGGCGCTCGACGATATCCATAACGGCTGTCGCGACGGGATCCTCCGCTGGTGCCGCGGCGGGCGCAGGCGGCTGGGCGGCTACGGTCGCGCCGGCCGCATGCCCGTCCACCGCCGCGGGGACGGCGGCCGGTGCGGGCACAGGCGCGGGTGGCGGCACTGCCGCGGGTGCTGGCGCCGCCGGGGGTGCTGGCAGCGGCGCGGGCGCCGGGGCGGGCACGGGAACGTACGCGGGTGCCGGCGGCGGCATGGGCATGGGCGAGGGTGCCTGCACGGGCGCGGCCGCCTGGACGGGCGCGGGTATCTCCGCGGGGCTCGCGGCCGGCCGCATTTCCGGCGGGCCGTCGTCGACGACGCGCAGCCTGCGCTGCACGACCTCGAGCCGCGGCTCGGAGCGGCCAGTCACTTTCGTTAGCCAGGTCTGCCATACGTCCTGGTCGGCTACCCGGTAGGCGTAGCCGAGCTCGCTCGGCGCGCGGTGCACGCCGTCGGGCGGCTCGATCCAGCGCAGCAGCGCCATCGCCATCTGTGAACCGAAACCGGCGGCGAACCTGAGGGCGTACGTCACGGGATAGACGCCGCCACGGGACAGGTTGAGCGGGCCAAGCTCCGGGTCAACCTCGCGGAAGTTCGCCACCGGCGGGACGATGCCCGTTTCCAGTGCCTTGATGGCGACGGCTTCCTCGACTCCCGCGCCCATCGCATGACCGGTGAAGCCCTTAGTGTTCGCGATGACGAGCGAGTCCGCGTCCGGGCCGAAGATGTGTCGCAGGCCGTTGATCTCGGCAGAGGCACTGCCGCCGCGCGCGGGCGTGTAGGTCTCGTGTGAGACGAACACGGTGTTGGCCGCGATCGCGTGGCGGTCGATACCGCGCCGCTCCGCCTGGGACATGAGCCGCTCCATGACCTGGCTGATGTGGTCGACATCGAGCCTGGTGCCGTGGAAGGCGCTGTTGGCGGTGACCGCGGCGAGCATCTCGCAGATCGGCCGGATGCCGCGCGCGCGTGCGGCCTCGGCGGATTCGATCACGATCGCCGCGCAGCCGGAACCGATGATCATCCCGTGCCGCCGGCGGTCGAACGGCAGGGCCGCGTTCTCGACCACTTCGTCGGTGGCGGCCGCCCCGCTGGCCAGGAACCCCGCGCCGACCCAGGGCAGCAACGTGTCGGAGGCGACGTCGTCAGCCGAGATCACGACCACACGGCTGCAGCGGCCGGAATTGATCCAGTCCTCGGCGACGCTCAGCGCCTGCGCGGTGCTCGCGCACGCGGCGTTCAGCTGCGTGTTGGGTCCGCGCGCGCCGATCACCTCGGCGAACTGCGCGTGCGCCATCGGCAGTGCCCGGAACAGGAAGCGGCGGTCGAAGTTGAACGGCTGCGTCTCGATCGCGTGCCGCAGGTCGGCGATGCGCCTGTCCACCTCGGGGACGGCGGGGTCCGCCGCGCTCATCCTCGCCCGCACGTCTTCGAGGGTCGCGAGTTCATGTCGCCTGGCGCGGTCCTCGTGGTAGCTGTTGACGTCGTCCACGAAGGAATCGAGGGCGGGGAACGCGGACGCAAAGATCACGCCGGTCTCGTCGCGCAACGCGTCAGGCAGTCTCCATGGGCCGGGAAGCTGCGTCCCGAGCGTGGTGGTGTGGTAGCTGCGCACCAGCGGGACTCCCGCGTCGCGCAGGGCGTCAATCCCCGCGCCGATCGCCAGCCTCGTGTCGGGGTCGAGCGCGAGGTCGCGTTCCTTGTCGATGCCGAAATCCTCGACCGCGTCGTAAGAGCCGTAGCGGCCCGCCAGCTTGATGACGTCTTCTTCAGCGTCGATGGCTTGGAAGGCCGCTTCGCCGGTATCGCTCTTGACCAGCCGGATGATGTGCTTGTCCGCGATCTGGCGGCGTATCTGACGCGGCACGATGTCGATGAACTGCTGCCCGGCGAGGATCCTGGCGACGTTCTCGTCGTCGAAGACCCGCGGCACGCCTGGCAGGCCAACCGCGGCGCCGGTGATAACAACCGGCTCGCTAACGGCTGGTCCGCCAAAGGACGGTCCCGCGATGGCCGACGCCGATGGCGCGGCGGCGGTGGCGCCTTCGAAGATATGACGGCCACGGTCAATGAGATCCGCGACCAGGTGGCCAAGCTCGGAGTATCGGTCAGTGGGCATGGCTGTTCCCGTGGCTTGGGGGGGCGGGAGGTAGGAGGATGCCTGGGCGGCGGGCGGCGCCTGGACGGGTGCCTGGGGTGCTGCCTGGACTGGTGCCTGCGGCGCCACCGGGGGCGCTGCCGCAGCTGGTGCCTGCACAGGTGCGGTTACCTGCGCTGGCGCTGTGACGTGAGCGGGTGCTGTGGCACCCGATGGTGCGTGCTGGCCCGCTACCGCCTGCGGCGCGGCGGGCTGGTACCCGAGGCCGGCCGCGTAGAGGCCGCAGAGCGCGGTGTTGAACGACGGGATGTCGCCGAACTTCGGGTGGTTGGTGAATAGTGCGAAGACGTCCGGGTCAGCGCCGAGAACGTCATCGGCGAAACCCTGCAGTGCCTTCTTCGGCCCGACCTCGACGAAGACGCGTGCCCCTGCGTCGTACAGGGTCCGCAGACCCTTGACCCACTGGACGGGTGAAGCCACCTGGCGGCCGAGGATGTCGAGCATCTGCTCGGTCACGTCGGGTCCGGCGGTCGGGTAGAACTCGCCGTCGATGTTGGCCACGATGGGCAGCACGGGCGGCCTCAGCCCGAGCCTGGCGAGCTGGCGTCGCAGCGGTTCGGTGATCGGCGCGACGATCGACGTGTGGAAGGCCATGCTGACCGGGATGCGCATGGCGGTGCGGCCGGCGTCGACGAACTTCTGGACCGCCTGCTCGACTGCCGCGGTGGCGCCGCCGATGACGGCCTGATGGTAGCTGTTGATGTTGGCCATGACGACGTAGCCGTCCGCAGCCGCAGCCGCCACGGTGCGCTCGATCTCGTCGAGGGGAGCCATTACGGCCGCCATCGCACCCTGGTCGGCGATATCCAAGCTGGCCATCTCGCGGCCGCGGGCGCTGACTGCCTCCAGCGTGGCCTCGAACGTCAGCGCGCCAGCGGCCATCAGCGCCCCGTACTCACCGACGCTGTGACCCATTACCATGTCCGGCCGGACCCCGTAGGCGTCGAGCAACCGGGTGAGTGCCAAGTCGCTGGCCATCACGGCCGGCTGCGTGATCTCGGTCTGCAGAAGCTGCTGCTCGAGCTGGGCCACCGCGGCCTTGTCGTTTTGGTCGATGAAGATGTAGCTGGTCAGCGGCTTGCCGAGCAGTGGCGTCATGACCTCGTCGGCCTCCGCGAACGTCCGCGCCACGATCGGCTCGGCGTCGTGCAGCCCGCGCAGCATGTTGACGTACTGCGAGCCCTGGCCGGTGTAGAGGAAGGCCACCTTTGGCGCCGGGCCGTGCCCGATGAAGATGCCACGGGCGCGCAGCATCTTGGCGAGCTCCGGTGATCCCTTGGCCAGCGCCGCCGCGGCGCGACCGGCCTTGTCCGCCAGTTCAGCCGCGTTGCCATAATCGATGGCGGCGCGCACCTTTGCCGCGGCCAGGGCAGGGTCAGGTGGCGCGGGCGGCGGCGCTACGCCCTTGGCGGCCTGCTCGCCGATCCGGGTCAGTGCGGCGGCTACCTCCGCATCGCTTTCGCCGCCCACCACGAGGGCGCCGCGCAGCGGTGCCTTGACAGTAGCCGCGGCGGGGCCACCGGTTGCCGTGGCGGGGCCCGCGGATGTCGTGGCGGGGCCCGTGGATGTCGTGGCGGGGCCCGTGGATGCCGTGGCCGCTGCCGCGCCGCCTGTCACGGTCGCGGGTATCTCCGCGCCCGCGAACGACCTCTGGTCATGGCCGTCATACCTACCGGGGACGTACTCCTCGAGCACCACGTGGAAGTTTGTGCCGCCAAAACCGAATGCGCTGACGCCGCCGCGCCGCACGCCGGACGCGGGGACCGGCCACTCACGCAATTCGGTGTTCACCCGGAACGGGGAGGTCGCCCAGTCGACATTCGGGTTGGGGTCGTGGAAGTTCAGGCTCGGTGTCAGCAACTTCTCGTGCAGCGACATGGTCATCTTGAACAGCCCGGCCGCGCCCGCCGCGGCCTTCAGGTGGCCGATGTTGGACTTCACCGAGCCAAGCGCGATTGAGCCAGCGGCGATGCCGCTGCCGCCCAGCACGCCGCTGAGGCTCTCAAGCTCGGAGGCGTCGCCGACGCGCGTCGAGGTGCCATGTGCTTCGATGCAGGACACGGTCGACGGGTCGGCGCAGGAATTGCGCCACGCCCGCTCGACCGCCAGCTTCTGGCCGACCGGGTTGGGGGCGGTGATCCCCTTGCCCTTTCCGTCGCTCGATCCCCCGACGCCGAGTAGCACCGCGTAGATCTTGTCCCCGTCACGCTCGGCGTCGGCGAGACGCTTCAGTACGAACAACGCCGCGCCCTCACCCATGACGAAGCCGTCCGCTCCGGCGTCGAACGGGCGCGTCCCCGTCGCGGAGAGCGCTCCGATCTTGCAGAACTTCACGAATCCGGCCACGCTCATGTTCCGGTCGATCCCGCCGGTGATCGCGACGTCGTAATGCCCGTCGACAAGCCCACGCGTGGCGGCGCTGAAACCGGCGAGCGCGGAGGCGCAGGCCGCGTCGGTGGTGAAGCTGGGACCGCGGAAGTTGAGCAGGTTCGCGACCCGGCCGGCCAGGATGTTCGCGAGCTCGCCCGGCATCGAGTCCTCGTTTATCTCCGGGAGCTTGCTCTGGAACATCTTGGAGGTCTCCGCGATAATCGCCTCGCGGGCGCTGGCAGGCAGCGTGGCGAAGGAAGGCGACTCGTCGAGGTCCCGGATGAACTCCGGGAGGTTGATGCGAAGGTTGCTCGCGTAGTGCTTGTCACCGCCGAGCGCGTTGCCGATTATCACGGCGACCTTCTCCGGGTCGACGTTCCACTTCGGCCAGCCTGCGTCGAGGAGCGCCTCGCGTGCCGCGGAGACGGCCCACTGCTGGCCTTGGTCCATCTGGCCGGCAACCTTCGGCGGCACGGGCAGCCGCCACGCGATGGGATCCCATGAGAACTCGCGGACCCACCCGCCGATGCGCGAGTACGTCTTGTCTGGAGCATTCCGATCGGTGTCGTAGTAGAGATCGGGATCCCACCGATCCTTCGGGACGTCGGTGATGCAGTAGCGACCGGATTTGATGTTGTCCCAGAACGCCGCTGCGGTTGGTGCCTCAGGCATGATCGCGCTGACGCCGACGATTGCCACGGGCTGTGGCTGGCCAGGTACTGGCGGGTTCGAGCTGGCGCGGCTGGCGGCTGACTGTTGCGATATTGGCTGGTTCGATGACATTTGGCTCGTCCCGGGGTCTAGGAGGATGAGCCGGTGCGCTCGTAGAGGGCATCGGCGACGCGGTCCATGTCGGCTACGAGGCCTGCCTGCGCGGCGCTGACCGCGCCGAGGCCGAGGCTCGTTTCGAACGGGGTGCCGGTAACGGCAGCGCCTCCGGCGCCAACCACCCACCGCAGCCCGTCAAAGGCCACCTTGTGCGCGGCCTCGCGGGCGAACACGCGGCTCATCGCGGCAAGACTGGCCGCATCGAACCGGTGGTCGGCCTTCGCGGGCAGGGCGCCGTCGAGAGCCGCCGCCGCACGGGCGGCGAAGCTGCCGGCGCACTCCGCGTATGCGATCAGCTCGCCGAGCCGCAGCAGCACATGCTGACTCCTGGTGAGGCGCCCGGCGCGGCAGGCCTCGAGAACACCGCCCAGCGCCTGGCAGGCGAGGGCCGCGGTGTCGGCGCCGACGTCCGGGTGCCGGGCGTGCAGCGCGCGCAGCTCGGAAGAGACCTCCGGATAGTAGTGGCCCGACGATTTCAGATTCTGCTGCCACCGGTCGCGCGCCATCGTCATCTCCATGATCTCCGACGTGCCTTCGTAGATCGTGGTGATCCGGACGTCACGCTTCATCTTCTCGACCAGGTACTCGCGTGTGTAGCCATACCCGCCGTGCGCCTGGATGGCCGCGTCGGCGGCCATGTTGCCCGCCTCCGTCGCCATGTACTTGGCGATCGCGCCTTCGGTGTTCAGTGCCCCATCTTCGCCTTCACCAGCATCGATCCGCCTCGCGGTGTACTCGATGTAGGATCGGGCGGCCTCGAGCCTGACGGCGTGCGGGACGATGAGCTTGTGCGTGTATCCCTGCTTGGTGGACAGGGGAGCGCCCGCCTGGATGCGAGTTGTCGAATACGGAATCGCGCGGTCGAGCGCGGCCCAGCCACCGCCCAGGCCGAACGACGCGACCATCAGGCGGGTATAGCCAAAGACCTTCTGCGCTTGGACGAGGCCCTGCCCTTCGACGCCGCCAACCAGGTTGGTAGCCGGGACGAAGACATTGTCGAGGAAAAGCGCTGCCGTGTTGGACAGCCGGATGCCGTGCTTGTCCTCCGGCTTGTTCCGGGCGAAACCCTCGCTGTCGCGGTCCAGGACGAACCAGGTCGGCCCGCCCGGCGCCGAGGCAAGGATTGTGTACTTGTCGGCGATCCCGCCATTGCTGATCCACTGCTTGCGGCCATTCAGCCGGTAGCCCTCGACTCCGCCGTCGGTATCTGGAGTGGCGGTCGTCTTGAGCGCGCCGAGGTCGCTGCCGGCCTCAGGCTCGGTGGCGCCGTACGCGTACAGAATCCCCTTCTCGGCGATCTCGCTGAGCCAGGTGCGTTTCTGGTCGGGTGTGGCGCCGAAGTATATGGGGTCGCTGCCGAGGAACGTGGCCAGCACACTGGTGGCGAGGCCGAGGTCGATGCGGGCCATTTGCTCGCAGACCCGGTAGACATCGATCGTGCCGCCGCCCATCCCGCCGTACTCCTCGGGGATGAACACCAGCTGGATGCCGAGCTGGTCGCTGCACATACCGCGGACGATGTCCAGCGGGCACTCATCCTCGTGATCAAGCTCAAGCTGGCGTTCTTCGGGCATCGCGTCCGCGACGAAGTCGCGGACCGCCTCCAGCATCATCTTCAGTGTCTCGGCGTCAAGGCCGATGGTGGCGCCAGCGTCGGCGGGATTCGCGGTCAAGGTCATGTCGGCACACCCCTTTCCTTCATAGACCTTGCCTCGATCGTAGGCGTACGCGTCAGAGGCCGTTAGTCCCTGCTGGTTGGGGCAATGGACTGACTACTCGTCAGTAACTAAGGGCATTGGGTAATTGTGTGTCGATTGGGTCGCCTGAACCGTGGATGGGTCGCCCGAACCGCGAACGGCTGACCGCCCAGGCGATGATCACTGACCGCTTCCGCTCTCCCCGGCACCCTCTCTGGCGGTGGGTCGGCCCGCGGCGCGGGCGATCGCCTCTCTGGCGATCACCACCTGCTGCACCTGGCTGGTGCCTTCGTAGATGCGAAACAGCCGCGCGTCGCGGTAGAACCGCTCGACAGCCACGCCACGCATGTACCCGGCGCCGCCGAATACCTGGACCGCCCTGTCGGCCACGCGGCCGACCATCTCGCTCGCGAAATACTTGGCGCACGACGGGCCCATGCGGGTGTCCTCGCCCGCGTCGTACGCCGCCGCGGCGGCCAGCACCAGCGCACGGCCGGCGTAGACATCGGTCTGCGAGTCGGCGATCATCCCCTGGATCAGCTGGAACTCGGCGATCGGATGGCCGGACTGGCGGCGTTCGAGCGCGTAGCTGACCGTCTCGGCGAGCAGCCGGTGCGACATGCCCACGCACAGCGCCGCGATTTGCAGGCGCCCATGTGCCAGGCAACGCATTGCCGTGCGATAACCCTCGCCCTCCTTGCCGCCGACGAGGGCGTCGGGCGGAACACGCACGTCGTCGAGCACGACATCCGCGGTCCACGCGCCGTGCTGGCCCATCTTGCCGTCGCGCGGCCCGACCGTCAGTCCTGGCGTGCCCGCGGGAACAAGAAATGCCGACACGTCGCGGCTCGCCTTCGCGGCCTCGCCGTGCCGGGCGAAAACCATGAAGATGTCCGCGATTGGGGCGTTGGTGATGTACCTCTTGCTGCCGCTGAGCACATAGCCGCCATCGGCGCGCCGAGCCGAGGTCCTCAGGCCGCTCGGGTCCGAGCCCGCCTCCGCCTCGGTCAGCGCGAATGACGAGGTCCACTCGCCGCTCGCCAGACGCGGCAGATACTCCTTCTTCTGCCCGTCCGTGCCGCCTTCGAGCAGGACGTGGCCGGCGATGCCGTTGTTGGTACCGAACAGCGAGCGGAACGCCGGCGTCGTATAGCCAAGCTCCATCGCCAGCCTTGCCTGCTGTACGGTCGAAAGGCCGAGCCCGCCATACGCCGCAGGAATCGCGAAGCCGTACAGGCCCATGTCGGCCGCGGCCTGTCTGAGATGTGGCGGCATCTCATCGGTCTCGTCGATCTGCTGCTCCAAGGGCAGCACCTGTTCACGGACAAGCCGGCGCGTCGCCTCGATCATGTCCCTGACATCGGCCTCGTCCACGTGCCCTCCTGTGTGGTCACTGCCATGACGGCCCACCCGCGCGCCACCGCTTTCGCGCGCGCCAGCGGGTGACCGCGCCTGCTGGCCGGGATTACGTGCAGCGCTCGAAAACCGCTGCGAGGCCCTGCCCGCCGCCGATGCACATCGTTTCGAGTCCATAACGGCTGCCGCGGCGGTCCATCTCGCGTAGCAGCGTCGTGAGAATCCGGCATCCGGTGGCACCCACCGGATGTCCGAGGGAGATGCCAGATCCGTTGACGTTCACCCGGTCCATGTCCGCCCCGCTGAGCCCCATTTCGCGGACGCAGGCGAGCGCCTGCGCGGCGAACGCCTCGTTGAGCTCGATCACGTCCATCTGCGAGAGCTTGAGGCCGGTCTTCTCGAGCACCTTGCGGGTCGCGGGCGCCGGCCCCACGCCCATAATGCGC
>DATIYI010000421.1:0-5833 GCA_035517695.1 Streptosporangiaceae bacterium
CTTGACGGCACTTTCACGGGCGGCGATGTCTGCCTTGGCCCGGTCGATGCGCGCTTTGACCTGCTCGTTAGTTTCGCGCCGGGCGGCATCGAAGGAGTTCTTCAGATCCGCTGTCCGCTTTTCCAGGGCGTCTATCTGATCAGAAACGTTCATGTATTCCTCCTCGATCCGGGGCTTGCAGGCACCTTGCGCCAGTCATACGGCTCTCCACACCGTGCCACTGCGGCAACCAGGGGGCAACCTTTCATTCAGAGGCAAAGGGAATGCCTTTATAGGCCGGCACTATCTGTTCACGTGATGCCAGCTGACTGGCCTCCGCAGCGTCGGCGAGCCCGGCGACAGCACCCGGCCCGGCGGGCGGGCATGAAGGAGGCGATCTTGGCCATGGGGATGCCGAGGGCCATCAGCCCACCGGCATGGGTGGCACCCGGCAGCGTGGTCCCGGCGTC
Source organism: Streptosporangiaceae bacterium (assembly GCA_035517695.1). GTDB lineage: Bacteria > Actinomycetota > Actinomycetes > Streptosporangiales > Streptosporangiaceae > DATFVJ01. The sequence goes on from DATIYI010000421.1 coordinate 450, forward strand.
CGCCGTGCCCACGTCCGGGCGCCACCAGGCTGATGCCCGTTTCCCGCAACGGGCCGTGCAGGCCCAGCCGCCTTGCCGGGCTAGGATTCCGCCATGGTCAAGGTGTCTGTCGACTTCGGGGGAGCCCACGTCTTCGTCGCCGGCGGCACCAGCGGGATCAACCTCGGCATCGCCGAGGGGTTCGCCAAGGCGGGTGCCAGGGTCGCCGTTATGAGCCGCTCGCCGGAGAAGGTCGACGCGGCGGTAGGCCGGCTGCGGACGCTCGGGGCCGAGGCGCTGGGCAGCGCGGCCGACGTCCGGGATCCGGATGCGACCGCGGCCGCCGTGCAGCGGGCGCACCAGGAGTTCGGGGACATCGACGTGCTGGTCTCCGGCGCGGCCGGGAACTTCCCTGCGTCGGCGCTGGAAATGTCACCCAACGCCTTCCGCTCCGTGGTGGACATCGATCTGCTCGGCACCTATCACGTGCTTCGTGCCGCGTACCCGCTGCTGCGCAAGCCGGGGGCCGTGGTGATCAACGTCTCTGCCCCGCAGGCGTTCCTTCCCATGGCGCTGCAGTCCCACGTCTGCGCGGCCAAGGCCGGGGTAGACATGCTGACCCGGGTGCTGGCCATGGAGTGGGGACCGGACGGGATCAGGGTGAACGCCGTGGTTCCCGGCCCGATCGCTCAGACGGAGGGGATGGCCAGGCTCGCGCCCACGGCGGACGCGCTGGAAATTGTCCGGCGGACCGTGCCCGTCGCCCGCCTCGGCACGCCCGCCGACCTGGCGAACGTATGCCTTCTGCTGGCCTCGCCGCTGGCTGGCTATGTCACCGGCGCGATCCTGCCGGTGGACGGGGGCTGGGCGCTCTCTGGAGCCAGCCAAGCCATGGGCGAACTGGCCCACGCCCGCCGAAGCGCCGACCCCACCAGCTAACCCCGCCCGGGCAGGTCCACGGGCAGGCGAGGAGGAACAGTGGTCGAGCACACCACAGCTGGGGACATGAGCCTGGCTGAGCTGGCCGTTCACAGTCATACGGTGCCATCGACGATCCTGCGGCTGGCTGCGGAGCATTCACCGGGAGCAGCGTTTCCAAAGAACGTGAGCGATTACATCAACGGGGTGTTCAAGGGCGCCATCCCTCACGACAGCCACATGCCCGCAGGGCTGCACCTCTACCTGCCTTCTTGACCGGCACCCGGCGGCGGTGGCAGCCGCAGGCCGCACCTATGCCTGGCTTCAGGTGTTCGCGGCGTGCCGCCAGAAGCCTGGTATCAGAGCGGGCGGGCGTCGCTGGACGTCGCCCAACAGGGCTCACTGGACACCTGAGCAGCCCGGATAGTGGCTCAGCGTAGCTGACTGCCGCCTGAAGTCGGTCCCCGTTGGCTCGGTGATCCATCGCCATGATCAGCAGCGGATCGCCACGCGATGGCCGGTACCCTCGTCAGGCATGCGACCGTCCTCCGCGCTCGCCGACGGCGTGCCGCTTCACGCACATGATCCGGTAAGTCCCGTCCGCCTGCGCCTCCACGCCGTGGATGTCGTGGCTGAACCCCGGGAACTTGCGGTCAAAGTCCTGCAGCGCCCGCAGGTAGCGCAGGACCGGGCCGTCGTGGCCGCCGGCTTGCTCGCCGGGCATCAGCAGCGGGATGCCCGGCGGGTAGGGGACCACCATGACCGCGGCCACCCGCTCGCCCATATCGTCGATGGTGACCCACTCGACCTGGTCACGGACGACAAGCTGGTAAGCGCTCGAGGGCGGCATGACCGGGACGGGCACGGTGCCGAACGCCTCGTCGAGCAGCCGGGCCACCCGATGTGCTCGCAGCTCGGAGTGCATCTGGTCGCACAAGTCCCGCAGGCTCAGCGCCGCGTAGCGCTCGGGGTGCTCGGCGACGAGCCGCGGGATGGCCTCCGCGAGAGAAGTGCCGCGGTCGTAGTAGTCCTTGAACCCCAGCAGGGCGTCCAGGAGCGTGCCCCACTTGCCGCGCGTGATTCCCATCGAGAACAGGAACAGGATCACGTAGTCGCCGGTTTTCTCGGCCTCGATGCCCCGCCCGTCCAGGAACTGCGTCACGATCTGCGCCGGGATGCCCTGGTCGGCGACCGTGCCGGCCGCGTCGACGCCAGGGGTGGTGATGGTGACCTTGATCGGGTCGAGCATGCAGTAGCCGTCTTCGAGCCCGTCGAAGCCGTGCCACTGCTCGCCCGGGCGCAGCACCCAGCATTGCGGGTTCTCCCGCAACATGGCCGGGGGGACGTCCAGGAAGCCGACGTGCTGGCCGGTGCCGGGGTCCACCACCGTGTCCGGCTGCCACGGCGAGAAGAACCAGCCCGGGCCCGTTCCGCTGGCCAGTTCGTGGGCCATGCGAACCATGGCGCGCCGGAAGCTGACCGCCTCATCCAGGGACTCGTCGGTCAGGGCGAGGCCGCCCGGACCGTCCAGCATGGCGGCGGCCACATCGCAGGAGGCGATCAGCGGGTACAGCGGCGAGGTCGACCCGTGCATCATGTAGGCCTCGTTGAAACGGGCACGGTCGACCGGCGCCTGGGGGCTCGACCGCACGTGAATCATCGAGGCCTGGGAGAAGGCGGCCAGCAGCTTGTGCGTCGACTGGGTCGCAAAGATCGTGGGACCGCGGTCCGCGGCGGCTGGGCGCTCATGCATCGCGAAGCGGTTGCGGTAGAGCGGGTGGAACGCCGCGTATCCGTACCAGGCCTCGTCGAAGTGAAGGCGCGGCACCGACTCGCCCAGGAGTTCCACCACGCGGTCGGTGCGGTAGCACAGGCCGTCATAGGTGGAGTTGGTGACCACTGCGTAGACCGGGTCCGCGGAGGCTGCGCCGGAGGTAAGCGGGCTCGCGGCGATCAGTGACCGCACCGCCGCAGGGGTAAGCGCCTGGGTAGGGACCGGCCCGATGATGCCGTAGCCGTTGCGTGTGGGCAGCAGGTAGGCCGGCCGCGCACCGGTGACCGTCAGCGAGTAGGTCAGCGACTTGTGGCAGTTGCGGTCGGCGAGCACGACGTCGCCCGGCACGATGCAGGAGTGGCCGACGATCTGGTTCGCGGTCGAGGTCCCGTTCAGGACGAAGAAGGTCATGTCCGCGCCGAAGATCCGCGCGGCGTTGGACTCGGCGGCGCCGACCGGGCCTGAGTGGTCCATGAGCGACCCCAGTTCCGCCACCGACACCGACAGATCCGACCGGAATACCTGTTCACCGAAGAAGTCGTGGAATACCCGGCCGACCGCCGTCTTGAGGAACGCCGTGCCGCCGGCGTGGCCCGGCGTGTGCCACGAGTACTCGTGCTCGTCGGAGAAGTCGGCGAGCGCGGCGAAGAACGGGGGCAGCAGGCCCCGTTGGTAGCGGCGCACGGCGAAGGACACCCGCCCGGCGATGAACGCGGGAGTGTCCTCGAACAGCCACACGTATTCCTGGATCTCCCGGCTCACCTCCAGCGGAAGGTGCCCGGCAATCGTACGGTCGGCCAGCAGGAAGATCGGCAGGTCAGCGCTGCGCTTGCGCACCTCCCGGATCAGTGCGGATGCCTCCTTACCCCGCGCTCCGGCAGGCCCCAGCTCCCAGTCCAGCAGCAGGCAGCCGATGGCCCGGTATTCCCGGATCTGGGCCGTGCCGTCGCGAGCTGTCGTCGCCCGGAGCAGGCCAAAACCCTCAGCGCGCAGGCTGTCGGTGATCCGGCTGATCGCCGCAGCTGCGGCTTCATCCGCCTCGCCGGCCACCACGAGCACCGTGTGGCTCAATTCTCTTGGCATTGGCTGACCAGCCTCCCTGGCATCCCGGCGCGTACTGCGCGGGCCCGGCTAGACAGTAGCGCCCGGCTCCGGCCCGTTGCCCGGGAGTGCCTGCGCGGCCGGGCCGCCTGGTGGGTTGTCCACCGGGTCCGGGATCTGGCCGCGGTTCTCCCGGCGGGCGGTCAGGAACGCGTAGATGACGATCCCGGCCAGCACGGCGACCAGGGCCTGGTAGATGGCCTGGTAGCCGGAGGCGAAGGTGACCCACATGGAGAACAGCACGCTGGCCCCGGCGACCGTCAGGTCCCGGGCCAGCGCCCACCCCTGCACCCGGCGGCGTTTGGAGACCAGGTAGGTGAGCTGGGCACAGGCGGAGAAGAAATACGGGATCGCGACTGTGACAACGGTCAGGTCGACCATGTAGGTGAAGACGGCGAGCCCGGAGCTTGAGGCATACCGCCACGCCAGGAGCAGCGACGGGAGGGCCGCGTTGATCACGATGGCGAACCAGGCGGAGCCCTTACGGTCGGACCAGGCGAGCGGCTTGGGGAACAGGCCGTCGTTGGCCACGGCCCGGGGCAGCTCGGCGTCCACCAGCGTCCAGGCGAGCAGGGCGCCGATGCCCGATACCACGGCCACGGCCGCGATCAGCTTGCCGGCCCATGTCCCGTGCGGGAACATCGCCTCAAACGCGGCGACGAACGGTGCGCCGTTGCCGACTAGTGCGTGATGCGGCACCAAGCCCATCACGGCGGCCGACACCAGCAGGTACAAGATGGCGCAGGCGCCGGTGCCCAGGACCGAGGCGCGGCCGACGTTGCGGCGGGGGTTCTTGACCCGCTTGGCGGTGATGGCGGCGGACTCGACGCCGATGAACGCGAACAACGCCACGCCGGCCGCGAGCCCGATGGCGACATAAGGGCTGCCGCCGGAGGCGTTGAATGGGCCGAAGTTCGCGCGGGAGACAAAGAGCCAGCCCACCACGCCGACAAACAGCAGCGGCAGGAACTTCAGCACCACGGTGGCGTTCTGGAACCACGCCATCTGACGCACCCCCGCGAGGTTCACCGCGACCGGCACCCAGATGGCCAGCAGGGCGATGCCCAGATTCGACCAGGCTGTGGAATGGCTGATGCCGAACAGCGCGTCCACGTAGAACACCCACGACACGGCGATGGCCGCGTTCCCTGGCCAGGACGAGATCCAGTAGCACCAGCCGGTGAGGTAACCGGCGAAGTCGCCGAACTCGTGCCGGGCATACGCATACAGCCCGCCGTCGGAATTGGGCACTCGCGCGGTCAGCTGCCCGAACAACACAGCCAGCATCATCGCGCCCACCGAGACCACCGCCAGCACGGCCAGCGAGCTCGTGCCCGCCGCGGCCAGCACGGCCGGCATCGTGAACACCCCGACCCCGACGATGCTGCCCATCACCAGCCCTGTCGCCGAGACCAGGCCGAGTCCCGCGGCCTGCTCCTGGTTACCCGGCGGCGCCGGCCGCGCCTGGCCGCCCGGTGGTTGCTCCGCCGGCCGGGTGCCTGCGATGCTGGACATCACATCCCCCTCAGTTGCGGACGTGGCCCGGTCCGACGGCAATGGGCCGCGCTTCACCCAGTGCACCGCCGCCCGTCCTGCCGGACAACTAGCCGCC
>DATIYI010000422.1:0-30149 GCA_035517695.1 Streptosporangiaceae bacterium
GGCGCCGACGGGATCATCGTGGACGTCCACCCCTACCCGGAAACCGCGCTCTGCGACGGCCCGCAGGCACTCGTCGACAGCGACATCCGCGAGCTTGCCAGCGTCGCGCAGCACCTGCCCCCGATCGTCGGGCGCACCCTCACGCCGGGGCCGGAACGGGTTACCACCTGGTGACTGCGCCAGAGCAGATGCCAGCAGCCGGAGCGGGCCGAGCACCTGGTCGCACACGGCGCGACGGGTCGAGGCAGCCACGAGGCGGTCGGCGCCGACGATGCCCGGGTGCCGCGCAGGCTGCGGGCCCGCGAACCAGATCAGTGGTGCACGAGATCCCGTAGCCTCCACTGGCGTCCGGTGCGGTTGATGATCTCTCCCGCTAGGGCGCGGGTGCTCGGGTCGGGGCTCGCCAGGCCGACCTCGAGAATCCGGCGCAGATACTCTTCCCTGGCGCTGAACAGCCACGCATCATCGGGCAACTGCCTAACCCACTCGCCCGCGATGTCCAGGCAAAGCTGGGCGCGGACCGGCGCGATCTCGGCCAGGCGGCGCAGCACCAGGATATCCGGCTTGACGTCACCGGCCAGCGTGATGACACGGCCAAGCTGCCGCAGTGACCAGTCATCGTCGAAGCGCCCACTGGCAAACCAGTCACCGAACCCGACGAGCTCGCCCCGGTCGGCGCTCGGCGAGGCCACGGCTAGGCGTTCCTCCCACAGCCGGGTGAGCCGCGAGAGAACTGCCTGATCCGCGCCCACCTCGGGATTGAGCAGATTCCAGCCGATGTACTGCGTCATCTGCTCGCGCACGGCGGTAGACGCGCGCTGGTAGAACCGCCTGATGAGCTGGTCGCCGCTGTCAAGGGTGATCTCGCCCGACCAGAACTCGGCGATCAGGTGACGCCCCAGGCGCGCGTCCCGCAACTCCGCGGGCTCTGCGCTGCTCGTACCGACCCGGTCGATTGCCAGTTGGTACTGGTCGCTCAGTAGCCCGCAAACATCCCGGCTGATGGGCGCGGCGGTGTCGAGATAAGCGCCCCAGGCCGCGTCCCAACGTTCTTGGTCGGTGTCGGTGGCCGGGAAGATTCGGCTCGCCGCGGCTGCCGCCCAGGCCCCGTCGAGATAGCTGAGCCGGCGGAACTCGGTGCCGTAGACGGCGCGGACGAGCAGCGACGGTTCCTCGCCGGGTTCGAGATACCCGTCGAGCGCGCCGAACACGTCCGCCAGGTCGGCGTCACGATCATGGCTGCGAACCCACTCGCCATAGGAAACAGCGGTGGCGAGAGCTTGCGCCCGCGCGCTTGCCCGCGCTTCTTCCATGGCGATCGAGCCACCATCGGCCTCAGGAGCGTTGCCGCTCAGCGACGACTCAATTACCCGCCACACGTGCTCGCGCTCGCCGATAGGGATCGCCGGCGGCATGCGATCCAGGCCAGCCCGCAACAGCAAGATCATCTCACGGCCGCCGCTGCGTTGCACGGGCGTGCGTTCCCCCGGGGCGCCGCTGCCTGACACCCGTTCGCACAGTCGCAGTATGGGGCTCCATGCGAGGTCGGAACCGTTGCTGAACGCGGCATGCAGGCTGCCCAGGAGATATGCGACATACGGCTCGGGTAGGCCGACGAAGCGGTCAGCGGCGGCCGAGTAGCGCAGCGGGCTCGCGCGCACGGCAGTGGCGAGTTCCTGAGCCAGGCTGACGGCACCGGCGCCGGGCGGCTGGGTTCGCAGCCGGTCGACAAGCGTCTCGACATTCGCCCCGTGCCGCCCGCCGAGCCCGGTGATATCGGTCGCGCGTGCTTTATCCACGGGCACCGGTTCGCCGACGAGCAGGACAAGCTTCCGATAGGAGTCCAACCGCTGCGGCGACAGCGCAGGCTGCAGTGCACCCAGCCGGTCCCTGGTCCACTCGGCTACCCACCGGTCGATCAGCTCGCCTGACGGCTCCCGGCCGGCCTGGGCCGCATACTCCGCGGCCCAGGCATCGGTGTCAGGACCCTGATCGATCACGCTCAGCATGAAATCCTGCTGTTCGGCGCTGAGCCTGGCGAAATAATCGCCGGCCAGGAGCAAGAACTCGCGTTCGGCGGACGGGTCTTTGATGGTGGCAGCGTCGGTCAGCCTCCGTGCGACCTCCTCGGGGTAACCGGCGCCGAACTGCCGCACCAGGTGCAGCGCGAGGCGGCGGAAGATCGGCCCCGGCCGTGAGTCGAGGCATTGCAGCGCGTCGGCTAGTTCAGCCCGCCGGTCGAGCACAAGCTGCTCGGCGGCATCTCGGACCGCCCTGGCCAAGGCGGTCTTCGCGCCCGAGGCCGTGTCCACCGGCCAGTTCGTAGCCATCGCGAAGTCCGTATCAAGCAAGTCCTCGCCTACCTGGCCGCTCGACGAGGTGCGGGTGATCGCCTCGTTGAGCAGCCCGGCCATCGCATCGAGCACGTCGAGCCCACCCACGGCGACCAGCGGCGGCAGGCACGTGCGGAGCGTCTGGGCGTAGCGGCCGTAGTCGATGCGGGTGCGCGGGTCCCCGGACGCTTCACCGCCGCGGCCGGAGTCCGCCGTCGAGGGAGCAAGACCCCAGAGCACCCTGGCAAGATCGAGAGCGGGGCCGGGCCGTTCAGCCTCCACGAGATGCACAACAAGCTCACCGAACCGCCCTGCGCGCACTGCCTCGTATGGGCCGGTTAGGTCGCGGGTGATCCGCGGCAACAGCCGCACGCCTTCCGCGGCAGGTACCTCGAGGGCCAGGTCGACGAAGTCAGCGTTCACCACCTGGTTCGTGGTCGGGGGAATGCCCAGGGCGACCCCGACAGCCAGCGCCGGATCCTGGCCGGCGATACGAACGAGATAGCGCAGGGCCGGCCAACGCCGCATCCAGCATGGTCCATCAACGTCGGCGACCGGCTCCGGAGGCTCGGCGAAGAACTCCTGCCTTTTCAGCGGGCCGAGCCACGCCGGGCTTGCCAGCCGCGAAAAGAAATGCTCCATTGTGACGGGATCCGGCGAGAGCGTCCGGCGCAGTTCGCTGGCGTGTTCGTCAGCCGGCTGCTCGACCTGCGCGAGCGCGTCGAGGCGGGCCACGGTCGCGAGATAGCGGGCCTCATGCCGACCAAGGACCACATCGAGCATCGCCTCGAGGTCGGCGAAGCGGCGGCGGAACTCCTGCTCCACAGGACGCGGCATTCCCAGCCCCCGCGCGCTTTCGCGGCTGTGCAGCAGGCTGGCGTAACCCAGCCAGGTTTGCCCTGTGTCGCTATCGTAGGCGATCTCCAGCGAGTCGAGGATCGCCCGGATTTCGGCGCGGTGCGCGTTGACGCGCGATGGCCGCGCGGGCGGTGGCTCAGCGAGTGGAGTCTCGGCAGGTGCTTCGGGCTGGAAGACGGCCCGGATCAGGGCCTTCAGGGCAACGACGAGCCGACCGAAAGCCTGCTGGATCACCCCCATCCGGCCATCAGGTGCCGCTGGTTCCTCCGGTTCCCGCGGTTCCCGCGGTTCCCGCGGTTCCTGTGGTCGACGCGCCCCTGATGCCAGCAGCACCGCCCGTACCGAGCTCTCAAGCTCACGCACGAGGCGGCCGACCAGATACGCATCCGAGGCCACTGGTGGATCGCCGTCCATCAGGAGGCACGCGTCACGGAAGGACGCCGCAGGCCCGGCGCCGAACCTCGCGAGCCTACGCACGATCCTTGCCCGCATGGCCTCGTCGGCCAGCCCGTCACTCACAGGAAAATCCGGCGGCGTGATCACACTTTCTCCCCTCAGCACATGGCGCGTCCCCGCCGCTAGGGTAAATGCTTCACCAGGACGGAGTGTGCGGGGCCGGGGCAGGTTGGATGAGGTTTGGGTCGAAGCGGTACCAGCCGTCGGTGCTGCCGTACCCATCGTTCATGTACTCGACGTGGCACAGCCAGCCGTCGCCGACTCGCAGCCAGGCGCGCAGGATGCCGAACCGGCCGCGCCCTGCGATGGTGATGAGCACGGGCTTGAAGCACGGGCGGTACCTGCCGGTCTCCGGACGAAGATCGCTTTCCTGCGGCGCAGGGACTTCCTCGGCGCTCGGTGACATTTCCACGTTCTCGGCTTGATTCGTATGTATGTTCGAGTTTTATCTTAACGCCAAGCCTTCCGGCAGCAAAGACGGCATACCCGCGCCGGTACGAGCACGGCCGTGGGTAGGGTCATAAGGTGGAATTTCGAACGCTGGGTAGCTCTGGGCTCCGGGTACCCGTGCTCACCATGGGCACCATGACGTTTGGCGGTCTCGGGCCATTCGCCAACGTCGGCTCGACGGGCGTGGATGAGGCGCGCAGGCAGGTGGATCAGTGCCTGGAGGCCGGCGTCTACCTCTTCGACACCGCGGATGTGTACTCAGGCGGCCAAGCCGAGGAGATCCTTGGCCAGGCCCTTCGGGGCCGCCGCGACCAGGTGCTTGTCGCCACCAAGGTACGGATGCCGATGGGCGAAGGCCCCAATGACGCCGGCCTTTCCCTGCATCACGTCGTGTCCGGCTGTGAGGCCAGCCTGCGGCGCCTCGGCACCGATTACATCGACCTGTACCAGTTGCATGAGTGGGATGGGCTGACTCCGCTCGAGGAGACGCTCGAGGCGCTGAGCCTGCTCGTCAGCTCGGGCAAGGTGCGCTACCTCGGGATCTCCAACTACGCCGGCTGGCAGCTCATGAAGGCAATCGGGACAGCCGACAAGCTCGGCCTGCCGCGGTTCGTCAGCCAGCAGATCTACTACTCGTTGCAGGCACGCGAGGCGGAGTACGAGCTGATTCCCGCCGCTGTGGATCAGGGCCTCGGGGTGCTTGTCTGGAGCCCGCTCGCTGGCGGGCTGCTTTCTGGCAGGTACCGTCGTGACCGGCGGCCGCCTGACGGCTCGCGGCAGCTGACCGACTGGAACGAGCCACCGGTCCGCGACCAGGAAGCCCTCCATGAAACGGTCGATGTCCTTGTCGCGATCAGCGAGGAGCGCGGCGTGTCCGCGGCCCAGGTCGCGCTGGCCTACCTGCTCGGCAAGCCCGCCGTGACGTCGCTGGTGATCGGGGCACGCACCACCGAGCAATTGGCCGACAACCTGGCCGCCGCCGACCTGGTCCTCACCGCGGACGAACGAGAACGCCTGGACAAGGTCAGCGCGCCGCCGCTTATCTACCCCTACTGGCACCAGGCGAAGACCGCGAGGGACCGCCTCTCCCCCGCCGACCTGACCCTGCTCGGCCCATACCTCTAGACGCCGGTACCTCAAGACGCCGGTACCTCGAGACGCCGGTACCTCCAGCTAGACGCCGGTACCTCGAGCCGCCGGTACCCCTAGCCCCGTCGGCCCAGCCGGAGCGTCGGCGCGGCGTTCCACCGCGCCGCTCCGGCCAGATCGCGAGCACGCTCGACGACGTTGTAGTCCTGCCGCGCCGCGACCTCGGCAAGCGCCAGGTCGAGGTCGTGACCGCATCGCTCCAGCACGGTGTCGAAGTCGCGGCGCACGGGTTCGAGCAGGTCATAACCGAACGACCGGTGCAGGCGCGGGAACAGCGGCTTATACAGCCGGGCTCGCTCGTGCAGGCCAGACGAATAGGACATCATGGCCTTCGGGCGCTTATGGATGTAGCCGGGCAGCATTTCGGCGAAGGCCTCACGCACGATCCATTTCTCCTGCCCGTCGCGCAGCTTGAGCTCGATTGGCAGCCGCATCGCAAGCTCGACGAGCGAAAGGTCGAGGAACGGTACCCTGATCTCCGCGCCCTGGCCCATGCTGGTGCGGTCCAGCCGCTGCAACTCGGTACGGCACAGGTTGCGGATCTTGTGCAGGAACAAGCGCCGCGTCGGCGCCCGACCCATCCGGTAGTACATCGGGTAGCCGCCGAACAGCTCGTCGGAGCCGTCGCCGCCTAGCACCACCTTGATACCGAGCTCGTGGATGCGCCGAAAGAGCGGCACCGACACCACAGCGTTGATGATGTCGCCGTATTCGGTGAGCTCTGACATTCGGATGGCCTCGCGGATGTCGCCGAGCCGGATCTCGCGTGGGCGCAGTTCCACGACCTCGTGCGGCACGCCGAGTTCGGCGGTGAGGCGGCGGGCGTAGGCCAGGTCCGCACTGCCCGGCGCGCCGATGGTGAAGGCGACGCAGTCGGGGTGCATTTCCCGCACGTGCAGCAGAGTCAGCGAGCTGTCCAGGCCCCCCGAGAGGATGACGCCAACCGTCAGGTCGGTGTCCACACGCACGCGGATGCTGTCCTGCAGCGCCATCCTGACGAGCTTGGCCGCTTCGTCCGGATCGTCGATGGGCGGCAAGTTCTCAGCCAGCCGTAGGAGGTCGACATAGGGCACCAGGTCAGGTCCCGCCGCAGCGTCAGCCCAGCCGTGATGCCCAGGCGGCACCTCGGTGACCGGAGCCCCGGCCGGCACCAGCGCCTTGACCTCCGAGGCTACGTGCAGGCAGCCGCCGCCGCGCGACCAGTAGAGCGGTTTCACCCCGAGCGGGTCCCTGGCCAGGTAGACGCGCCGCGTTTCGCGGTCGCTGATCGCGAAAGCGAACTCGCCCCGCAAGTGCCTCACCGCATCGTCGCCCCACTCGAGAAATGCCTCGAGCACCACCTCGGTGTCGCTCGCGGTACGCAGCCGATGGCCGAGACCGGCAAGCTCGGTGTGCAGCTCCCTGTGGTTGAAGACCTCGCCGTTGTAACAAAGACCCCAGCGGCCGTCCGCTGAGACCCACGGCTGACTCGCGCGTTCCCTGTCCACGATCCGCAGCCGCTGCGTGCCCGCGAGCAGGCCGTCCTGCAGGAGGACCTCCTCCACCTCGCCGCGCGGAGCCAGGGACTCGATCATCCGGCGAAACGTGCCAAGCTCGGCACCCTGGCCAAGGATCAACGCGATGCCGCACACCGGACTCAGCCTGCCACTTGGGCCGCGAAGGCATCACGCAACCCGGCCGCGGCGCCCGGGCTGATGCACACATGCCAGGTCTGTCCCTCGTCGATAACGTTGACAGTTCCCTCGGCCTGGCGTTCGAGGAGCACTGCCGTCAGCGCTTGGTGCGCGCCGAACCTGCGGAACCACGACATTTCGATGTCAATGGCATACCCCACACAATGTGAGCTCGGCATGGTCGCCGCATAGCCCAGCGCGCGCAGCCGATGCTGGTGCTCGATGCTCCGCGCCAGGCTGGTGACCCACAGTTGCGGAGCATCTGGCGGGCAGGCCGTGGCAAATCTGGCAGACATCTGATTGACCAGTGCCACCGCCTCCGGCCTGGCCCGGGCGAACCTCAGGCCAGCGGTGCGCGGTGCCCGGTACGGTCGGACCCGCCGCTCTGCCGCGCGTGCGGCCCTGCTCGGCAGCGTCGCAGCCTGGCAACGGTACTGGAAGCGCAGCAACCCGCGGCGCCGTAGCGCCTCGAGATCCACCAGCTCGGCGGAGGTGAGCACGTCCGAATCCTTCACGAGCGCGGGCATCTGCCCCCACCACATAGCGTCGATCTGGGCCAGCAGGTAGATCCGGGTCCACGTGGTCAGGTCCACACCCGAACTCCGAGTCCCCTCCCGGGCGCTACGGACCTCGAGCAGCAGGCGGTGCGTCACGTCGGGAACGCCGTTCGGCGTAGCGGAGAATACGGCTGTGAACTCAGCTGTACCTAGCCGTTCGGTCAGGATTTTCTCCGCCTCGCGGACGCCGCGTGGATCCACCTGACCGACGAGCTCGGCGTGTAGATCCGCGACCGCTGCCCGATACGCGGCCACGTCGGCAGGGCGCACGGCCGACGCGGTCACTGGGGCGTAGGTGGCACGCGGGCGAGATCCGACATGCTGGCTGCTCCGCGGCGTCGTCAAGGCTCCCCCCGGGTTCAGCTCGGCGACATGCGACTCTCGGGACGCGAGTGTAACAGTGCGACTTTCGATAAGTTGGCTAGTCGTGCGGTTCCCAGGCGACACGGTTCCCAGGCGACACGGTTCCCAGGCAACACGGTTCCCAGGCGACATGAGCGGTCCCGCTGGCGAAGTGAGGGGCGCTTCGCGAAGTGACACGCCGCGGCAGCCGTTCAGGATCTGGCTGAATCTCACTGCGTGTGGTTCTGTCAGAAAACGTCCGATTGCCATTAGGGCTCTGTTCGTGCCCGGGCCGGACCCAGCACGCAGTGGTTTGCTCGTTAGAGGTTGCACGGCGAGGAGACGACGCAGCCAGTGGTGGGCCGGCTGCGGGCGCTTGCGGTGATCGCGGCCTAGAGCTTGCTTGATAGACCTGATAGAGACAGGGCAGGAGGTGTCGCGGATGGCTCGCTTCCTGTATTCAGGTCGCGTCGCGGTCGCGGCCGCCCTGGTGGCGCCGCTCGTGGTCGCGGCGGTGCTGCTGCCACTGCGGGCAAGCTGGTCGAATACGAACGTGGCGCTCGTCCTGGTCGTGGTAGTGGTAGCGGTCGCCGCCATGGGGAACCGTGTCGCGGGTGCGCTCGCCGCGCTTTCTGCCGCCGCGTGGTTCGACTTCTTCTTCACCCGGCCGTACGAGCGGTTCGCGATCAGCAAGTCCGCGGACGTCAAGACAGCCGTCCTGCTGTTCGTGGTGGGCCTAGCCGTTTCACAGCTGGCCGCCCATGCCAGGCGGCTGCAGGTGATCGCCATCACCGACGCCCGCTACCTCGCACAGATCCACGACACAGCCGAGCTCACCAAGTCCGCCACGTCATCCGCCGAGGTCGTCGATCACGTGAAGCAGCAGCTCACCGAACTGCTCGACCTGGAGGGATGCCGCTTCGAATACGGATCTCTGCTCGGCCATCCGCCACGTCTCGAACCGGACGGCAGCGTGATGGTCGGCCACTATCGCTGGGAGATCGAGCGATGGGGGCTGCCGACGGACGAGATCGAGCTGCGCACCTTCGCCGACGGCCAGTTCTACGGGCGGTTCATGCTCGCGGCGAAACCGGGCTCGAAACCATCGCTGCAGGCGCGCCTGGTCGCGGTGACCCTGGCGGATCAGGCCGGTCGCGCCCTCGGCGCCGGCCGCAGCGTGACATGACGGCTGCCGCCGGCCGAGGCCGCAACGGGCCGTCAGGGGAGGACCGCGCCGACGTCAGTCCCGCGTGAAACGACCTGAGCCGGGCACGGAAGGTATCGTTACCTTTCCACGGACTGCCCCCCTTCCGCCTGAGAGCTCGAAGAGACGTGCCACGCGACCGCAGCCGTACAGCAGCCGGGTCCGACCCGCTCGCGCCTTACCAGAAGAAGCGGGATTTCACGCGTACGCCCGAGCCGGCCGGCGCGCTCGCCGTGAACCGGGAAACCGGCGCGCTCGCCGTGAACCAGGAAACCGCCGCGCGAGCCGCGAGCCGGGAAAAGGGTGCGCGAAGGTTCGTCGTGCAACGGCACCGTGCCCGCCGCCTGCACTACGACCTTCGATTCGAGGTCGACGGCGTGCTCGTGAGCTGGGCTGTGCCCAAAGGCCCGACCCTCGATCCGAATGTGAAGAGGGCCGCGGTCCACGTTGAGGATCATCCGATCGAATACGTCGACTTCGAGGGGGTGATCCCGGCGGGCCAGTACGGCGGGGGCGACGTGATCGTGTGGGATCGCGGCACGTGGGAACCGCACGCAAGCGATGATCCTGCGGCGGCTGTCGCCGCTGGTGAGCTGCACGCCGATGTCTATGGCGAGAAGCTGCACGGCCGCCTGATACTGATCCGGCGGGGCCAGGAAAGCTCAGGCGGCGAGCAGTGGCTACTGCTTCACAAGCACGATGAGCACGCGGTCGACGGCTGGGATCCGGAGGATTACCCGCGATCAGCGCTGAGCGGACGAACCAACGACGAGGTCAAGGCCGATCCGGAACGCATGTGGCGCTCGGACCTGCCCGCCTCGCAGGCGTCGGTCGCGCTGCGGGCTCCGGCCGGCCGATCAGGCACCGACTGGCTGGACGCGGACAGACCTGCTGCCGACGAACTTGCGGCCCTCGACGCACTCGGGCCGGGCGGCACGTGGGAGATCTTCGGCCGCGCGCTGCGGCTGACCAATCTCGACAAGGTGCTCTTCCCCGCGCGTCCGGGCGAGCAGCCGGTGACCAAGCGCGAGTTCGTCGGCTACGCCGCCCGGATAGCGCCTGTAGTACTGCCCTACCTGGCTGGCCGACCGCTGAACATGCATCGTTACCCGAACGGCGCCGACGCCAAGGGCTTCTGGCATAAGCAGCTACCCGGGCACGCGCCGCGGTGGGTTCCGCGATGGGACAACCCCGAGGCCGATTCAGGCGAGACGGCCACCTATCTCGTCGTTGACGAGCCGGCGGCGCTCGTGTGGGCAGCCAACTTCGGCGCGCTCGAGTGGCACGCCTGGACGTCCCGCGCGGACCAGCCGGACCTCCCCACATACGCGCTCATTGACATCGACCCAGGCAGCACCACGTCGTGGCACGACGTACTGCTCCTGGCCAGGCTGCACCGCACCGCATTGACGCACCTGGGTGTGCGGGGCGAGCCCAAGCTCACCGGCAGGCGGGGCATCCAGATCTGGATACCGATCGCGCGCGGGCCCAGCTTCGCCGAAACACGTAAATGGGTCGAGCACATCTCACGGGCCGTTGGTGAAGTCGTGCCTGGCTTGGTGAGCTGGAAGTGGGACGTGCACGAGCGCGGCGGTCACGCGCGCCTTGACTACACCCAGAACGCCGTCAACAAGACGCTTGTCGCCCCCTACAGCCCGCGCGCCGCCGCGGGCGCCCCGGTGTCCGCGCCCATCGACTGGGACGAGCTCGACGATCCGGGCCTGCGGCCCGATGCGTTCACCATCCGCACGGTGCTTGGCCGCATCGCGCGGCGAGGTGACCCGTTCCGCTCGATCCTGGCCACCAGCCAGGCACTGCCGCCGATTCGCTAGCCCAGGGAGCTGCCCGCACCGCCCTGGCCAGGGCCGCCGCTCACTGCTGGATAAGGATCCGCCGATTCACGGTCAGCAGATTTATCCAGAACGGCTGCCGCGAGTGCGCCCCCTACCTCCCCACCTCCCTACGGGATCGGGTAATTGGCGCGAAGGAGCCCCAGCGGGCTTGGCGCGGCAAATTCGATCCGGAGGACGGTCTGGCCCCCGGCGAGTCGAATCGTGCCTGCGCGCGCCGCGACGTAGGGAGCGCTTTGCGTCGGCAGCATCGCGAGCATTGACGGCATGAAGGCAGCGGCCGCCGTCGCAGACGCGTCACTGACGTCTGTCAGATCGGCGGAACGGCAGGGGCTGGCCGCATAAGCCGTACCAGCGCCTGGACCGGAGTCGCTGAACCCCACGATGTCGAGCGGAAGTTCCGACGCCAGGTTCGTGATCGTGAGCACCAGTCGCGAGTCGACCTGCCCAGCTGAAAGCTGCCTGCTGGCGGAGGCCGAGGCCTCGACCCGGCCGCTTCCCAACAGCGCGTCTCCGGACGCCTTGCGGTCCGCCAGGTCAGCGTTGAGCGCCACCATGTAGGCGGCTGCTCCGTGCGGAGCGATCGTCCGGACAACGATTCGCTGGTCGCCTGAGCCGAAGCTCGCGATGACGGCGGGCGCGTAAACGGACCTAAGCCGGGTGCCGAACTGGCTGCGGACGGCCGCCGTCGCGACGATGACGTCAGAGCGGACCGGATTTGTCCTGCCCGACCTGAGGTCAAGCAGGTCAGCAGCGGGAATCCGGTCCGCGCGGAGCGCCTGGCACATCGCGGGATCACAGGAGACAATGGCTGCCCGGCCGACCTGACTCGCTATCCAGGCCGCCGCTTGGTCGCGAATCGCCACCTCCGAGGCATCCGCGTCGACGCTAGCTTGGTGAGCGTGGCGCGTGGCCGACGTTGCGGCATGCCGGGCCAGCGCGAAGGCCAGCGAGCCGATGCCGACCATGGCTATCACCGAGACGAGCAGAGCTGCCACCGGATAGCGCCGCGTGACGTGCGCCTTCTCGCTGCTAGCGCTAGCCTGCTCCGGGCCCGGCGATTCCGTACGCCCGCGCGGCGCAATGGTGATCAGGTCCCGGTCCGCAGGCGGGTCCGCGGCCCGATTCGGCCGCGCCGCGCAATCAGGCTGCGCGGAATCCCGCTGCGCCATGAAATCCCGCTGCGCCATGAAATCCCGTTGCGCCATGGAATCCCGTTGCGCCGCGGTAGAGAGCCGCGCTGCGATCTCGGACTTCGCTTCGTGGTCCGGCTGCGCCGCGGTTCCCGGCTGCGCCGCGGTTCCCGGCTGCACCGCGGTATGGAGCCACGCGGCGGGGTAGGGCTGCGCGGCGGGGTATGGCTGAACGCTGGCCCCGGGCTGAACGCTGGCCCCGGGCTGAACGCTGGCCCCGGGCTGAACGCTGGCCCCGGGCTGAACGCTGGCCCCGGGCTGAACGCTGGCCCCGGGCTGAACGCTGATCCCGGGCTGAACGCTGATCCCGGGCTGAACGCTGATCCCGGGCTGCGCGGGGTGATGCTGCGCGCAGGTCTCGTCCGCAACGGGACCCATGCTGTCGCCAATGGCAGGCGCCACGATGGCCGGGAACGGCTGCGTATCGGCCTCCGGGTCTGACAGCTCCCCCGTTGGGGAGGCTGTCAGGCGCCGCAACGACGGTTTGAGCCCGTTCGCACCCGGTACCCGCTGGGGCGAGGGCGCCGACTGCGGCTGCTGCGAAAAGCGCCCTCCAGACTCGGGACCCGCTGCCTCCGCCCGGGCGGCATCAAGCGCGGCGCGTACCCGCTGGCAAACCTCGTCGGACAGCGCCGGAGGCGACACGCGCGCCGAAGGCCTTGGCCCTTTCGCTCCACCTGGGACGCGCCGAGACAGCGGCGAAACGTGGCTGTCTCGGCGAGACAGCGGCGGAACGTGGCTGTCTTCTCCCATGTGGCCAACTCCCCTGGCAGCCCGTACTGGGATGATGCCAGTACCCGAAGAGATAGCGCAGCACACGCGGGAAAGTTATTCAAGCAGAATGACTCTTTGTCATGAAATAACTACCAAATTGGTAAAGACATGCGCCTATGCTGCGTGGCTGCTTGCTCTACGCCCGCGAGTACGGTGCAGCCATGCCACGGAGCCCGTCGACCACTCACGGCGCCACTCCCGGCACCATAGACGGCCGCCCGGCGAGGCGGCGGCTGCCTCATCGGAAGATCATCGAACGTGCATCTCTGGGGTCCTCTGGGGGCCGGGCAAGAACATTTTCGACAAGGAAACAGAACCAGGGGATCTATGATCAGGACTGGCAGATCGAAGACAACTTCGCGGCCGAAGCGGCGTTCCGACTGGGCATCTCCGCGCTGACGCTGGCTCGTCCTTGATTCGCCTGCGGACCCCGTCCTGTCGCGGGGCCCGCCAGCGATGATCAGGGGCTACTGGTTTCCGTAACCGCCCTCATCTTGAGCACCGTTTCCGCCGCCCTGATCGGACTGGCCGCCGTACCCGCCGCCCTGATCCTGACCGCCGCCCTGATCGGACTGGCCGCCCTGACTGGCTTGACCACTTTGGCCGCTACCCAGGTATTCATCTGCGCGCTGTTCGCCTTGCTGGATCTGGTCGCCGAAGCGCCCACCCGTCTGCTGGTCGGCGAAGTCTCCGGCCCGCTTGATTCCTTGGTCAACCTGATCCGGATGCTCGCTCGCGAGATCCTTGGCCTTGTCCGCGAACTCTCCAAAGTCCGGCATGGCTGCCCCCCTTATCATTTCGCAGCTATCACGACCTGTGTCACGGTACGTGCTTATTCCCCCAGGAGGAAATCTCACACCCCAAGGAGCTTGATCGCACCGGCCGGCTCGCTCGTCAAGGCAGCATTCTGGGCGACACTTGCCGTCGAGCAGCTACGCCGCCGACGGCGGGACCGCTCCCGCCCCCGGTGGGAAATGTGCTTCCTGCCGGGGCTGCCCGGCACCGGGGTCGGCACGTTCGCCAGGATGCACCACGCCATCGCCGACGCCAGCGCCGCAGGGGCCACCCTCAGGGCATTGCTGGACACCGCCCCCGGCGCGCCCGCCGCCTCACCGCCGCCCTGGACGCCAGCCCGCCGCCGACGGCACGCAAAAGCGGCCCGGCTGTCCGAGCTGGCGAACCCCATCGTGGCCGGTAAGCATCACGGCGGTGGGCCACCGCCAGCACGCTAACGGCGACGCGGAGGGTGGTGATCACCTGGCAACTGCGACGCTCACGTGGCGAGCAGCGTCACCGCGAGACCAAGACGCCAGGCTCCGATGCCACCTTGCCACTGCCGATATCCGCGTCACTGGGTTGAAGCTGCGCGCCGAGGGTCAGGCCCGGGACCGGGCCGCTGTTGGTGACGTATGGCAGGTCTCTCCCCTGGTCTTCACGACCACGCTCGGCACGCCGTACGAGCCGCGGAACTTCGCCCGCCACTTCGCCCTGCGCTGCGAGAATGCGAGCGTCCGCTAAATCAAGGTCCACGACACCCGGCGCACGTGCGGATCGCTGCTGGCCGCGCTCGACATGCACCCGTGCGTCGCCATGCAGATCCTGCCGCACAGCAAGATCGCAATCACCATGGAGATCTACACCGAAATGCCCGATGCCAGCACGCGCGAGGCGCTGCGGGCGCTCGGCAAGCAACTGGACGGCTGAGGGTTGCTGTACTTCAGCGTTGCACAAGGCCCGGAACAAGATCGATAGAAAGGCGTTGTGCCTGGTGGGCGATACTGGGATCGAACCAGTGGCCTCCTCGGTGTGAACGAGGCGCTCTCCCGCTGAGCTAATCGCCCTCCTGACCCGGCGGCCGCTTCATCACCCGGACCGCTGCGCGCCCGAGCGGTCACAGACTAGCGCATCTGCGGCTGCCGCACCCCGCGAGGCCCGCAGGGCCGCCGCGCACCGCCTCGCGAGGCCGCCGGGGCCGCCGGAGCCGCCGCGGCAATGTTCGGCGCGGGAAACAAGCTGACGGGTTGCTGCGTTATAAATCTTGAAGCGTTTGCCCAGGTCACGTTAGTTTTGTCAGTCATGACCGAGGTTACAGGCGGCCCCGGTGGCGGAATCACTAGCAGTGAGGAAGTTCACCCCCCGAGCACCTCATCCCGTCGGGCGATCGCTTCGATACAGATGGCGCCCGAGATAGCGGGACACGACGAGGTAAAGGTTTGACAACGATGAACGGCAGCACGACACTTTCCGCCGAGCTCGGCTTGCAGCTCGTCGTTCCGGACCACACCGCGGTACCACTGGTCGCCAGCCTCAGCTACCGCGGCGATGATCCATACGCCGTTCGCATGGCGTTCCACGTAGGCACGGACGAGCCCGTCGAGTGGATCTTCGCAAGGGAACTGCTCCTCGCCGGTTCCGACGCGCGCGGCGGCGACGGCGATGTCCAGGTCTGGCCGTCCTTGGGTACCGGCGGCGAGGTGCTCAACATCGCGCTGTCCTCACCATTCGGCCAGGCACTCTTCGAAGCGCCCGCGGCCGCGATCGCCGAGTTCGCCCGGCGCACCTACGAGCTGGTTCCCGCGGGTCACGAAGGCGAGTTCGTGGATGTGGACGGCGAACTCGAAGAACTGCTGGGGCGGCAGTGACCGCTAGGGCAGCTTCCAGTCGACCGGCGCGGCACCCTGCTCCTCGAGCAGTCTGCTCGCCCGGCTGAACGGCCGCGACCCGAAGAACCCCCGGTCCGCTGAGTTGGGGCTCGGGTGCGCGGACTCGATGCAGGGCACACCTTCGAGCAGCGGCGTCAGGCTCCGGGCGTCGCGGCCCCAAAGGATCGCCACCAGCGGCGCGTCACGTGCGGCGAGCGCCCTGATGGCCTGCTCCGTGACCTCCTCCCAGCCCTTGCCGCGATGGGAGGCCGGCCGCCGCGGCGCGACCGTGAGAACCCTGTTGAGCAGCAGCACACCGCGCTCGCTCCACGGGCCGAGATCGCCGTTCGAGGGCAATGGGTAGCCGAGGTCGGCGCCATACTCACGAAAGATGTTCACCAGGCTCGCCGGCAGCGGCCGCACGTCGGGCGCAACAGAGAAGCTCAGTCCTACGGGATGCCCAGGTGTGGGGTAGGGATCCTGCCCCACGATGAGCACCCGCACGTCGCAGAACGGCTGCTTGAACGCGCGCAGCACATTTTCGCCCGCGGGCAGGTAGCGGCGCCCCGCGGCCACCTCCGCGCGCAGGAAATCACCCATCGCAGCGATCCGTTCAGCGACCGGCTCAAGCGCCCCGGCCCAGCCCGCATCGACGATCTCACTTAACGGCCGTCCCGCCATGACGACCAAGCTTAGGGGCCAGGGCTGTCACGGATCGGCGTTCTCGGCCGCGCGCTGTGCGAAAACCTCGGCCACCTTCCTGGTGACCGGCCCTGGCGCCACGGGCAACTGCTTTCCGTCCACGCCACGGACCGCCTGAACGTCGCGCATGGTGGAGGTGAGGAACGCCTCGTCGGCCTCGGCGAGCGCGCCCAGCGGCACGTCACGTTCCTGCGCTCCGCACCATTCGATCACCAGCGCACGGGTGACACCGGCGAGGCACCCCGCGGAAAGCGGCGGTGTGACCAGCTCTCCCCCGCTGACAAGGAACACGTTCGTACCGGTGCCCTCGCACAGGTTCCCCGCGGTATTGCCGAAGATCGCCTCGATCCCGCCGCGCTCTCGCGCATAAGCGAGGGCGCGGACGTTCTCCGCGTACGAAATGGTTTTGAGGCCGGTCAGCGCGCCGTGCTCGTTGCGCTGCCAGGGCACGATCACCACGTCGCCCACGGCAGCAGTGGGCCCCAGGTCCTCAAGCGCTACGACGGCCGTGAGGGGGCCGCCGCCACGTTCGGAGCTGAGCGGCGAATGCCCGCCCGTGACGGTGATCCTGATCCGGGCGCGCGCGGGCCGCCCGGCCGCCTCGATCACCTCGGCGACGCCCGGCCGGATCGCGTCGACGCCCGGCTCACCGAGCCCGAGCCCCAGGGCCGAGTGGCGCAACCGCTGCAGGTGCCTGCTGAGCGCGAACGGCACGCCGTCGATGACCTTGATCGCCTCGAAAACACCGTCGCCCACGGTGAGGCCATGATCGAAGATCGCCACCCGCGCGTCATGCTCATCCCGGAGTTCGCCGTTCACCCATACCTTCACGACATTGCACCCTAACGGCTGCCGCGAATAGGCATCCACTCGTGCGGGGGGATCCCGGGGGCTGGCATCGTCTAACGGTCGCCGGGGTGGCGCGCGCCGCCAGGTGCGCCGCGCGCCTGCCGCGCGCTAGCGCAGGCCGCAATGCGCGGCTGCTACCGAGGTCAGACCGGGCAGCAACTCGTCGATAGCGCCGATCTGGGCGGCGACCTCGCGGTCGGTGAGCATGACCGGCACCCGCGCGCGGACCCGTTCGTGGACCGCGCGCATCGCCGCGGCGGGCGCCGCCGGCCAGGACGGGTTCGCCGCGCGCAAGTCGATACCCTGCGCCGCGCACAGGATCTCCACCGCCAGGCAGCTTCGCACGTTGGCGACCACCTCGCGCAGCTTGCGCACGCCCGTCCAGCCCATGGACACGTGATCCTCCTGTTTGCCCGAGGTGGGAATCGTGTCCACGCTCGCCGGGTGGGCGAGCACCTTGTTCTCGCTGACCAGCGAGGCCGCCGTGTACTGGGCGAGCATGAAGCCGGAGTTGGTGCCCGCCTCCGGGGCGAGGAACGGCGGCAGGCCACGCGAAAACGCCGGGTCAAGCATCCGGTCCACCCGCCGCTCGCTGATGCTGGCAAGCTCAGCGAGCGCGATAGCGAGCATGTCGGCGGCGAAGGCGAGGGGCTCACCGTGGAAGTTGCCCGTCGTCATCACCGAGCCGTCAGGCACGATGACGGGATTGTCGACGACCGAGCAAAGCTCGGTCTCCGTCACCCGGCGCACGTACCCAAGCACGTCACGCACGGCGCCGTGCACCTGCGGCGCGCAGCGCAGGCAATAGGCGTCCTGGACGGCGTGGCGGCTGTGCCTGTGGCTCGCCATCAGCTGCGACCCCGCGAGCAGCGCCCGCAGGTTGGCCGCGCTCACCTGCTGGCCGGGATGCGGCCTGATCACCTGAACCCGCTCGTCATACGGCCGGTCCGTGCCGACAAGCGCCTCCACGGAGAGCGCGCAGGCCACGTCCGCCGCCCGGACGAGCATCTGCGCCTCGTCTACGGAGAACGCGAGCAGTGCCTGCATCGGCTCGGTCCCGTTGACCAGCGCCAGGCCCTCTTTAGGGGCGAGTCTTAGCGGCCGCAGGTTCTCCTCGGCGAGTAGCTGCGCGGCCGGGTGGCCGCCCGGGTCCACGGCACCGGCGCGTCGCAGCCGACCCTCGCCGATGAGCGGCTGCGCCAGGTGAGCAAGCTGCGCCAGGTCGCCCGACGCACCCACTGAGCCCTTGCTGGGGATCACAGGAAGCAAGCCGCGGCCGAGCAGTTCGAGCAGCCGGGCGGGCAGTTCGGGCCGGACGCCTGAGTACCCGGCCGCGAGGGTCCGTGCGCGGAGCAGCAGCACCGCGCGCACGGTGCGGTCATCCAGCGGCGCCCCCGTTCCTGCCGCGTGTGACCGGATGATCGCGTGCTGCAGCAAGGCGAGTTCGCCGTGCGGCACTTGCGTATCGGCGAGCGCTCCGAAGCCGGTGTTGACACCGTAGACGGGCGCGTCGCCGCTGATCGCCGCGATGACCACCTTGCGGCTCGCTTCCATCCTGGCGGGCACGTCAGGCCCGAGCACGGCGCTCGCCTCGGCCGCCGCGACGTCCACCACGTCCTCGACGGTGAGGCCGTCGCCGGTGACGACCACAGTTCGCATAGCCGACAGCCTGCCACGAACAAGCTTCCGCCCGCCGACGCCAGCGCCAGCGGGTCACGGCCCCCCTCGGTGAGCCGCAGCGAGCGTAGCGGTGATCCGAGTTTGCCCGCGGGCGTGGATCGGCTACAGTTCTGAACGCACGCCGTACTGTTCGGCGGCATGCGGACGTGGCTCAGTTGGTAGAGCATCACCTTGCCAAGGTGAGGGTCGCGGGTTCGAATCCCGTCGTCCGCTCGGAGGCGCCCGACACCGTCAAATGCGATGCCAGACGGTCCTGCGGCCCTTCGGTTACACGGGGTGGGTCTTCGACGGAAGCGCCCCCTGCGGCGGAGTGGCCGAGTGGCTTAGGCAAGGGCCTGCAAAGCCCTGTACGCGGGTTCGATTCCCGCCTCCGCCTCGGTCGGCAAGGGCGATTAGCTCAGTGGGAGAGCGCTACCTTGACACGGTAGAGGCCACTGGTTCGATACCAGTATCGCCCACCAGTTCTTGCAGGTAAGAGCCTGGTTATCAACTTCGATAACCAGGCTCTAGATCGTTTGACCGCGGTTTGACCGGGAGAATCTTCCGTCATCCGCCGGCGTGTCGCGGGCTGGGACGACGACGACTCTCCCATTCGGATGGCGGTAGACGGCGTGGCTGCCCCTGGTTCGCACGTATTCGAACCCGACAGCTCCCAAGGCCCGCGTGATCTTACCGGTGATGGCCAACCCCGTAACCAGGCGGGCAAGCCGGGCGGCGGTCGGCCCAAAGGCGGCTCAAGGCGTGTCGATCGAGTCACAAAGCAGAACATGCCGTTTCGGGGTGGTGCGACCGTTATCTCCTATGTATGCTGCCCGAAAATGCCGCTCCCTGTGTTGGACGGCGTTAAGGGGACGTTTGCGAAGGGGGACGGATCATGACGCAGGCGATTAGCGGAGGGATAGGGGAGCTTCGTGGGGCTATGGACGGGCCCGTCATCGCGCCCGACGACTCGGACTTCGATGACAGACGCCGGGTGTTCAACGCGGAGATCGACCGTCGTCCGTCAGTGATCGCCCGCTGCGCCTCGACTGCCGACGTGGTCGCGGCGATCGGCTTCGCGCGCGCGCACCGGCTGGCGATATCCGTCCGCGGGGGCGCGCACAACACCGCAGGTACGGCCGTCTGCGATGACGCCCTGATGATTGACCTGAGCCTGCTGAACGCGGTCACGGTCGACCCCACCGCTCGGCGGGCACGGGTCGGCGGGGGCGCGCTGCTGGCAGATATGGACGCGGCTACCCAAGCACACGGGCTTGCCGTGCCCGCCGGGCTGGTCAGTCACACCGGCGTGGGGGGGCTTACCCTGGGGGGCGGCATGGGGTGGTTGACGCGCAAGTTCGGCTTGAGCATCGACAACCTGGTCTCCGCCGAGGTGGTCACCGCCGACGGGCGGGTGCTGCGGGCGGCGGCAGACGAACGGCCGGACCTGTTCTGGGCGATCCGCGGGGGCGGCGGTAACTTCGGCGTCGTCACCTCTTTCGAGTTCCTCCTGCACGAGGTCGACCCGATGGTGCAGTTCGGGCTGTTCTTCTGGAACCTCGACCAGGGTCCGGAGGCGTTGCGGCTGGCCCGCGAGCTCACTGCCGCGATGCCGCCGAACGTCAATGCAGTGTTCGGCGGGCTGAACGCGCCACCGGCGCCCTTCGTCCCGCAGCAGCACCACTTCGTGCCGGGCTACGTCCTGCTGCTGACCGGATTCGGATCAGCGCAGGAGCATGCGCGGCTCGCCGCCCAGATCCGCGCGAGTGTTCCACCATTGTTCGACATGGTCACGCCGATGCCCTACGTGGAACTGCAGAAACTACTCGACGATGGCCTCGCCTGGGGCTTCTACGCCTATGAGAAGGGCACCTACATCGAGGACCTGTCCGACGCGGTGATCGAGGTGGTCACGGAGCACGTCCCGCTTAAGAACTCACCGATGTCGGCGCTGCTGTTCTACCGGCTCGACGGCGCCTACAGCCGGGTCGGCGACGACGAGACAGCATTCAGCGGCGGGCGATCACCGCGATACGGCACCTTCATCATCGGCTTCGCGCCGGACACCGATCTGCTCGCCGCGGATCGCGGCTGGGTCCGCAAGCTCTGGCAGGCAATGCGGTCGCACGCCATCGGCAGCGGGGACGGTTACGTCAACGGTACGGCCGATTACCAGCACGACCGGGTCCGCGGAAGCTACGGCACGGCTAAGTACGAACGGCTGGCCAGGATCAAGGCCGAGTATGACCCGGACAACGTGTTCCACATCAACGCCAACATCCCACCCGCCTGACGTCGGCCGGTCAGACCAGGAGGAATATGAGGCCGTCGGCTTAGTAGCGAGTAATTGTCAAGACCTGTGGATGGGAGCCGCACCGACCCAGCGGCGATACGCGTCTAGGTCGACGTTGCTGCCGCACGCGATGGTGACTACGTGTCGGCCGGAGAAGCGGTCACGGTCTTCGAGGATCGCCGCGATGCCGAGCGCGGCCGACGGTTCGACGACGAGGCCAGCGTGGTCGAGGAGCATCCGCATACCGGCGGTGATCGACGCCTCCTGGACCAGGACGGCGTCGTCAGCGACTAGGAGGAGATCGTCGAGGACAGCCGGGATGGGACGCCGGCCTGCGACGCCGTCAGCGATGGTGCTGGTCGAGTCGGTGGTGACGACGCGCCGTTGGCGCCACGAGTGTGTCATCGCCGGTGCGCCCAGCGGCTGGATGCAGATCACCTCGACTTCGGGCGCCCAGGCCTTCATCACATGACCCACACCGGTGGCCAGCGCCCCGCCGCCGAGAGCAATCAGGACGGCGTCGAACGACGGCACGGTGTCCACCAGTTCCAGGCCGATGGTCGCCGCGCCCTCGCAGGTCTCGATGTCCAGGCTGTCTTCGACCAGCCGGATGCCGTCGTATCGCGCGACGGCCGCCGCCCGCTCGCGAGCCATGTCGAAGTCGCCGTCCACCAGCTCCAACCTGGCGTCCAATGCGCGGATGCGATCAAGCTTGGCCGCAGGCGCAAAGCGGGATGCCACGACGGTGACGTCGAGCCCCCGGCCGCGACCCGACCAAGCGAGGGCTTGGCCAAGGTTGCCCGCGCTGGCGCACACCACGGCTCGCGAGCCATTCCCGGCGAGCAGGCTCGCGACTACCTCGGTGCCGCGGGCCTTGAAGCTGCGGACCGGGTTCGCCGTTTCGAGCTTGATGCTTACCGTGCACCCGAGGTCGGGCTCCAGCGCTTCGCAGCGGTACAGCGGAGTGTCGAGAAAAATCGGGTCGATTACCCGGCGAGCCGCGCGGATCCGAGCAGTGTCGAGGCGCGTCTCCTGCACGACACAGCAGCTTAGCGCCCGGCGCCGTTCCATTTCGGTGAACGCCCGGCGACCGGTGCCCGTACTGGGAGGTGAGTCAGCACCGACGGAAAGGGAATGCTGTGCGGTCTATCCGACCTGCCACCGTCGTGACCGCGGCCTTGCTGTTCCTTGGCCTGGCAGGCTGGAGGAAGTGCCAAGACCCGTACCGGGCGTGTCACGCGGCTTGGGTATCGCCTCCTGATTCGTCGGGCCGTTCGAGGAGTTTGCCGTTAACGAAGCGTGCACCGGCGCTGACGAGCGCGACGAGTTCGGGTGCGTTGACTGCGCGCCAGCGGCTCCCACGCTGCACCATCGCCGTGCCGACGCGATTTCGAGCGCCGTCATTCGTCGCTGGAACTCCCCCGCAGCCCTCCCATGCCCTGACCCGGTCGCCAGGCACTGACGACCTTGGCCACCGCTGTGACCAGGAACAGCTGACCGATCAGCATCTCGAGCACGGCGAAGGTCTGGCCCGGGTTACCGGCGGGGACAAGGTCTCCGTACCCTGTCGTGGTAAGCGTGGTGAACGAGAAGAACAGGTCCTGTGACAGGCTGCCCGGGCCCTGGGACCCGAAAAACGGCCGCACCTGCTCAAGTCCGACCGCGTGGTAGAGGAATGCGAAGAACATCCCGGCCATCAGGTATGCGGCGATCGCCCCCAGGACCGTCTCGCTATCCACCGTCCGCCTGCGCACAAGGTGGCGAACGATCGAAAGTGGCGCAGCTAGGTAAAGCAGGCAGCTGAACCAGGGGACGATCCTGCTGCCGTTGACCTGATCATGGAAGAAAAGGTTCCCGACCGCCGCCAGCGCTGCCACAACCAGAGCGACGCTGGTGACCACCCGGACCGGCCGGCGCGCGCGTGCCGCCCGCAGCGCCACCCACACCGTGGCGATCTGCACGGCCAGCACCAAGGAGGCCGCCCAAGACGCCGTCAGCGCGGCCGACAGGGCGTAGGTCACGAGAATGAGAAGGAGCACAAGGCCGTAGCTGTCTGGTGAGGAGAAGCCCTGGACGAGCCGCCGTCGTGGAGGGCGTCTTCGCCCGGGCTCCTGCAACTGCTCGCCCGACAGATCCGGCATCACCGGCGTCCCAGCCGGGCCAGCCACACGCAGCACGGCCGCGTATACGGCACCGGCAGTCCCGTCAGCCGGCCACGAGACCGTTCAGTCATGGTTGCCCTTTCTTCCCAGACCACGACGAGCCTCTCGGACGCGATCACTCCCTACCATCGCCCGCTGGCGGCGCCGCGCGACGAAGTCATCGCCCCGATCCTGGCCGGCATCCGCAGCCCACGCCAGCAGCGCAAACCCGCCCGTGCGTGCAGACAATCCCATCCGTGGCTATTACGAGCAGAACCGAAAGCGTCGCCAGGGGCTGTGGCTGCGGGTCACCCGGACACGATCGTGCACTAGCGCAGGCCTCGTCTTCGGCCCATGCGCGAACTGACTACCGGCCGGCCGCTGGTCCGGCGTCCCCGGGCGCGGCGTCAGCGGGCGCAGCGGCGGGTGCCGCGGGACGGTGGATCCTGGCCGCGAGCAGGTCGCGAAGTCTGATCACGCCGCGCACTTCCTTGCCTTCCAGCACTGGCAGATGGTGGAATCCTTGCCGCAGCATGATCTGAACGGCATCTTCGGCCGGCGTGTCAGGGCTCACCGATTGCGGGTCCGGGGTCATCCACTCAGAGACCACCGATCTCGAGGGGTCCTCACCCGAGGCAGATGCCCGCAACATGTCCCACTTGGTCACGATCCCAGCCAGGAACGACGCTTGTACGACGACCGCCGAGCCTGCCCGCGCCCTGACCATGGCGGCAGCAGCGCCCGCCATCGTGGTCTCCGGAGTAACGATCACCACGCGCGTGGGTATGAGGTCCCGCAGCGTCACCGCGGGGGTGCCGCCGCCCGCACGCGGGCTGTCAGTCACCGTCCTCCTCGAGCCCGTAGATCAGACCGGGGAACCGGCCGTCGAGGCCATCCGTAGCACCACCTTTCCGGCGAGTGTAGGCCGGCATCCCACGGATCGGCCATCCCCAGGCAAAGACGTTCTCGTCCGCACGGCTGATCAGATCGCTATCACGGGCGCTTGTTCGGCGATGCCAGCCGCCAGCGGTCCCCCCTGGGCCAGCTCCGCCCGTGGCTGGCGATGCATGCCCGCGGCGTCGGGCTCGCTAGCCCTTCCTGTGACTTGGCTTCTGGTGGCGCGGACACGCTCGGCCTCACGGCGCAGATCAGCGACCCGGGCACGCATCAGATCGCGCTGGATGATGGGATGCATGTTGGCCTCCGGTAATGCCCTGCGTGGCCTTGCCGCAGCGGCCGCCCTTCGGCCGCGACAACTGATACTCAACGGCGGTGCGGGGGATCACCTCTCCCTAGCCGTCCTCTCGCGGCGCGGGGGAGGTCACGCCGAGTTTCGCCACGGCCCTCAGCAGAACTCGCCAGCCTTCACACGATCATCACATCGGCTTCACCGTTCTTGCGCTCCTGCGCTGTCTGCTTGACGTGACAGAAAAGGGACTCTGGCGGAAGGCGGGAGAAGGTGAACGCTGCCGATCTGCTGGTGCTTGCGCCGTGGCTGCTGTTCGGTGCCGGGCTCGCGGTGATCGGCTACCGGCTGTCGCGCCGCGGCGCGACGTCCCGCCGGCATCGCCGTCGGATCCGATGACCAGCGCCCCTGGCTGGGCCTGGGTGGCGGCCGGGCTGGCAATCTGCTGCCTGCTCACGATCGACCTGCTCGCGGGCAGACAAGGGTCCTGAGTGCCGCGCGCGGTGCTCGTCAGCGCCGCATGGGTGGGTGCGAGAATCGCCTTCGGGCTCGTCATCGCCCCGGCGCTGGGCGGCGACGCCGGCCGCGAACACTTCACCGCGTACCTGATCGAGAAGGCACTGAGTATCGACAACCTCTTCGTATTCGCGGTGCTCTTCCGCGCGTTCGCCGTACCGGCCGCCAGCCAGCATCGCCTGCTGTTCTTCGGCGTCATCGGCGCACCCGTGCTTCGTGGCGGGTTCATCGCCGCTGGAGCGGCACTGATTCAGTAGCTGAGCTGGGCTTTCTGCATCTTCGGCGCGGTATTGGTCTTCGCCGCCATCCGGCTGGCCGGCGGCGGCCCCAAGGCCGGCCCCTGGCGGAAGCTCTCGCCGGCGCAGGATCATGCCGGTCACCGACGATTACGACGGCACGCGGTTCCTTACCCGCCGCTCGGCGGCGTCATCGTGATCACCGCAGGCGCGATCCTGCTGATGGAATTGACTGCACATAGGTCCGAGTCCGGGTGGCGCTGGTGAAGCACCACGAGCATGGGACGCCCCGGGAAGCGCGGCCGCGTCGGGCGGCTGGCTTAGCGGCACTGAGTGGCACAGGTCCGGCAGTACCGTGCCTCGGGGGCGAGTGCCAGGCTGGTCGCGGGGATGGCATCTTCGCACTGCTCGCAGCGGCCGAATCGGCCGGCCGACAGCCGGGTGAGCGCGTCCTCTGTGTCGGCAAGGGCCCGGCGGGTGGCGACCGTGCGGCCCAGGATATCCCGCAGTTTCGCGGCGGCGGCGTGGTCGTCGCTCTGCCGGGCGCCAACTGCGGCGGCGTCGTGGTAGGCCAGGGACAGCTCCGTGACCTGGCGCAGCCGTGCCTGCCACCGCGCCTCGAGCAGGGCGCGCCATTGCGGCAGGGATCTGGCCGCTGGGTTCCGCTTGATGAAAAGATCTTGTTCGGTGGCAGGATCCGGCTCCGGGGTGGGGTGGAGCTTCCTGGGTAGCCCAGCCGGATCCGGTCCGACCGGGCCAGCCGCGGCGGGTGTGCTGGGAAGCGGGCCGCGGCCGGCCCTCTCGGCCGCATTGGGCCGGGCTTGGATCACGTGCGCGGACATCGGGGCGGGCCCTCCTTCGAGACGACGGTGGCACCCGGTCGGCCTGCGGTTCGCCCGGCGGGCGTCCCTGAGCGAGCGCTGGCCGGTGCACTCGAACGCGCCGGGTGCACCGCGATTGACGACGCGCTCACGAAGGAGCCGGCCACCCTCAGAACAACTCACGCGAAGCTGGCCGAGGGCGACCGGGATCCGCACGGGGCCGGCGGCACGGCCATGAAGGTCCTCCTCGCTGGCTGGCCGGACTTGGGGCCGCGACGGCTGCCATTTCCTGTTGAGGTCAAGGAAAACCGCCACCAATGCAGCCCTGGTGCCACCCATGTGGTGACCGGATGGAGAAGGCGGCGGGCCGCCAATACCCGCGTACGCCCTGCAGTTTCACTGTCCCCCGCGCCACCCGGCAGGCGTTCGGAACAGATAAAGGAGATCGCGGCTGCCGCACGGGCCGCGGTCAGCGGTCGGCACGGGGCAGCGTCACCACGATCTCGGTGCCCTTCGCCTCGGTACTCGTCACATCGATCGTGCCGTTGTGGGCGCGGACGAGTTCGGCGACCACGGCGAGCCCGATGCCGCTGCCCGCCACACCAGCCGCCTGCCGACCGCGCCAGAACCGGTCGAAGATGTGCGGCAATTCGTCCTCGGCGATGCCGGAGCCGGTGTCGGACACGCTCAGCTTGGCCTGTGCACCCGCTGGCCCGGCCGTCAGGATCACGTGGCCTCCGGGCGGGGTGAACTTCAGCGCGTTCTGGAGCAGGTTGGTGATCACCTGATGTAGCCGGTCGCTGTCCGCCAGGACCGCCGCCGATGCCAGCCGTCGTTCAAGGGCGACGTCAGCGGCGTCGAACCTGGCCGTCAGGCGGTCCGCCGCACTGGCGGCCTCCTCCCCAAGGTCACAGGGGCTACGCGACAGTTGCAGCGCGGCGGCCTCAGCGGCGGCCAGGGTGTGCAGGTCCTCGACCATCCGGGCGAGGCGGAGCACCTCGTCCCGCAGCGATGACAACTGGTCCGCCGTCGGCTCGACCACCTGGTCGAGCAGGGCCTCGTGCCCGGCTTGCAGGACAGCCACCGGGGTCCGGAGCTCATGCGCGACATCGGCGACGACATCGCGCCTGAGCTGCTCCTGACGGGCCAGTGCGTCGGCCATCCCGTCGAAGGCGGCCGCCAGGTCGCGTAGCTCGCCGGGTGCGCGGGTCTCCCCCACCCTGGCGGTGCGGTCACCGCGCCCCATCGCCCTGGCAACCTCGATCAGCTGGCCGACCGGGCGGGTAATCCGCCTGGCCACGGCGAGGCCGACGAGCAGCGCGAGCAGGGCCGCGAGACCTGCGGCCCCTGCGATCGCGCGCCACAACGCCGTGCGCAGGGCATCGTCAGCAGCGGTGAACCCAGCGCCGGTGAGACGTAGCGCGATCCTTCCCACTCGCTGGCCGCGCGCTATCACCGGGGCATGCTGGACCGGCCCCTTGCCGTGGTCGAAACCTGGTGAGGCCGTGACGCGCCGGCCCGCGCTGTCGGTGATCTCGACGTCGGCGCCGATCCGCCCGCCAACATCCAGGACCGGTCCGAGGTCGGCGCCCTTCCAGGTATCCGCCCTATTCCAGGCCGCGGCGGCGCCCGCCGTCATCGCCTGGGTGAGCTCGGCCCGCTGCGTGGCCGCCAGATGCGAGATGTCGGCCGTGGCGGACACCGCCGTCGCGGCGGCGAGCAGGGCCATAGCCGACAGCGCGACCGCGACGAACACAAGCGCCAGCCGCAGGCCGAGCGGACCCGAACCGCCCGGCCTAGTCATCCCGGGTAAGACCGAGCCGGTAGCCGCCACCGAGCACGGTCTGGATGATCTCCGGCGCCCGCTGATCCTCTTCGATCTTGCGGCGCAGGTTCTTGACGTGCGAGTCGACGGTGCGCTCATAGCCCTCGAACTCATAACCGCGCACCCGGTTGATCAGCTCGAACCTCGAGTAGACCCGGCCAGGCGACGCCGCGAGCGCCAGCAGGATGCCCCATTCCGTCGGCGTCAGATCCACGATCGCCCCGCGCACCGCGGCCATCCGCCGGGGCTCGTCGATGACGAGCACACCACCGCCGTAGCGGGCCACCGCCTGGTCCGCGGCGGCCTGCCCGCCACGCCGCAAGATCGCCTGCACGCGCAGGACGAGCTCACGAGGGCTGAACGGCTTAGTTACATAGTCGTCGGCGCCCAACTCCAGACCGCTGATCCGGTCCTCCTCACTGCTGCGAGCCGTGAGCATCAAGATCGGCGTGGTCCCTGTGGCCCGCATTTCCCTGGCCACGCTCTCGCCCGGGACGTCCGGCAGCCCCAGATCGAGCACGACCAGGTCGGGAGCCGCCGATCGGGCCAGGCTGATCGCCTCCGCGCCTGATCCCGTCGACAGCACCGCGAAGCCGGCCCGCTCCAAGTAGGAGCGCACCAGATCGCGCAGTTTCCGCTCATCCTCGACCAACAGCACTGTCGCCGCCATCCGCCCGCTCCCTGCTCGCCGGGCCCGGTCGCTCCAGTCGCGACAGGGCGTACCAGGCCAGCGCTTGACCACGATGATGCCCGGCGAAGCGGGGGCAAAGCGGCTGCGGCTGGTGTTGATGGCGCTGCGTGTGATCTTCAGCATGGTTGCGGCATGATCAAGATCGGCTTGCTGGTTGACGTCCGGCCGGCGGGCTTCACCGTAGCCCGACCGGTCGCCAGGGTGCAGCCCGGAAGGATCGGCGGCGCCGCCGGGCTGGCGGCACTGCTCGCGTTGCTCGTCGCGCTGGCTGCTACGAAAAGTTGCGGCGCAATCTGGTCGCCGACGTCGCGCGCGAATTGTGCGTCCTATCGCGGCGCTGCAAGCAGGTCACGAAGCCTAACTGTGGGCGTTGCCAGCACCTCAGGTGAGTCGCTGATCTTTCGCTGACAGCGTCACGGAGCGCCGCCGGGCCGTGGTCGGCAGCGGGGCGTGGCCAGCAGCTGCGTTTGGCCGCGGCGGTGCCTGCGGCAGGGTCCGCGACATCTCGGACAGGAAAACCGTGTCCTCGTGGATGTCGCGGAGCGCACGAAACACGCGGACGGAGATCTTGCGAATTTGACTGGTGCTCGCCAGGACGGGGCTCATCTCGGCCTCCCTTTGGCTCTCGGCCCGATCTGTTGCCTGAATCTGATGAAAGCCAGATGGAGTGGAGACTGGATGTGGCCGCCATGGCGCGCGCGTGGAGAATGGCCTGCGCCCGGACCCCGGGGATCGCCGCCCCCGCCATCCCCCCGGCTGCCCGATCGGTCGTTGCCGCTCAAGACCAGGCAGCCGGTGCCGACCGCCGCCTAGACCGGTTCTGGCGCCGACCCCGCTATGACTCGTCGGCCAGGAACGGGTGGTGGTGGTATCCGGACTCGTCGAGGACGGCGACCGTCGACTCGGGAACTTCGATGAAGACCCCAGGCAGGTCGTTCAGCGGCTCGGAGACCACGACGTGGGCGCGCTTAGCGAAGACGCGCAGCCGCTCCACGTCCGGGTACATCTCTTCCAGCGTGGCGATGTCGGCCGAGTGGAACAGCGTGCGCGTCTGCCGCTGCGAGGAGTACCGGAAGGCCCACACCGTGACGCCATCGGAGACGGCGACAGTGCCCTGCATCGGGAAGTTCACCCCGTGCTCGTGGCCGACCGACTCCACCGCCTGGATGGCCTTTGCCATCGCGGCTACGGGATCCTCGCGCAGCCCCAGGGTCAGGGCGAGGTGGAACAGAACCTCCGAGTCGGTGGTCCCCTTGATATGGGGGTACAGCGACGGGTCGACGGCAAAGGTCAGGTCACGCTTCACCGAGCTGAACCCGGCGAGGGAACCGTTGTGCATGAACAGCCAATTTTGGAAGCGGAAGGGGTGACAGTTGGTCTGCTGGATCGGCGGGCCAGCCGCGGCGCGGACGTGGCTGAAGAACAACGGAGACTCGATAGCCTGAGTGAGCTCGCGTAGGTTCTGGTCATTCCATGCGGGTTCGATGCTGCGGAACAGCCCGGGAACGTTGCCCTCTTGCGGATCCTTCGGGTACCAGCCGAAGCCGAACCCATCACCGTTGACCGTCTCGGCTCCGAGCGGAGAATCCAGCGACTGCGCGACAAGCGAGTGCTGGGGGTCCAAGACCAACTCTGACGGCCGCAGCGGCTCCCCGGAGTACGCCAGCCAACGACACATGGTGTGGACCTCCTCGACCCCGCACGGCTTGTCGCAGATCAGGTTCGACAATACGCGCCGGTCCTCCGCCG
>DATIYI010000423.1:0-103063 GCA_035517695.1 Streptosporangiaceae bacterium
CGACAGCTCCACCCGCAGCACCGCGTTCTCGCTGTCCTTCGCCTCCACCACAGCCCGCAGCCGGGCCAGCAGCTCACGCTGCTCCCCGGCACCGCCAGGCAGATCGGGCTCATCGGACACAAGCCGCAAGCATGTTCAACCAGAACTGCAACTTCAAGCAACCGCTACGGCGTGTCGCACAGCGCAGTCGCCCTGCAGCCCCCTGAATGGACACCGTGCTTTGTCGTCGCCGTCCGGGCAATTGGGGGCACAACCGCCGCGGGTGAGGCCGGCCATTGCGACGTCGTGATCCACCTGGCGGCTGTCCCGGCAGGTGCCCGGTGACAGGCGCATCCGCCTGGTGTGGGCGCTGGTTGTCATGGCATTCAGCCTGGTTAACGCGGGGACGTTCAACACCTACACCGGGGCGTTCCAGGTGCTGGCGTTCGGCAACATGTGGCGCCGGTTCAAGTCGGTGTCGGTGCTGGTCCGCCTCATCCCGTTCTGCATCGTCAGGCGGCGGCGTGGTGGTCGCGCTGCTGGGCTACAAGTCGTTCGTCACGAACCTGTCGAACTTTCTGGACGTCCTGCTGGTGCTGTTCATCCCGTGGTCGGCGGTCAACCTGGCCGACTGCTTCGTGGTCCGCCGCGCCCAATACGACGTTGGCGCGTTCTTTGGGGCCGGGTGAGCCGGGGCAGCTGCGCGTGGTGGAGCAGCGGTACCGGGCGGTGCTGAAGGTCCTGGACGAGGGCTCTTCTGTGATCGAGGTGGTCCGGCGGTATGGGGTGGCGCGGCAGACGGTGCACAAGTGACTGCGCCAGTATGCCAGCGACGGTCTGGGTGGGCTGCCAGACCGGAGTTCGCTGCCGGTGTCGTGACCGCATCAAATGGGTTCGGAGGTTGAGGCGTGGGTCGTGGGGCTGCGGCGGGCGCATCCGGGGTGGGGGCGCCGATTGACCTGCCGCGACCGGCCGCCGGGCGGCTTCTGGGCGGCTTCAGCATTTCCGCAGCAAACCCCCAAGGGAATAGGCGATAGCTCTTACGCCTCTCTTAACAGTGACCTGGCCTACTTGAAGGTGGACGACCCAAGCCCGGCTTTGACGCTGGGCGCGGGCCGCAGGACAGAAGTGCTGTCCGGGAACATAGCCTGTTCCGATCGAAGGTGATGAGGATGCAAGATCACGGGCACGAGAGGGAGCAGGACCCCGCGTCCCCCAGCAGCGGCGAGGAGACCCTGGCCTACGGGACCAGCGGCGAGCCGACGCCTGCCGATTGGCGCGCAGGCCACGAGGGACCCTTCTCCGGGACCGGCAGCGACCAGCCAGGCTACGCAGCGAGCAGCCCGCAGACGGACGCTTTCTGGGTCAGCAATCAGCAGGCACCGAGCTACGGTGCAGCGAGCCAGCCCGGCTACGGCGCGGCAGGCCAGCCCAGCTACGGCGCGGGAAGCCAGCCCTACGGTGCGGGAAGCCAGCCCAGTTACGGCGCAAGCCAGCCCAGTCCTGGCGCGGGGAGCCAGCAGGCGCCCCCGTATCCAGGCTCGTGGCAACCGCCGGGCGCAGGCAACTGGCCGCCGCCACCTGGATCATCGTTCGGGCAGTGGGGTGCGCCACCCCAGCCGCCACCCCGGCGTGGCCGACGGGCCCTGGCCTTCGCCGTGGTCGCGATCGTGGGCGTCGGGATCGGGGCGGCCGCCTCGTTCGGCCTCGCGAACAGCGGCTCACAGCAGTCATCGTCCAGCCCGGGCGCTAGCGCGGTCCCGACGCCTGGCTCGTCGCGCGCACCGCTACAGAACACGGGCACCAGCAACATCAACGCTCAGGCGATCTCCAACGCGGTCTCGCCGTCGGTTGCCGACGTGACATCCAAGCTCACGTATAACAACGAGACCGCCGAGGGCACCGGTATCGTGATCAGCTCCTCCGGCCTCGTGCTGACGAACAACCACGTGGTCGATGGCGCCACCACGGTGACGGCGCAGATCGACGGCGCCGACCGCACCTACACCGCGCGCATCCTCGGCACGGACAAGACTGACGATGTATCGCTCCTTCAGTTGCAGGGTGCGTCAGGCCTCAAGGCAGCCGCAATCGGAGACTCGTCCAAGGTCGCCGTCGGCGATCCGGTTGTCGCCCTGGGCAATCAGGGCGGCCAGGGCGGCGCGCCAGCCGTGACCTCAGGCTCGATCACCGGCGTGAACAAGTCCATCACCGCAGGCGACGAGGGAAGCTCGGACACTGAGACCCTGCACGGAATGCTGCAGACGGACGCGTACATAGCAGCGGGTGATTCTGGCGGACCGCTGGTGAACTCCTCAGGCCAGGTCATCGGTATGGACACCGCGGCGGCGAGCAACGGCGGCAGCACGGGCGGCTTCGGCCAGGGCTCTCAAGGCGGCCAAGGCGGAAGCACCAGCCAGGGCGGGAACATTGGGTTCGCGATCCCGGTCAACAACGCGCTGTCCATCGCCAGGCAGATAGCGGCAGGGCAGAGCAGTTCCACCATCCAGATCGGCACGCGCGGCTTCCTCGGCGTGGGCGTGGCGGACATCAGCACGGGCTGCGATTCCGGCCTCGGCGGCTTCGGCGGCAACGGCGGCTTCGGCGGCAGCGGCGGCTTCGGCGGCAGCGGGGGCAACGGGGGCAGCAGTGGCGGATCTACCGCCCCGGCCAACTCCGGCGCGCTCGTCTGCCAGGTCTACAGCGGCACGCCGGCACAGTCCGCGGGTGTGGCGGCCGGCGACGTCATCACCGCCGTCAACGGCACGACCGTGACCTCGGCGGAGTCCCTGACCACGGCGATGCAGTCCAAGCGACCAGGCAACAGCGTCTCGCTGACGTGGGTGGACACCAGTGGCCAGCAGCACACCGCGACGGTTACTCTCGCCACGGGCCCGGCCAACTGAGGTAGCCAGATGTGGGAGGCCCGGTCCGGTGGGGCCGGGCCTTTCATTTGACCCGGCCCCGCCGGGTCGGGCCTCTCGCGCGTTCGCCAGGCCCGACATCTGCTACCGCGAGGACGGCGACGCCAGCCAGGCGCGCATCCGCGCCTCGCACTCGGGGATCTGCGCGAGCTCGACGTACTCGTCCTGGCTGTGCGCGATCTCAGGGATACCTGGACCGTAGTTGACCGCGGGTACCCCGAGTGCGGCGAACCTGGCGACGTCGGTCCAGCCGAGTTTGGCACGCGGCGGGCCGCCGACGGCAGCGACGAACGCTGCCGCGGCAGGCTGATCCAGCCCAGGCCTGACACCTCTTGCGACGTCGATAATCTCTACCTGCCACGAGGCGAACGTGTCACGCAGGTGCTGCTCGGCCTGGCTCACGTTCCGGTCCGGAGCAAAACGGAAGTTGACTGTCACCACGCACGAATCTGGGATCACGTTCCCGGCCACCCCGCCGGCGATGCGGACCGCGTTCAGCCCCTCACGGTAGACCAGGCCGTCAACCTCGGGCCGGCGCGGCTGGTAACCGCGAAGGACGTCGAGCACGTTGGCCGCCTCATGGACCGCGTTGCGGCCCATCCACGATCGGGCGCTGTGCGCACGCTCGCCCGGCACTAGGACCTCGGCCCGCATCGTGCCCTGGCAGCCGCCCTCCACCACGCCATCGGTCGGCTCCATCAGCACGGCAAAGTCACCAGCCAGCCAGTCCGGATGGTGGCGGCTCAGCCGGAGCAG
Organism: Streptosporangiaceae bacterium; assembly: GCA_035517695.1. Lineage (GTDB taxonomy): Bacteria > Actinomycetota > Actinomycetes > Streptosporangiales > Streptosporangiaceae > DATFVJ01. The sequence continues at coordinate 3,660 of DATIYI010000423.1, forward strand.
GCCGTTTCTTTCCGCCTCGACCTCTTCGCAGTCGTAGAACACGTAGCTGACGTCACGTTCCGGCTGCGTCACTGTGGCGGCAAGCCGCAGGGCTGTCGCGATGCCGCCCTTCATGTCGGTCGTACCGCACCCGTACAACCGGTTTCCTGCACGCCTGGACGGTAGGTTGCCCGCGATGGGCACCGTGTCGATGTGGCCGGCCAGCACGACCCGTTCCGCGCGCCCGAGGTGAGTCCGGGCGACCACCGCGTTCCCGTCGCGGTCCACCGACAGGTGGGCAAGGCCGTCAAGCGCCGCCTCGATCGCCGTGGCGAGCGCTTCCTCGTCGCCGCTGACGGAGGCGGCGTCCACCAGGCAGGCGGTGAGCGCCGCGCCGTGCATGGACAGGTCGAGTTCCATGTCCCGTAAGGGTAGCCCGGCCGCGGGTCGGCGCCCCAGACAGCGTCAGGCGGCCTGCCGCGTCACCCCGCGGAGCCGTTTAGACCTATGGCCCCGGGGGGACGACTCCCCGGGATCCCCCCGCAGACCTATGGCCCCGGGGGGACGACCCCCCGGGATCCCCCCGCAGACTGTAGCGGGCCGCTCACTCGTGGATGAGAATCCGCCGATGCCGACGGGGTGCGAGCCCTCATGCTGCCCCCTGTGTCAGTTTGTGCCGCCCATGTTGGTCGTGGCGGCGATGAGCGCCGTCAGCACCACTGCGACGGCTGGGCGCCGCACGCTGGCCGCGCGGGCAACCGCGTAGACATTTCTGGCCAGAGTGCCGGGAAGCGCACGCACCATGACCGGCCTGTTGTCCGCTCCCCCGCCCGCGAACCGCTCCACCCCGCGCTTACCTGGACCTGCGGTGTCGGCGGCGAGGGTGAGCTCCGGAATGACGGCGATCCCTATTCCCCTGGCGACCAGGCCAAGTATTGTCGCGAGCCCCTCGAACTCCCAGGGCACAGGTAGCGCGCCTCCGACACCGGCGAGGAGCCAGTCCACAGCCTGCCTGGACGGCTCGCCCGCCGGCGCCGCCATCCACGGCTCCTCACGCAGCCGGCGGAGGTCAACGGGCTGCGCGGGGTCGGCCATCCAGTGACCCCACGGCACCACGAGCACGAGCGGGTCGCGGATCAGGTGATACATGCGCAGAACGCCCGCGTCATCTGCTGGCAGGCGGCCTGACCAGTCGTCGACGAGCGCGACATCCACCTCACCCGATCGGACCTGGCGCAGTGCTTCGCCTCGCCCCGTCTGGCGCAGCAGCAACGTCAGTGCCGGATACTCGCGCAGACTACGCGCGAGCGCGGGCGCGAAAGCGACGGCCGCCGTCGGAAATGCCGCCACGACAACCCGCCCGGACGGTGTCTGCGTGTGGGCGGACAGGTCAACCTCCGCCGCCTCGACCATCGCGAGGATCTGCTCGGCGTGCTCGGCAAGACGCCGGCCTGAGTCGGTGAGCTCGGCACTGCGCGCCGTTCGGTCGAGCAGGGCGGCGTTGGCCTCCCGCTCTAGCCTGGCTAGCTGCTGTGACACAGCGGACGGCGTGTAACCGAGGGCCGCCGCGGTGGCCGCGATACTGCCCCGGCTGGCGAATTCCTTCAGCAGCCGCAGCCTGTGCAAATCGAGCATTAGTGAATCTTAGGCTATGCGTCGCATACCCCCGCTTGTCCTGTCGCTTCCTAGCGGTGAGGCTGGAAAGCGGTGGCCGGAAAACCGGCCTGACGCCGTCCCCCGCTGCGCGTCGTCGACCATCCCGCATCTGAGGAGTGAGCTACCCCATGCCGATGGCTGGGTTGATCGTGCCCGCAGTCGAGTCCGACTTCGCCGGACCGCCCATCACCGTATCCGCCACCCTTGCCGCAAACGAGATCCTCGCCAGCAGGCGCAGGGCCGGAATCCCCGTCCTTCCACTCGCATTCGGGGAAGCCGGCCTCCCTGTCCACGCCGCCATGCGCGAAGCGCTCGCCGCCGCGACTGGTTACGGCGACTATGGCCCAGTCGCCGGCGTGACCTCGTTGCGCGAGGCCGCCGCAGGCTATTGGCAGCGACGCGGCCTGGTTACCGAACCTGGACAGGTGGTATGCGGGCCAGGAAGCAAGCCGTTGCTGTTCGGCCTGCTGCTGGCCATCGGCGGGGACGTGGCAGTGCCCAAGCCGAGCTGGGTGAGTTACGCGACGCAGGCGGCGCTCATCGGTGTCCAGCCGCACTTTGTGCCCACACCGCCGGGCGAGGGTGGCATCCCCGACCCTTGCCTCCTGGCCAGGAGCGTGCGGGAGGCGCGCGTCGCCGGGCGTGAGATCCGCTCTGTGGTGGTCACGCTGCCTGACAATCCGACTGGCACCCTCGCCGGGACCGGGACCATGCGCATGCTCTGCGCGACCGCCGCGGACCTTGGACTGATCATCATCTCGGATGAGATTTACCGTGACCTCGTCCACGACCCCGGTCAGGTGGTGCCGAGTCCCGCGGCAATGGCGCCGGACCGCACTGTGGTGACGACGGCGCTGAGCAAGAGCCTAGCGCTCGGCGGCTGGCGGACCGGGGTCGCAAGATTCCCAGCAGGAAAGCACGGCGCCGCGCTGCGTGACCGGCTACTCGCCATCGGCAGTGAGATCTGGTCCACGCCGTCGGGGCCGATCCAGCGGGCCGCGGCGGTTGCCTTTACCGAGCCTGCGGCGCTCACACAGCGAATCGCGGCGAGCCGCCGCCTGCATGCCAGCGTGGCGCGGGCGGTCGCCGCCAAGTTCACCGCGGCCGGCGCGCGAGTGCCACCACCACAGGCGGCGTTCTATCTGTATCCCGACTTCGGTGCCGCACGCGACCATCTGTGCGACATGCACGGGGTGACGACCGCCGCCGGCCTGAGTGCGCTGCTGCTCGACCGTTACAGCACCGGCGTGCTTGCGGGTAGTGCCTTCGGCGACGATCAGTCCGCGCTCCGCCTTCGGGTCGCCACCAGCCTGCTCTACGGGAACACGGAAGCCGAGCGAGAAGCAGCGCTGACGGCGAACGATCCGCTAGCACTCCCCTGGATCGCATCCGCCCTGGCACGCATCGAGGAAGTGCTCGAGGATCTGACCGGTTGCCCTGCGGCCTGACATGGGCGACGGCGCCAGCGCGAACGCCGGATCATGCGCCGGATCCCGGGTCGTGACCGGCGCGCGAGAGCTCGCTTGTTGCGGACTTGTCCACGATAAGCGAAGGTTTAGCTACAGAGCGTTCCCGGGCTGGAGGGGGAGCAGGCCGGGGCGCTTAGGCTCTAGGCCATCGCCAGAAGAAATGCCGCGCAGGCGCCTGCCGACCCACGGCGCAGCGTACCGACGCGCCCACTGGACATCCAGGCGCCGCATCGTGAGCCAGCCGCTGGCCGCCACGGGTGGCCACGGGTCCCGCCAGTCGGCGCTCACGGGCACGCCCAGCACCTCGGATATCCGCAGCGCTACCCGTTGATGGCCGCCAGGTGACAGATGCAGCCGGTCGGAGCTCCACGCCCGGGCATCACGCAACGGCGGCATCGCCCACAAATCGACCAGGTAACACTGCCGCTGGTCAGCGATCGCGCGCAGGTGCATGTTGTAGGTGGCGATCTTTCCGCGCAGCAGCCTGAGGACGGGAAAGTGCGCGGTGTCGAAGCCGGTAAACACCACGACCTCGCAGCCGGCCGCCTGCAGGCTCGCCACGGCATCATCGAAGATCCCGGCGAGGACATCCGGGTCCGCTCCTGGGCGCAAGATGTCGTTCCCGCCAGCGGCGATGCTCACCAATTCCGGCCCCATCCGGGCGGCGGCCGGCACCTGTTCCGCTGCCACCTGGCCGAGCCGCTTGCCCCGGACGGCGAGGTTCGCGTAGCGCAGGCCCGGATTGTGCCCGCCGAGGAGGGCGGCGAACCTATCGGCCCAGCCGCGGTAACGCCCTGTGGAGTCGAGATCATCGAGTCCTTCCGTGAAACTGTCGCCGAGAGCGACGAACGACTCGATCCTGGGGAGGGACTGGCGATCATACACGGGAAACATTTTGCCAGCGGTCACGCACTATTTCGCCAGCAGCCACCCGTTCGCGGGCCGGGCGCCCCGACAGCACCATGGACGAGCACCCCCGGACACTACCCGCGGACGGCACCCCCGGACGGCACTCCCCAGACGGCACTCCCCAGACGGCACGGCTCCCCCGGACGGGCGCCCCGAACTGGGCGGCCACGGCGGACTTCGCCAGCTAATGGCCGGTAACATGTGCGGATACCAGTGTGTCCCATGAGGCCTGTGATTCGGCACAGCACATCACGGCGTGTTCTGATATGGTCTGCTGATAACGTTGTCAAAAGTGATGAAGGCCACATCGGCGTACGGTCGGTGCAGTGAACGCATCGCCGCGTGCGGTCCAGCGGGGAATCCGATGCCCTGCGAGACCCAGAGCGGAACAAGCCAGCCCGCCCAGGTGATGCCGGCCTTCATGAGCCTTGCGCCCTACTGCGCTGCGTCGCTCGCGCGGCCGATTCGGTCGGTGATCAGGTGACGCTGCGTGGGTACGCTCCAGTCCACAGCTAACAAAGAGGTCGCAGGCCGTGTCCAACGACGCACCAGCCTTCACGGGAGAGACCGAATGTCGGTCCCTCCAAGCAGCAGACAACCACGGGACGGTCGGCGGCCGGCCCACGATGAAGGACGTCGCCGCACGAGCCGGCGTCGGCCTCAAGACAGTTTCCCGTGTGGTGAACGGCGAGCCCGGGGTGACGCCGGACACCGCCGAACGGGTCCGCGCCGCGATCGAGGCACTCGGCTTCCGGCGCAACGACAGTGCGCGCGTGCTCCGCAAGGGCCAGACGGCATCCATCGGCCTGGTGCTCGAAGACGTTGGCAACCCCTTCTACTCGACGCTGGCCCGCGCCGTCGAGGACGTCGCGCATGGCAACGGATCCCTGCTGTTCATGGGTTCCAGCGACGAAGACCCAGAACGTGAGCGCAAGCTCACGCTCACGTTCTGCGCGCGCCGCGTCGACGGGCTGATCATCGTCCCCGCCTCCACCGATCACACCTACCTGCTGCCCGAGATCGCGGCGGGCATTGCCGTTGTCTTCGCGGACCGGCCGCCAGGGCTGATCGAGGCTGACGTCGTGCTCACCGACAACGTCGGCGGAGCGCGGGATGGCGTGGGCCACCTCATCGGCCAGGGCCATACGCGAATCGGCTATATCGGCGACGCGCCACACATCTATACCGCGGGGCAACGACTGCGCGGCTACCAGCAAGCCATGGCCGCAGCGAGGCTTCAGATTCAGGAACACTGGGTGGCCATGGCACTTGCCCAGCCCGAGATCATCCAGCGGGCGGTCGGCCGGATGCTGGACGGGCCCGCACCAGTCACGGCGGTGCTTTGCGGCAACAACAGGATCAGCGTCAACGTGCTACGAGAACTCGCCGCGCGCGATGCCCATATCGCGACCGTGGGCTTCGATGATTTCGAGCTTGCCGACCTGCTGACCCCCGGTGTCACGGTGGTGGCACAGGATCCGGGGCAAATGGGCCACATAGCGGCTGAACTGCTCTTCCGGCGGCTTTCTGGTGAACAAGGACCCGCCCAGCGAATCGAGCTACCCACCCGCCTGGTGATCCGCGGGTCGGGGGAGATCCCGCCAGCATAATGCGGCCATAATTGTGACGGGCCGCAGCGGTCCTTATCTCGGTTTAACGTGGAGTCCGGCAACCTGGCATGGGGCGCTGTGCCCCGGCAGGCGCCGTGGCTGCGCGCAGGCCGGTGCACAGCCACGGGTTCCGTCCAGACGTACGCGCGCGAACACGCGAGGCATGTTAGGAAGCAGGTCGAGACAGGCGATGGGCAAGGCGAGCAGGAGCAAGCAGCGCTTGACCACCCGGGAGAAGATCGCGAATCAGCGGGCGGCCGAGCGCCGCGCCCAGGTTCGCACCCGGGTCTCCCTGGTGATCGGCAGCGTCGTCGCGGTGATCGCCATCGTCGTGGCGTTCGTTCTGATCAAGGGCGTCTCAAATAACTCATCCACCACGGCTTCCTTGCCGACAGGGACCGCGCTTTCGAAGATCGTCTCGAACGCGACCAACGTGCCCGCCGCCACGCTGGCCACAATCGGCAAAGGCACTATCCAGACGGCCCCGACCGCGCTAACGGGTCAGCCGGCGCTCACCAAGAACGGTAAGCCGGAGATCGTGTACATCGGTGCGGAGTACTGCCCGTACTGTGCGGCGGAACGCTGGCCGACGGTGGTCGCGCTCAGCCGTTTCGGCACCTTCTCGAACCTCGGCGTGACGCGCTCAGACACGTCTGACGTGTATCCGAGCACAAAGACGTTGACCTTCCATGGCTCCAGCTACACGAGCAAATACGTCGCCTTCTCCCCAGTCGAGCAGACCGACCCCAATAGGAAGACGCTGGAGACGCCGACAGCGCAGGAGGACGCCCTCATCGCGAAGTACGATTCGCCGCCCTACGTGCCTTCCGCTAGCCAGGGGGCGATCCCGTTCATCGACTTCGGCAACAAGTACCTGATCAGCGGGGCGAGTTACAGTCCGCAGATCCTGCAGGGCAAGTCCTGGGCGCAGATTTCCGCCGCCCTCTCAGACCCGTCGAGCCCGATTGCCAAAGCCGTGGGTGGCACCGCCAACTACATGACGGCGGCCATCTGCAAGCTGACAAACAATCAGCCAGCCAATGTCTGCACTGCTCCGTCGATTACCGCGCTGAGCGGGAAGGTCTGATGTCGGGCACCAGGCCTCATAACACGGGCCACGCACAAGCGAGGAATCAGGGCAAGCAGCGGAACCAGGGCAAGCAGCGGAACCAGGGCAAGCAGGGCCAAGCGGCGGGCCGGGCGAGGGAAAGCAGGTCGGGCACAACGCAGGCCGCCGCCGGGGCCGCCGGTGGTACGGCACGCAGCCCACGTGCGGTATCAGCGGTTGCTGGCCGGCCGGCGAGCAACGGGCGTGGGGCTGCTGCGGAAAACGCGGTCGGCATGACCGGCGCGGGCCGCGCAGGCGCGCAGAAACACGCTGCGGCGACCGGCGGTCCGCCGCCCTGGGTGCGGCTGACGACCATGATCCTTTCGCTGGGCGGCCTCGGCGTCTCGATCTACCTGACCATCACGCACTACTCGACGTCGATAAGCCTGGCCTGCCCTGATACCGGCACCATCAACTGCGAGAAGGTCACCACCAGCCCGGAGTCGGTCGTCTTCGGGATCCCGGTCGCGGTGCTTGGCCTCGCGTTCTTCGTGTTCATGGTTGCGGTCAACAATCCGCTGGCGTGGCGCTCACCGTTGCGGGCGGTCCATCTCGCCCGGCTGCTTTCCGTAATCGTCGGGATCGGCTTTGTGCTCTACCTGATTTACGTCGAATTGTTCAAGGTGAACGCGATCTGCCTGTGGTGCACGAGCGTGCACGTGATCACGTTCGCGCTGTTCGTGCTGATCCTGCTCAGCGCCGCCGTGTGGGGCCTCGCAGAACGCTCGCGGTGACTGTTATCGCACCGCGAGTGCGATGATAGCGATCACGACGACCACGGCCACCAGTGCGCCGATGATCACCGGGTTGCGCAGACCTCTGCGGCGCACCGACTCCGTTCCGCCCCTCTCAACGAAGGCGCGGAACTCTCCTGTGCTGCCGCTAGGGTCCGGCTTGGCTTCGGACATGGGACGACTGTAGCGGTCCAGCGCTGGCGAGATGCCCAGTTCCGGGGGTTCCGCTTCGTGAGGTGGCTTTATCCTCGGCCACCCCGCCACCCCGGCCGCCCAGCCGACGCGGGGGCACCGGCCCCCCGGGGTACGCACCGGCCCCCCGGGGGTAATTGTGCGGGGATACCGGGCCATCCCCGCCCGGGGCACATGCGAACGGGTCAGGCCGCCCGCGGGGTGGCCCGGGTCAGATGGCCTTAACGCCTTACGCGGCGTGGCGCAAGGCTATGGCGGCCGTCATGTTCCCGCCCCTGGTGCGGGCCCGCTCCCAGGCCTGTCGATCAGCCGGGAAAGCACGATCTCGCTCCGCGTCCTGACGACGAACCGCTCCGCGCTGATCCGTTCGACGATCCGCTCGAAGTGCCCAACATCGGCGGCGCGGATTCGGAGCAGTGCATCCGCCTCTCCGGTCACCGTGCACGCATCGACTACCTCGGGGTATCTTGCCACGGCGGCGCGGATGTCGGCGGGCGACGTACGGCCGCGGCAGAACAATTCCACATACGCCTCCGTGGTCCAGCCGAGGGCCGCAGGATCCACGCGCGCGGAGAAACCCGTGATCGCACCGGTGGCCCGCAGCCGGTCCACCCGCCGCTTGACCGCCGGAGCGGACAGCCCCACCCGCGCACCGATGTCCGCGTAGGTCGCGCGGGCGTCCTCAACCAGGGCACTTATGATCTGCTGATCCAGATCGTCGAGTGCCATTGCGGCGCCAGGCCGGTCAGTCGCCTGCCGAGCCCGCGAAGCCGGATGCTTCGTGGGCCTGGGCGAGATTGTCGCGGGCCGGGTGGGCCAGCCCGGCCGGCCCGGCGGCGAAGGCGCGCAGCAGGTTGGTGGTCGCCACGTCCACGAACCGCTGTGCGGCGGTGCTGACGCCGTGACCGCACGCCGGGCCCTTCATAACGCACACCCAGCGCATGGTGCCCGAGGCGAACACCCCCGCGCCGCCGGGGACGGTGTAATAGGCGGAGTCCGCGTAACTCGACACCCCGTCACAGGTCAGCGGCGAATGCGCAAGCACCTCGATCGGCCGCGGCACCGGCACGGCGGGGTTGACGCGGTCGTACTCGGGTCCCACCATGCCCGCGAATGCCTCCCCCGTGCGGGCCCCGGTGCCATCGAAGATCCAGTTCTGGGGGTCGTACACGACATAAGGATCGCTTACCGGATTGCACTCGTAGAACACGCCCGTTAGCGCACTTTCCGGCCTTGGGTCTGGCGGCTCACGCCAATCCTGCGTGGTGTCGCTGTCATTGACCCCGAAGAGCGGATCCTCGCTGGCGACCTTGTAACAGATCACCACCCGGTCGGGGCCGAGCGGCGACGAGGCGAATCTGATATGACGAAACACCGCATTCGCGCCGAGAAACGCGACGTTCACGCCTGCGTCTCTTGCCGCCATCAACCGGTTCCGCATGGCCGCGGAGTAATACTCGTCATGCCCGAGCGAGATCAGCGCCCGTGCACCATGCAGCAGTCCCGGATCCTGGTCCACATCCACGTCAGTCTCGTAGGCGAGCGGCACGCCAGTCTTCTCTGCCACGGCGATCGCGGGCTGGTCGAAGGACATGAACCACTCAGCGCCGCTGTCATAACTGTTGCCGTCGTAGGGCCGGTCGAAGGACACCTCGCGGGCCCGGTCGGCGAACCCGCCGGGCCCGGTGTAGAGGTCGTAGCCGCCCCACAAGTTGTAGGCCTGCCAGGTCGTCACGTCGTTGATCAGAACAACTGCCCCGGCCGTGCTCGCCGACCTGACGGTCACCGGCACAAATCGCTGCACGCCGCTCGCGGCGTCCAATCGGAGCAGATACGACCCGGCGGGCCACCCTGGTGTCTGCACCGTCAGCGACGGCCGCCATGGTGCACGCACCATGTTCGTGCGCGCCGAGATCAACGGGCCGCGCTGGGGGTGACCGACGACGCGGCCCGACGCCCAGATCCGCCGTGCCTGCGCCCCGTGATACCAGCCCATCCGGAACGCCTCCACCCGCCACCAGGGCGAGGTGGTGGACACGAACAGCCGGAACGGCTGCCCGGGCAGCACGCTGACCCGGTCCGCGAATCCCTCGATCGCAGCAGGCGAACCCAGCCGGCGTACCCGCCAATCGCGTGTGCCCGGCTTCTGGTTCTCTGCCGCGGCAAACGGCAGTGCCGCCGGAACCGGGTCGTGGGCGGGCCCGGACGTTGCGCTGCCCGGGCGCGCGCTATCCGGCCGCGCGCCGCCCGGTGAACTGCACCCAGCCACCAGCACGATGAGCAGGGCGAGCATCACAGCGAGCAACGGGGCCCCCGGTGCCGCGGATCTGCGTGGCGGCGCGGGTGGCCCGGCAACTACGTGCATAACTACCGCATGATACGGAGCGTGGCGAGCCATCATGCGCGCGAGCGGTGAACCGGAACGAAGCTGGCCAAGATTTTCTAATCCTGGAACGTGTCCGGCAGTGAGTTTCCCTGACGGCGCTCCGGATCACCAAAGCGAGCCGGGTCGGCAGCGGCGCCCGCGTGCGGCGAAAGCCCATGCTTGGATAGAGCACGTGTTCGTGCGAACCGCAGAAAATGGCGAGTTTGCCGCGATTGGCGAGCTGCGAGTCGCCGCGTACATCGCGCAGGGCGTACCGCCGACGTCTCCTTACACCGATGTGCTGCGTAATGTGGGCATGTCGACACCCGGCGACGTACTCGTGATGCTGGACAACGGCCAGATTATAGGAACCGTCACGCTGGAGCCGTTCCATCCGGGCAGCGAGATCGCCAAGGTGCCGGACGAGGCAGAGGTCAGGGCGCTCGCGGTCGCTCCGGGAGCACAAGGCCGCGGCGCGGGCAAAGCCCTGGTCAGAGCCGTGATCGAGCGGGCTTCCGCGAGCGGGGTCAGGCATCTGCTGCTGTCAACGAGGCCGACGATGGAGGCCGCGCGGCACTTGTACCTTGCCGCCGGGTTCACGCGGCTGCCGGCACGTGACTGGAGCCCCGCCCCCGACATCGGGCTGCTGGCGTACGGTCTGCGGCTGCCAGCGCGCCGGGCCGCCGGCAAGTAGCGCCCCCCGGTTTCCCTTAAAGGAGGCACCCTCCTTCAAGGACTTACTGGCAGCGTGGTCACCGCGGGTCCGCCGTCCGCGCAGTGCGCCGGTCGTATCAATCAGCCCGCAGGGAAGCAGGGTTACCGGGCCTGCTCCGCGACACCTTGCGCCACTGCGCACGGTGCGCACAGCGGTACGTCCACCTCACCGTCCACGTCCGTACTGACCCGACGCGTGATCACCGCGTGTTTGTCACATACCCCCATATCGCTCGGGTGTGACCTGGCGCAGAAGCACTCGCAGTCACGCTGGGCCCAGACAGGCGCGATGCGCCAGCCGTCCACCACCGCGCGCACAGCCGGGTCGCTGGCGAGCTTATGGAACGCCTCGATGGTCACCGCCGCCGTCCGGTCCGCCCACTCGGCCACCACGGCCGTGGTGGCCTCCCAGGCAGCAACAAGCTGCCGCACAGGGTTGTCCCAGTCGCTGCTCACAACCACATCTTCTCACCCAGCGTCGGCAGCGACCAGCGCTCTACGGTCATTGCGGGCCTGGCTCATTCGCCAGCCCCAGCGAGGGCCGTGCCAGAATCCGGCCAGGCTACAAGAACGGCTCGGATCGTAACGGCTCGCCGCAGAGGCCGGGCCGTGAGTAGAACCACAGGCCGAAACCCGGTTTTGTGACCAGCTGGCGACCCTGCCAGGCGTTCAACCTGGTGGGCCCCGGCACGAGCTGACAGCGACGGGACGGGATCGTGGAGACGCGCCAGCGGCCTGGACGAGAAGCGGTGACGTTGGCGTTTAGTCACTCATAGTAATTAGAATGCTACTTATTGGTTATATGATGTCGCTGGACTACCGCTGGCAACCGTCTCGTGTCCCGAGGGAGCGCGCATGCGGCACGTCTCTGCATTGCATACGGCGGGCGCGGCGGCAGCCGCGGGAGCTCTCACGCTCGCCACCCTCAACCTTTCGGGTTTTGCGCAGGCGGCGGGCCGTCCGGTTCTCATCGGCGGTACCCATCCGTCCTGGGCGGTCCCGTCGCGCCTCGTCGCAAAGCCAGTCACCGGGACCGTGAACGCGCGAGTTTATCTGACCGGCCACAGCCAGGCGGGGCTCGCCGCTTACGCCGCCGCGGTCTCGACGCCGGGAACCACCGCATACCGCGCTTACCTGACGCCCGCCCAGGCCACCGCGCGATTCGGGGCCACTCACCAGCAGGTCACGGCGGTCCGGTCCTGGCTTACCGCGGCAGGCCTCATGGTCACTCGGATCGCAGCCAGCGGCGCCGCCGGTGCCTATATCGCGGTGCACGGTAACCTCGCCGCGGCCAGCAAGGCGTTCGGGGTGACCTTCGGCCTCTACCGCGCCCCAGACGGCCACATCTACCGCGCGCCCAGCCAGGCTGCCCGGCCGCCTCCGCCGATCGCCAGTTCGGTCCTGTCGGTCAGCGGCCTAGATACCGCCAGCCACGTGGCAGTCCGGACTCTGCCGGCGTGGTCCCGGACAATGAGCACGTCGAAGCCACGGTGCTCTGCCTACTTCGGGCAGCAGGTCGCGGTCCGCAAGCCCAGCGCCTACGGACGGCACTGGCCCTGGGTGACCTGCGGTTACATCCCGCGCCAAGTCCGAAGCGCCTACGGGGTCACGAGCTCAGGAATGACCGGACGCGGCCAGACGGTGGCGATCGTGGACGCATACGACTCGCCGACGATAGGCAGTGACGCGGACCTATACGCGCAATTGACCGGAGACCCCGTATTTCGCACCGGTCAATACAAGGAATACCGGCTTGGCCGGTTCACGCTCGCCGGGGCTCGCTTGTGCGGCGAACCGCACAGATGGCATGGCGAGCAGAGCCTCGACGTCGAGTCCCTGCATGGCCTGGCGCCCGCCGCCAGCATCAGGTACGTGGCGGCACGGAGTTGCCGCCAGGCAGACATGACGGAAGCGCTCGCGTTCGTCGTCAACCACCATCTCGCCAGCATGGTTAGCGATTCCTGGGGCTGGCCCGAGCTGGACTCCACGCTCCAGGCGGCCACCAACAACATCCTCAAGATTGGCATCACTGAGGGCATCGCCTTCTTTTTCGCCGCCGGCGACAACGGCTACGACTCGCCGGCAGAAGACCCCGCGTCATCATCGCGGCTCCAGGTCGAATTCCCCACGTCGAGCCCGTGGGTCACCTCAGTCGGCGGCACCAGTCTCGCTATCGGCAGGCACGGCAACTACAAGTGGGAAACCTCGTGGGGCACGCTGCTCGACCCGCTGGCAAGGGGCGGGAATAAATGGCGCTACATTCCGCCGGGCAAGTTCCCCGAGTTCTACGGCGGCTCAGGCGGCGGCGGGGTGAGCACCACCTACAACCAGCCCTTCTACCAGCAGGGTGTCGTGCCCGCCGGACTTGCCTCAAAGCTGCCCGACGGCACAACGAGCAGTAAGCCGATGCGGGTGATCCCCGACGTGTCGGCGGTCGCCGACCCGCAGACTGGGCTTATCGTCGGCGAGAGCCTGCGTTTGCCGGACGGGAGGCATATCTTCTCACTCAACCCAGTTGGCGGCACCAGCCTGGCGTGCCCGACGTTGGTAGGCATCGAGGCCGATGCCCAGCAGGCGGCGGGCTACCGAATCGGTTTCGCGAACCCCGCGATATACGCGCGGTACGGCACAGCCGCGTTCCATGATGTGACCGATCACCCACTGGGACCCGCCTACCCGTCGGTCGTATCGCCGAGCCGAATGGGCATCATGCTGGTCAGCCTGGGGGTGAACGGCGAGGGAGCGGCCGCCCTCAGGGCCGTCGGCGGCTATGACGACGCCACCGGGGTCGGCTCGCCGGCCAGCTACATTCAGTCCTTCGGCACTGGCATTCCCCGCTCATCGCAGCTTGCCGCTCCCACGTCCCGGTAGCGGACGGCTCGTAGCAGGCGGCTCGTGGTAGCAGACGGTGTGGTAGCAGACGGTGTGGTAGCAGGCGGCTCGTGGTAGCAGGCATGCCTCCTACTGGGGGCAAATCCGGCCCGTCAATGATCCCGCCCACTCAGGCCCGCAGCGCGAGAGCTTTGTCCAGGGGCGGGGCCCGGTCCCAGATCGCCATGAACGCATGCTTCAGGGTCGGCGCGAGCGCAGGGTGCGCAATGGTCAGTGATGTGGTGGCGCGCGTCTCGGCAACCGGATCGGCCATGTCGAAAAGGACCAGCGACTGATCGGCGATCACCAGCTTCAGGCCCTGCCCGCGTCGGCGAACCTCAGCACCACATCCAGGGTGGCGGAGTCGTTGAGGATGTCGGAGCTATAGACGGTGCGGACGCTGCCGCCGTTGCGGGACAGCCGGCGGGTCACCCGAAGCCCTTCGACGTTGTCTGCAGGAATGCCAAGGAAAGGCGGCTTGGCGAAGCACGCCAGCTCATTACGCGCCTGCCGCTGGATCTGCGCGAACCGCAAGGCATCAGCTCAGCGAGCCGCCCATCCTCCAGCGCCATGCGCTCACGGTAAGTAAGTCCGACGGCCCATGACCGGCTGGCGGCAATCCTCACCGGATTCCGGCGGCCCATGACCCCGGTTCGCCGCAATCCTCACCGGAAGCCCAATGGTCCGCTGGTAACGCTATACGGCGTCCCACGGGCCATGCCGCGCCGCACGGGCCACACACACGCACGAGCCATAGTTGATCTTTATGCCGCTACCGGCCATCGTGTGCCTGCCGCCAGTGACCCTGAATGTGCCATCGCGGGTCATATGCGGCCAGCGATGGCACATCCATGGTCGCGCGGGCTGGGTGCCGCCGGGGGCGCCGCAGGCTAGCCTGATCACCAAACCGCGGGAGGATACGTGAGCAGGCTTGGCAACATGTACGGCCCCGATGCGACCTTCCTGGGCGTGCCAGCCGTGCATCTCGCCGACCCCGGCTCCATCGCTGGTGCCGATGTGGTCATCCTCGGCGCACCTTTCGACGGTGGCACCTCGCACCGGCCAGGCGCCCGGTTCGGCCCGCAGGCGATCCGGTTTACCGACTACCTGCCGCATGATGGTGCGCGGCCACATCTGGCGCTCGGCGTCGACCCGCTTGCCGAACTGAACGTGGTGGATGCCGGCGACGTGGAGATGCCGCCCGGCGAGACCGAACAGGCGCTGCGCCGCCTCGAGGAAGCCGTGCACGCCGTCTGCCAGGCCGGCAGCATGCCGGTCATCCTCGGTGGCGACCACACCATTGCCTGGCCCGATGCGACCGCGGCGGCGCGCGCCGCCGGCTGGGGACGGGTATCGATGATCCACTTCGACGCGCATGCGGACACGGGCGATACCCAGTGGGGTTCGCTGTACGGGCACGGCACACCGATGCGCAGGCTCATCGAATCCGGTGCGGTCCGGGGCGACAGGTTCCTGCAGCTCGGCCTGCGCGGGTACTGGCCCGAGCCGGAAACCCTGGACTGGATGGCGGGCCAGAATATGCGCAGCTACGAGATGACCGAGATCGTCGCCCGCGGCCTCGAATCATGCCTGACCGAGGCCTTCGCGACCGCCACGGACGAGTGTGCGGGCGTATTCCTATCCGTGGATGTCGACGTGGTCGACCCAGGGATGGCACCAGGCACCGGCACGCCAGAACCCGGTGGGCTCACCGCGCGTCAGTTGCTCGACTCGGTCCGCCGGATTGCCATGGAGCTGCCGCTCGTCGGGATGGACGTGGTCGAGGTATCGCCGCCGTACGACCAGGCTGAGGTGACAGCGCTGCTCGCGGGCCGAGTGGTGCTCGAGGCTCTGTCGGGCGTCGCATGGCGCCGCCGCCGCGCGGCCGGGCGCCCCGCACGCGACCCGTCCGGCCCCCTGCTCGCGAATCGCGAGCGTCGCTGAACTGGTCAGATAGCACCGACGCTGTCCCACAAGACGAAGAATCGAACACATCTATACTTGCACCATGCTGGACGTGACCCGGCTTCGGGTGCTCGCAGCAGTAGCCCGGCACGGATCGGTGACCGGCGCCGCGAGGGAACTCAGCTACGCGCAACCTTCGGTGAGCCATCACCTCGCCCGACTCGAAGCGGAGACCGGTTCCAAGCTCATCCAGCGGGACGGACGCGGCATCAGGCTCACCGACGCGGGGCGGTTGCTCGCCGAACGCGCGGCGGAGATCCTCGGCAGGCTTGACGCGGCGGAAAACGAGCTTGCCGCGCACGTCGGGCTACGGCACGGGCGGGTGCGGCTCGCCGCCTTCCCCTCAGCACTCGGGACTATCGTGCCCGCGGCAGCGGCGAGGCTCAGGTCGGATAACCCTGGCGTGGATCTGACCCTGGCGGAGGCCGAACCGCCGGAAGCGCTGCGCATGCTCCGCGCTGGTTATGTCGACGTGGCGGTGGTCTTCAGGCATGAGCTAGATGTGGGGGGAGAGGGCGCTCGCGGCGTGATGCTCCTTGACGAGCCGGTCTGCCTGGTGACACGGGCCGCAGGCACCCCGCCCTCAGGCACCGCACCCTCAGGCAGCCCGCCCTCGGGTTCGCCGCCCTCAGGCCTCGCTGCCTCGGGCGCCTCGTCGTCAGGCGCACCTTCCCCAGGGGAAGCGCCTGACCTGAGCGCGCACGCAGACGCGCAGTGGATAGCCGGGTGCGACCGGTGCCGCAGCTTCCTGCTGCAACAGTGCGCGCGTGCCGGTTTCACCCCGAAGATCGCGTTCACCACCGACGACTCTGTCGCGGTGCAAGCACTTGTGGCGGCCGGTCTCGGCGTTACCACCCTCCCTGGCCTCGCGCTGCGGGCGGCGCGGCATCCAGGGATCACAGCGGCACCGCTGCCGGGGGCCCGCCGTTATGTACTCGCCATGACCTATGGTGAGCCGCCCGATCCGGCGGCGACCACGCAGTTGATCGACGCGCTGATGGCGGCTGGCCGCCGTGCGATGAGCGCACCAGCGGAATCACCCGACCCGAGCAAGAGGTAGCGGGGCGCGGGCCCATCGCAGGCCGGCAGGCGGAACACGGCGGGCCAAGCACGGCAACCGGAACGCGCAGGCAGAACACCGGCAGGCAGAACACCGGCAGGCAGAACACCCGCATGGGAACGCGCCGGGCACGCAGTGCGCGCGGCGGTGGTCAGGTCTGTGTGCCGGCGTCGGCCTCCGATTGCGCCGTCAGGGCCATTTGGCGCGCCCACTTGTGGTCGACCTTGCCGGCAGGCGAGCGCTTCAGTTCGGCTACGAACACGTAAGTACGGGGGACTTTGTAGCCGGCCAGCCTTGCGCGGCAATGGTCGTTAAGCTCATCGATCACAGGCGCCGGACGCCCGGCCCGTACCCGTAGCTGCACGACCGCGGCCACGCGTTCACCGTAACGCGGATCGGGGATACCAGTAACGATCACGTCAAACACCGCGGGATGGGTCTTCAAGGTGGCCTCGATCTCGTTAGGGAAGACCTTCTCACCACCGGTGTTGATGCACGAGGTGCCGCGTCCGAGCACGGCGATGGCGCCATCGTCCGCCACGGTCGCGAGGTCACCGCTCAGCAGCCAGCACCTGCCGTCAACCGTCACGTACGTCTCGGCCGTCTTCTTCTGATCGTTGTAATAGCCGAACGATATGTGCCCGCTCCGAGCCACCTGGCCGATATCACCCGAGCCGGGCTCAACCGGCTTGAGCCCGCTGTCAAGCACGGTGATCAGCGGATCGTTCGGCTTGTACCTGAGGCCGGACTCTGGGGTGGAACCAGCGACCCCAGACGCCGAGTAGCCGGCCTCGGTCGAACCGAAATTGTCAAGGATCACGGCGCTGGCGAGGAGCGCCTGTAGCCGGTCACGGACCGAACCGGACAAGATGGCGCCCGTCGAGCTGATAACAAACAGAGACGACAGGTCGTAACTGCCCGCGGCGATCTCGTCCGCCAGGGGAATGGCCATCGCGTCGCCGACGATATTGATCGCCATCACCTTCTCGCGGGCGATCGTCTCGAGCACATCGGCTGGGTCGAACTTGCGGACGAAAACGACCGTGCCGCCCATCCAGAAGCTGACGAACATCGCCATCTGGCCCGCACCGTGCATGAGTGGTGAGACCGGCATCATCACCATCGGGCCCGCGGTCCGCGCCTTCTCGACCAGTTCCTCGGGCGAACCGACCGGCTCACCGCCCGGATTTCCACCACCGAACGCGAAGAACAGGTCCTCGGTGTGCCACATGACGCCCTTCGGCGTGCCAGTGGTACCGCCGGTGTAGATGATGTAGACGTCCTTGGGTGATCTCGGCGGAAAACCGCGGGTAGGTGCCTGGCCGGCGATCGCGTCCTCGTAACGCACCGGGGCGGGACGGCTCGACGGCCGGGCCGGAGCCGCGCCCACCGAGATGAGATGACGCAGTGCCGGGGCGCTCGGCGCGGCTGCGGCGACGCGATCGGTGAACTCGGCGTCGTACACCAGCGCGACCAAGTCGGCGTACCGATAGAGATATGCGAGTTCGGCTTCCACATAGCGGTAGTTGACGTTGACAGGTACTGCCCGGATCTTCAGCGCGGCGATGATCGCCGCGGCGTACTCCACACCGCTGTACAACTGCATGCCCACGTGCTGACCCGGCCGGACACCGGCCGAATCCAAGTGGTGGGCGAGTCGGTTCGCCTCCGCGTCGAGGCCGGCATAGGTGAGACGCCGGTCACCGCAGATCAGCGCCGTCCGTTCAGCTACGGTGTCGACGACTCCTTCAAAGAGGTCAGCGTGATTGAACCGCACAGTTCATTGCCTCCCTCCGGTGGCAAGTTATCCCCAGAATCACATTCACCGCTTCCTTCCGCCCTGACAATCGCGAGAATCATCAGGATGGCAAAGCCCCCAGGGCGGGTGGGCCGCGCAAGCAAGGCCGGTGAGCCGCGCAAGCAAGGCCGGTGAGCCGCGCAAGCAAGGCCGGTGAGCCGCGCAAGCAAGGCCGGTGAGCCGCGCAAGCAAGGCCGGTGAGCCGCGTAGTGATTTCCGTCGAGCAGCTCGCGTCGCGGACCTCGATCACGCGCATGGGCTGTCTCCGTCCAGGATGAGGCCGATGGTGCGCACGACCTCGGCGACGGAACCGGCCGAGCGCCCGCCCGGCAGGCAGCCGGTACTCAAGCCGCGCGGGCGCGGTGAGCATCGTCACCTCGGGCACGAAGCACTCGATGTCGCGGATGCTGCCGACACGCTGGCTCGCGTCGCGCCAGCGCGGCCTGACCCGCAGGCCGGTCCGCATCGCCTGCTGCTGTCCGCCTGTGTCAACGACGTGCAGGAGCGCGGTGTCGCCGCCATCGATGCGGATGAGCGCCCATCCGAACGGCTGCCGCAGGGGACGGGCCTTACGCGGCTCGGTGACCCAGGCCCAGGCGGTGACCGTGCCTGCGGGTCCCACCGGAATGAAAGGATCGGCCCCGCTGGCCACGCCAAGCGCGGCGCCTGCCGCGGGATCGTACTCCAGCGGCGGGACGAGGACCCTGCCGCCAGGTGCGGCGATGCCGACGATCCTGCCGTCGCCTAGTTCGGTGCGGAAGCGCCCGATCACCGGGCCGGTCGAGCGCGTGTAGCCACCGGGAATTCGAGCACGTGGTCGGCGAAGCGGCGGGCGCTGGTGCAAGCGGCCCATCCGCGGAAGACTCAGATAGCACTACCGCGTTCCTGCCAGTACGGATCGCGCAGCTTGCGCTTGCGCAGCTTGCCGTTCGGGTCGCGCGGCATTTCCTCGATGAAATCCACCGACTTCGGCCACTTCATCTTCGAAAGCCGTCCCTCGAGGGAAGCGAGCAGCTCGGCGGCGAGTTCCGGCCCTGGCGTCACCCCCTCGGCGGGCTGCACCACGGCCTTGATCTGCTCGCCCCAGTCCTCGTCAGGAATGCCGAATACGGCCACGTCAGCGACCTTAGAGTGGATGGTCAGCGTGGACTCGATTTCGGCCGGATAGATGTTGGCACCGCCCGAGATGATCATGTCGGACTTCCTGTCGCACAGGTACAGGAAGCCGTCCTCGTCAAGGAACCCGATGTCACCCACCGTGAAGAAACCGCCTAGCCGGTTCGCCGCCGTCTTCTCCGGGTCACCCTTGTAGACGAAATCGCTGGCCGGCAACTTCATGTAGATGGTGCCCGGCGCGCCAGGGCGGCAATCGCTGCCGTCGCCTGCCATAACGCGCACCTCGCTGGTCGGCCAGGGCTTGCCGACCGTGCCGGGGTGGGCCAGCCAGTCCTGCGGGGTCGCGATCGTGCCCCCGCCCTCGGTGGCAGCGTAGTACTCGTAGACGCACGGCCCCCACCAGTCCAGCATCGCTTGCTTGACCAGGAGCGGGCAGGGCGCGGCGGCGTGAATCAGCCACTTCATCGAGGACAGGTCGTAGCGCCCGCGCACCTCCTGAGGCAGGGCCAGCATCCGCTTGAATTGCGTGGGCACCATGTGCGAGTTGGTCACCCGATACCGCTGCACCTTGGCGAGGGTCTCCTCGGGGTGAAATTTGTCCATGTAGACGAGGGTGTGGCCCATATGCAACGCGGTGCCGCCGAACTGGGTCACCGCGGTGTGGTAGTTCGGCGAGGTGACCAGGTGCGCATTGGGCTGGCCGACGGTAATGCCGAACATCTGCAGCAGGGCGGTCATCAGTTCCGCCATGTCATCCGGGTCTAGCCCGGTCAGCGGCCGCTGTACGCCCTTGGGCCGGCCGGTGGTACCGGACGTGTAGTGCATCGTGGCGCCCGCCGTACGGCCACCGGGCATCGACTCCGGCTGGCCCTCGCGCAGCCGCGTGACGGGCAGGAAGCCGGGCACCTCGCCGTAGCTGAACCGCGCCGCCGCCGGAAGCTGCGCCTCGTCAGCCGCCTGGATGGCTTGCGCGGCGTACCTCGCGTCCGCGAAAAACGCCTTGGCCTCGCTGTCGCGCACGATGTAGGCGATTTCCGCCGCGGTGTAGTGCCAGCTGACCGGCGTGAAATACCAGCCCGCCTGGAGCGCGGCGAGGTATACCTCCAGCGCGCGTGCGCCGTTGGGTATCAGGGCGGCGATCCCGTCCCCTGTCCGCAAGCCGCGCTCGCGCAGCGCGCTCACCAACTCGTTAACGCGGGCCAGCAGGTCCCCTGCCGTGTGCTCGGTGCCGTCAGGGTCGACCACCGCGATCCAATCAGGCTGCGCCTCTGCCAGCCGCCAGAAGCCCAGCGACCCCATCCGCTCCACCCTCCTCGCCGTGCCTCGCCTATTCTTGCGCTCCCCGTAAGCGCTCCCCGTAAGCGCTCCCCGTAAGCGCTCCCCGTAAGCGCTCCCCGGGGTAAGTAGATCACGTTCTCGTTTCTGGTCACAAGGGGTGCCCGGCATCGTGGAGTTAACTAGAATCCGTTCTCCGAATCTGTGCTGAGATGCCTGTGAACTGGGCCGATGGCCCCCAGAGGGAAGATACCGGCGATGAGCCCGACTGCAGGAGCGGCTGCCGATCAGCATCCCGCACTGCGATGTGGGCAAGACGGGCACGTGTTGGCGAGCAGTGCGATGGGATGCCGCAGCGCCACCTCCACCTGCGGGCGCGCGGTCGCGTCCGTCCAGCCGGGCAGATACCGCCCGGGGTCGGGCGCGCCACGCGGCAGCCGTTAAGGATTCTGTCACGGGTCCCTGGGCAGGCCGAGCATGCGCTCGCCGATGATGTTGAGCTGCACCTGCGACGTACCACCGTAGATCGTCATCGCCCGGGTGGCGAGGATCATCCGGCTCCAGTAGCCCTCTGGCCCCGACGTGAGCGCGCCGGTGATCGCGCCGCGCGAACCGAGCAGCGACCAGCATGCCTCGGCTATGTGCTGCGCATGCTCCATGGCGAGCAATTTGCGCACGCTCGATGCCGCGCCGGGCTCGGTACCCGACAACTGGCTGAGCGTCACGCGCAGCGCGAGCAAAGCCAGCGACTGGCCCTCGCCGACCAGCCGGCCGATGCGCTCCCGGGCCGCGGCGTCCGGATCAGCGCCGCGGGCGACATCAAGCAGTTCTTTAACGGTGAGCCCGGCTGTCGCACTAGCGGAAAGTGTCACGCGCTCGTTGCCGAGGGTGTTGCGTGCTACTTTCCAGCCCTCGTTGACCTCCCCCACCACCATGTCGTCGGGGACGAAGACGTCATCGAAGAAGACCTCGTTGAACAGGTCCTCGCCGGTCATCTCTGTCAGCGGGCGCACGTCGATGCCTGCCGACTTCATGTCTACAAGGAAATAGGTAATGCCCTCGTGCTTGGAGGCAGAATCGGTTCTGGCCAGACAGATCGCCCATTCCGCCTGACGGGCAAGCGACGTCCAGATCTTCTGCCCGGTCAGCTTCCAGCCGCCGTCGGCGCGCACCGCGCGCATCTGCAGCGAGGCCAGATCGCTGCCGGAACCTGGCTCGCTGAACAGCTGGCACCAGACGATCTCGCCGCGCAGCGTCGCAGGCAGGAAGCGCTGCTGCTGCTCCTGGGAGGCATAACTGGCCAGCGAAGGCACCACCCATGCGCCGATCGTCAGTGACGGCGGGCGCAACCCCGCGGCACGCATCTCCTGCTGGATCAGGATCTGCTCGAGCGGTCCGGCGCCACGGCCCCACGGCTTCTGCAGGTGGGGCACGACCAGCCCGGCTGCGGCGAGCCCGCGGAGCTGCTCGGCACGTGGCAACGCGGCGATCTCGGCTATCTCGCTGGCGATGCTCTCGCGCAACGGCTCCGCGTCCGCGGGCAGGTCGACGTCAAAGTTGCGCTTCGCGCCGTGCAGCGCGAGCGTCGCGACGTGGTCCGCCCACCTGGCTGGCGAGCCGATGAGCGCGCGGAGCGTCAGCGCCCGCCGGTAGTAGATGTGGGCATCGTGTTCCCACGTGTAGCCGATCCCGCCGTGCACCTGGATGCAATCCTGTGCGCACTTGACCGCCGCGTCGGCGGCGATGAGCGCTGCGACAGCGGCTGCCAGCCGTGCGCCGCCGACGCTGCCGTTCCCGTCGCGGGCCTCGTCGACGGCCCGTGCCGCGTCCCACACGACGGCGCGGGCCTGCTCGAGCGCGACCAGCATCCGCGCGCACATGTGCTTGATGCCCTGGAACTGCCCGATCGGCCGGCCGAACTGCTCACGCACCTTCGCGTACGCCGCGGCACTCGTCACGCACCAGTCGGCGACGCCCGCCGCCTCCGCGCCGAACAGCAACGCGGTCAGGTCAAGCACGTCGCTGCCGGTAAGGCCGTCGAGGACCCAGGCGGGCGGCACGGTCAGGTCATGCGCCTCGACCCGGGCGACGCGGCGCACCGGATCCAAGCTTGGCAGTTCGGTGATGGTCAGTTCTGCGGCGTCGACGGCCACCCATTCCTCACCTGCGTCCGTCGCTACCGGCAGCACGACGATGTCCGCGACCGTGGCCCCGAGGACGGGTTCGGCGGCACCGCTAATCACCAGCCCGCCCTCGCGTCGCCGGGCGGTGAGGCTCGCCGCCGGCGCGGCGCTGCCGGCGACGCCCGCGGCGCGGCCCGCGAACACCGCCCCGATCTTGGAACCGTCCGCCAAGCCGGGCAGCAACTCGTCACGGGCCTTGATCGCACCAGACGCAAGCAGCGCCGCGCTCGCGAGAACGGTCGGCAGGAAAGGCCCAGGAGTCGCACGGGCCCCAAGCTCCTCCAGGGCAACGGCAAGCTCGACCAGGCCTGCGCCCTGGCCGCCGTGCTCTTCTGGGATGTGCAAGCCGAGCAGCCCTTGGTCGGCGAGCGCCTGCCAGAAGGGCGGCAGGCCGGTCTCGGTCTGCGCGCGAAGGGCCGTCCGCACTGCGTCCGACGTTACGTGCCGCTCGGCCCAGCCACGCACCGCTTCGTGCAGCGCCTCATGCTCCTCAGTCAGCCCGATCGCCATGCCCAAACCCCCTTCGCTCGGTCCAGAAGGTGCCCCCGGCGCGTTCGCTCTGGCGCACGTCCACGGCGGTTACTGGCGAGTCACCAACTCGCCTCAACTCTAGAACGAGTTTCTAGTTCCGGGTATAGGTGATCGTGATCACGCCGCTGCGACCGGGCTGGGTCGACCCCGGGATCCCCCTCAGCAGCGTCAGCCTCCGGCATCGGCAAGCACTGCTGCGACGGTCGCGCCAAGTTCCCAGCAAGCCTCGATGTCATCGCGTGAAGGCGGGCCGATCACAGTCACAGCGGGTCGGGCACGCCGCCACCGCAGCCCGGTCGCGATCGATTCCACGGCCCTGACGGCACCTGTCGTGTCATTGTTCCCGTGCACATACAGGCCATACGGGCGTCGGACGGTCGCCTCCAGGCACGGATAATAGATTCCGTCGAAGAAGTGCTTCAATGCTCCCGACATGTAGCCGATGTTGGCCGGGGTGCCGAGCAGATAGCCGTCCGCGGCAAGCACCTCCGGCGCCGTGGCAGTGAGCGCTGGGGTGATGACAACCTCAACGCCGCTGATCTCGTCGGTCGACGCGCCGGCCAGGACAGCCTCGAACATCTCCTGCATCACGGGAGATGGCGTGTGGTGGACAAGCAACAGCCTCGGCATCAAGCAGAGCCTCGCAGCAGCCAGCCGCGCGGCGCAACCTCGCGCAGCCGGCGGCGGATCCGGCGGTTACTATCCACCCCTCCAGCGGTTGAGAACCGCCGGACCGCGCCTCCAATCGATCGAGCGTGACCGCGCACAGGCACACGGCGGACATGGACCTGCTGGCACGCCTGGCGTCGGGAGCGGGCTGCCGTAGGCTCCCGGCCGTTCACATTCTGGGCGTAGCCGCCGGCTTATCGCTATAGGGAGAACTCCCCATGACATACCTAGCCCGGCGCGGGCCGGGCACGACCGCGTGCCGTCGCGGGCAGGAACGTCATGCGCGGTGGCGGCAGCATCGCTCGCGCACTGCGCAACCGGCCTGCGCGGCACCCAGGCCCGGCTGCTGGCCGCCGGCACGTCCCAGGCCTGGCTGTTCCCCTGCGGCAGGCCGCGAGCGCTGCTGCGTCACCCACGTGGCGACCTGGGTCCGCGAGCTGACGGTGAGCTTGGCCGGGATGTGCTCGACATGCGCGTCCGCGGTGCGCTTGGCGATCATCAGGCGCTGCGCGATTTCCCTGTCGCACAGGCCGTCCGCGACGAGCGCTGCGACTTGGCATTCCCGGCGGCTCAAGGGCGGCCATGGCGCTGGCGCGGTGACCGGCGCTTTGGCCGGCGCTTTGGCCGACACCGCGGCCGACGTGACGACCGGCGCGGCACACTCCACGGCCATGTCGAGCGACAGACCCGCGCCGTACTCGAAAGCGGCAACGAACTCTCGCTCGGTCAGCGCCTGCCTGGTGCGCCGTACGCACTCCTCATGCGGGCCGTCGAGATACCTGGACCCGAGCAGCGGGATCCCGACACTCGGCCAGATACTGTCCGCCGCGCCGAGTAGCACGGCTGCCAGCCACGGGTCGTCGTCATCACCGCCACAACGTCGCGACATCGGCGGCGTTGTCCGCACCAACGGCGAAGCCGGGTACGGCCGCGGAGGCGCATTCCGCGAAGAGCGTGACGGCCTCGCTGCGGAGCAGCGAGGCAAGATCGGTACTGGCTTCAGGGCCGGGCGCCGCGAGTGGCTGAACGGCAAGCACGTGCTCGCCGCTGATGCCGAACGGCTGCCGGCTCGTGGCGACGATGCGCAACTGCGGTGCCGCGCGAAGAAGCTTCTCCGCCAGTGCCGCGCACGCATCGACCAGGTGTTCACAGGTATCGAGCACCAGCAGCAGATGCTTACCTGCCACCTGCGCGGCCTGCAAATCCGCTCTGCGCCGCGCGGTCTGGTCACGCAGCCCGAGCACGTCAGCGACGAGATAAGCGACCACGCCTGGCGCATTGACCAAGGAAAAATCGGCCAGCCATGTGCCGTCAGGAAACCGCCTGCTCAGATCGCCGGCTAGGCGCAAGGCGAGCCGCGCTTTGCCGAATCCGCCCATGCCGGTGACAGTCACCAACCGTGACGATTCAAGCAAGCGCCGCATCTCGGATAGCTCCGTGCGGCGGCCGACAAAAGTCGTCATCTCGCCAGGCATGTTGCCATTCTGCAATCCAGCGGCCCCTGACACACGCACCTCACGCCAGGTCATTCGTGCCACGCGAACGTCCTCTGTCGTGCTAGCGCTGCGTGGCAGGGCCCGACAAAGAAGCGGCGCGAGTCATGTAATCGTCTACCGCTGCAAGCATCCTATAGAGCTCAACGTCACGATAGGAGGAGTTTCCGAGCGGGTAGCAAGGTATGTCCTTGTCGTTTCTGCCAGCTAGCGAAGGCAGCGGTGGCCCCTCCGTTCCGCCCGCCACGGGGCGGCGCCTGCCGCCGAATCGGGCCGCAATGCGGACCAGCCGCGTCCCCTGAGCCAGCCGGTCTCCGCCACCGCGCCGGTGTCGCTCGCCACCTTAGGCGGCAGGCCAGACGAATCGGACCACGGACGGGGCCGCAAGCACATACGGGCTGCCTTCCCCTTTGACGCGCGCCTTTACCTCGCCCGAACGGCAAATCATAAACAAAAATACTGAAAGGAACTCCGGGTGGCTACCTGACAAATCACGGGCGGACCTCCTCAACTCCGGAGTTCAGGTCACCGGCGCGTCTATCTGAAATAGGGACATTGGGCAAAGCCGACAGCAATAGGTAGCGCGCTCGCTGGTATGTCCCGCAGCAGGCCGGGCACATGGTCAGAAACCATGCATCACACAACTAGCCTGTCAGGAGCTCAGCCATGAGCTTCAGGAGTTCAGCAATGAGCCGAATGCCTTTTTGTGGAAGAGTCTGGCCGAGCTGGATTTGCGGCATTTTTGTCGGCACCGTAAGCATGGCCGTCTGCGGCGTTTCCGCGTCCGGTGCCACCACCGGCAAACAAGCGACAGCCGCCATGAAGGAAGTGTCATTCCTTGGCTATCGCGCACTCGTGCCAGCCTCATGGCGTGTCGTTAACCTGCGCGCCACACCGGCGAAGTGTGTGCGCTTCGACCAGCACGCCGTCTATCTGGGCGTGCCCGGGCCCGTCGAGCACTGCCCGGCCCATCTCATCGCGGCCAAAACCGAGTCCCTCCTGGTCGAGCCGCTGAGGGCGGGTTATGGAGCATCGAGCGCCGGCGCCGACGCGGTGGCTCATCAGTACGTCGTCGACGACGCCCCGGCGGGAGTCCAGATCACGGCGGCCTACGGTAGCGACGAGGCGTTGATCAAGAAGATACTGAGCAGCGCCGCTCTGATACCGGAGCGAGGCAATGCCTCCGTCATACCGGCGCGTGCGCCCGTCGACCCAGCAAGCATCCCGTCGGTCCATCCGCCGGTTCGGGCGCCGCATGAATCACCGTCACCTGCGCGGGAGCTGCTCGCCGCGCTCCTGCCCGGGCGGGCACCGCCCGCGCCCGCGCCGGCAGCGGCGCTTCCTGCCGGCGTGACGAACGACGCCGGACTGGGTTTCGACGCATGCGCGGCGCCTGGCCCAGCCACGATGAGGGCCTGGCTGAAGCGCTCACCGTACCGGGCCGTTGGGATCTACATCGGCGGTTCAGATCGGGCCTGCGCGCAGCCGAACCTCACCGCGGGCTGGGTCAGCCGACAAGCCGCAGCGGGCTGGCGTTTCATCCCCCTCTACGTGGGTCCGCAGGCAGAATGGGGCCAGATCACGGCGGCGGCCATGCAGGGAGTGAGTGCGGCCGACGATGCCGTGGTGCAGGCACAAGCCCTCGGTTTCGGGCGCGGCAGTCCGCTCTACTACGACATGGAGGCCTATCCGCGCCGACAGAGCCGCCGCGCCCTGCGATTTCTGTCCGCATGGACTGATGAGCTGCACGCTGTGGGATATGCATCCGGTGTTTACAGCAGTTCGGGTTCCGCCATGGCCGACCTCGCCGATCATTCGGCCGGCTATCCCAGCTATCCAGCCGTGGGTGGGTACACCATGCCCGATGTGATCTTCGACGCGCTCTGGAATGGCGGCGCCGACACCATCGACCCTCTCATCCGGCCCGATGAATGGGCCTACCACCAGCGCATCCACCAGTTCAGTGGCGCCACCAACCGTACCTTCGGCGGTCACCGTCTGAACATCGACCGCGATTACCTCGACGTCCAGTTGCCCGCGAGCCTGACATTGCCCACCTGGACCAGGTACCGGGCCACGGGCCAGGTCAGAGCCGGTAGGTGTAATGGCAGCGGAAGAACTGCGCGAGGTCGCTGCCGCTGCGAACCTCGCCGCGGCGCGGTGCGCCCTCGGCTCCGATGCTGAGCGCCCGGCTCTTAGATCTCGGTCTGGGCCGCCCTGATCATCGAGGCAGCGCGTCAGGCCGACTGCGAGCGGTTACTGACCGAGGACCTGTCTGACGGCCAGGTAATCAGGGGAGTCCGGGTCGAGGACCCTTTCCGCGATCCAAGCGAGTAGCGCTGTCCTTGAAACCCGCCTGTCGCCCGGGCGGTGGCACCCTCACCGCGGCACCGTCACCAACCCCGATGGCAACGTCCCCGAGCTGCTTGACGACCGATGAGTGCGCCGGCCCTCGGTCAGGTGCGGATGTAGACCGCCAGGTGATCGCCGGTGAGGGTGGAGCGGGCGGCCACGAGGTCGGCGGGTGTGCCCGTGGTGGGCTCGTCGAAGACGTAGGTGACGTCGGTGAGCGAAGAGCCGAGGTGGCGGATCATCTTGACGCGCCGCGCCTCGCCGCCCGACAGCGTGCCCGACGGCCGGTCGAGCGAGAGGTAGCCCAGCCCGATCTCCGCGAACGAGTCGAGAGTCTGCCGCAGCCCCGCGAGCAGCGGCGCCACCGACGGCTGGTGGACGCCGCGGACCCATTCGGCCAGGTCGCTGATCTGCATCGCGCACGCATCGGCGATGTTGATCCCGCCGATCCGCGACGACCGGGCCGCCGCGCTGACCGGGCGCCGCCGCACTCGGGGCAAGCGATGAAGGTGACCGCCCGGTCCACGAACGTCCGGATATGCGGCTGCAGCGCCTCCCGGTCCTGGCGAGGAACGACTTCTGGACCTTCGGGATCAGCCCCTCGTAGGTGAGGTTGACGCCGTTGACCTTCACCTTGGTCGGCTCGCGGTGGAGGAAGTCGGGTCAACCCGCTGCTGCGGCAGCGGGTCGATCTCGAGGACGCCGACTTCGCCTCGACCATGAACGCGTCGCGGGTGTGACCCCGTCATCGGTCCTGAAACAGCCCGAGGACGTTGCCATCGGGGTCGGTGACGGTGGCCACGACGTCGTTGCGGATCTCGAAGCCGGGGGTGCCACGATAGAAGGCCAGGGAGGCGTCCGGGTCGTCGTACGGGAGGAAGGTCTGGTGAATGGTGATGTCCATGGCGGTCATGCTAGGTGCGGCTCGGTGACCGGCGCTTCTCGATTCTCCTCATCGGCCTGGTCACCTGTTTCGCCGCGCACTGCGGCATCCCCGCCGTCGCTCGCACCGCGTGGCGAGCCCGAACTCGCGGCTTCGCTCGCCACCCGGTGCGGCGACGCTGGGCCAACGACCGCACCCGCAAGCTGTTCAACGCAGCGGTGTTCGAACGCCACGACATGAAGGGCGGCCGGCTCTGCCATAAGCAGTGCCGACCGCCCTTCGACGGGGTCTTCACGGTGTCCGAGTTCCAATACGGAACACCAGTGGAGGTGGCGGGAATCGAACCCGCGTCCTTCAGTACGTCACCAGGGCTTCTCCGGGTGCAGCCTGCTGCGTTTTTCTCGGCCCCGGCGGTCACGCAGGCAAGTCGCCGACGGGCTCAGCCGCTGTGTGTTGTCCTAGGCGATCCCGCGGCCGGGCCGCCTAGTTGAGCCTCCTTGCTGATGCCAGGCACCGGGCCGGAGGCGCTCCCGGGCTGACAGCTTCACTGCTCGCTCAGACGGCGAGAGCGTAGCTAGCGCGATTTGTATTGGCGCTTATTGGTTTGCGGTCACAGTATTAACGAGGTCATGGCCGCGACCCTCGACCCGCTTCACCTGGATCAACTACCGAAGTCGAAGCCAGTCACCCCCTCTTGAGTTGTCCGGCCAGCCCAGCCGCCCCAGCACATTCCGCGCCGCGCGGCAACGCACCGCCGTCACGGCTGACCGTACCCTTATAACGCTCCTGCGCCAAGCCGGATTCCCCAGACCGATCCAGAACGGCTGCCGCGATCCGCACACCCGCGAACGTGACGCGCCCTTTGGCCGGGGGTGCGTTTGAGGACGAACCGGCGGCGGCTGAGGGCCGTTCATTCCGCGAGCGTGCGCGCCGTGGGAAATCTCGGGGCGGGACGTGAGAAACCCCCGTGGGCGCTGGCGGTGGCCGAAGTTGCGCCCACGGGGGTCGACCGGCAGGGTCGGGGCCGGTCATAACGCCCGGGCCTCCCCCGAGATGAGGCCCGGTTCTCATCACGGCGACTGGGCCGCAACCCCCCAAGCGACTCCCAGTCATATGAGAAGACGCCGATGAGTGCTTGTAGGGTTGCTCGTCGTAATCGAAATTTGGTAACGATCATATAACAGGGTCGTGGCACTGAGATCGACGGTACCCGCCGCCCTCGGCGCACCGGGCGAGCAGGTCCACCAAGATCCACGGGACACCCTGGCTTTAGCCGCTGCCGGCGTCGCGCAGGAACTGGGCGGCGACCGGGGTGGCAGCCGAGATCTGCGGGTTGCCGAACGTCAGGACGGCGAAGGCGACGTTACCACGGAAGCCGACGAACCAGTTCGCCCAGGTCCGCCCGTTCTTTGTGGTCATGGGCGCCGTACCGACCTGCCCAAACACCGGCTGGCCGGGTAGGTTGGCGGCACGCGCGGCACCCGAGGCCACGGTAGCGCGCATCAGGCCACGGATCGTGTCCATCAATTGGGCGTCGAAGGGCACGACAGGGACGTTGGCCGGATCTGGCGGATAGGTCACCAAGATCGGGCGATGCCACGTGCCCGAGTCCACCTCCGCGGCGACCAACGCCATGGCCAGGGGGCTGACCCGCACGCCGCCCTGGCCGATCGTGTCCGCGGCCCGCTGCGCGTCGCTGGCGGGGGACGCCACGGATCCGGTGAACGCCGGCAACGGCAGCTGCCAATTCGCGCCTAGGCCAAACCTTGTCGCCGCCGACGTGAGCTCGCCAGCGGTGAGCAGCCTGGACAGGCCCGCGAACGCCGTGCCACAGGTGTGCGCGAAATCAACGCGGAACGGCGGCTGCGCGCCGATCCCCTGCTCCGGCTGGTCGTTGGTGAACGTCTGACCGCCAACGTCCTTCGCGCCGAAACAGGGGATCTGCGTATCGACAGCGAACCCGGTAGCGAGCAGCGCCGCGGTGGAGACAATTGTGAACGCTTCGGCTGGCGGATAATGACCGTCGAGCACGTCGGAGGTCGTCAGCGGCTGGCCGGTAGCCTCCCGCCGTGAGACGGCGAGAATGCGTCCGGTGGACGCCTGGACCGCCACGATAGCCGCAGCGCCCTGAGCCGCGCCCACTGCCTGCGACGCTGCCGCCTGAACCCCGGCATCGATGGTTGTCCGCACTGGTGCGGGTGGCTGGCCGGGCCACTTCTTGAGCACCGAGACGACCTTGCCACGCGCGTTCTCCGTGACCACTTCCGTCGTCGGCGTACCGACAAGCCGACGCTGGTAGGCGGCTTGCAAGCCGGACCGCCCGACGGTTGTGCCCGGCTGGTAAGGCAGCCCTTCCTGATGCAGCAGCGCTGCGTTCTCAGTACCGACGGTACCGACGATCCCGGGCGCCTCGCTGCTGAAGAGCCTGCGTTCAACGCGTTGCACCCGCACGCCCTTGATCTTGCTGATCCGGTACCGCAGCCGAGCGTATGTCGCCGGGTCGAGGGTGAGAAGCTCCTGGAAGTGGTCCGGCTGCGCGGTGCTTATCTGGCCGAGGATCTGATCAGGATCGAGCCCGGTAACGCTCGCGAAATCTGCCGCGGTAACGCGCGGATCTGACAGCTGGTTCGGCTGAACGCCGAGCGCATAGGCGGTGGACAACTGGACGAGCGACCGTCCGGCCGAATCAAGTATCGGCGCGCGGTAAGGCACCGTGGTGACCACGGCAAACCTCAAGCCAGTGCGGAGGCTGGGGTAGATGACGCTCGGCATCCAGTCGATCTTCCAATCGGTCCCGACCCTGCGGAGGGCGAACCTGCCCTGGTACTGCCATGGAGGACCGTCCTGGCCCAGGTCCACCGACGCGGAGAAGTTCGCCTCCCCGTGGCGACCGTGGACGGCGATGGTTCCCATGTTCAGGAACAGGGCGGCGGCGTCGAGTTGCTGATACTCGGCGCGCAGCGCAGTGGATACCGTGTCAGGAGACCCCGTCGTATAGCTGGCCGCGTCCCAGTACCTGCCCTGTTCCCAGGCAAGCAGGAAACTGCCGACGGTCGGCTCCGCGGATGGCTCTGGCGCGCACCCGCTGAACAGGCTGACGGCGAGGATCAGGAGCGCCGCGAACGCCGCCGCTATCCGGACACAGCCAGCGGAAAGCGCCCGTCGCCACGGGGCGCGAACTGGGGGTTCGCCCGCCCGCGGCGGTCGCGCCCGCGTCCGTCGCGATGATGCGAGCCTGGGCGGCACCGCCCGTCCCCGTGAGCGTGGCGGGCCGCCGATGCGCGGCAACCCGCGTGCGTGCTCCGGCCCGGGCGGCACGCCTGGTGGCTCCCGGGCGCCTGGC
This sequence comes from Streptosporangiaceae bacterium, assembly GCA_035517695.1. Lineage (GTDB taxonomy): Bacteria > Actinomycetota > Actinomycetes > Streptosporangiales > Streptosporangiaceae > DATFVJ01. The sequence goes on from DATIYI010000423.1 coordinate 35,935, forward strand.
GGCACTGCCCGGGCTTGTTCCGGGCGGCGGGGTGACCACGGCTGCTCGCCTGGACGGCCCGGCAGCCCGGGTGGCCCCGCCGGGCTGCCGCCCATCCGAGGTGGGTCACCGCCGCTGCCGGAGGGCACGATCCACCTCCCTGGCCGCATCACGCCTGGCGAGGTCGTGGCGCTTATCGTAGTTCCGCTTGCCGCGGGCGAGCGCCAGTTCCACCTTGGCCTTGCCGTCGGAGAAGTACAGCGAAAGCGGGACCAGCGTGAGACCGCGCTCGGCCGTCGCCCTGCTGAGCCTGTCGATCTCGGTCTTGTGCATCAGCAACTTGCGGATCCGCCGCGGCTCGTGGTTCGTCCACGTTCCTTGGGTGTATTCAGGAATATGAACGTTGTGCAGCCACACCTCACCGTCGGTGACCTGAGCGAAGCCCTCGGCCAGTGATGCCCGGCCGGCCCGCAAAGACTTCACCTCGGTGCCAGTGAGCACGAGCCCGGCCTCGTACACATCCTCGATGTGGTAATCGTGCCTGGCGCGCCGGTTACGTGCGATTACGTTACGTCCCTGCTCGCGTGCCACGGTACTCCTCAGCGCTCCGCTGCCACGCTACTCCCTAATGCGCACGGCACAGCATGACGCGCCCGCGACTTCATGGGACCCATCAGACGCGCAGGTAGCGGCGGAGTGTCAGGAACGACGTGGCGCCGCACAGCAGGACGCCCGCACACAGGGCAAGGATGACCACCTGGACCAAATCCGAGGCGCTCAGCTGGACGTTGAAGGTGAAGTACTGCTGCAACGTGTCGAGCCACAGCATCTTCAGGACAAGCAGCAGGCCAGCAGCGATGATCCAGCCGAACAGCCCCGCGATCACCGCCTCGAGCAGGAACGGCAGCTGAACATAGAAATTGGAGGCGCCGACAAGTCGCATGATCCCGGTTTCCCTGCGGCGGTTGAACGCCGAGAGCCTGATCGTGTTCCCGACCAGCAGCACCGCGGCGACCACCATGATAAGGGCCACGATCAAGGAACCGTTCCTCAGGCCGTTGAGCAGCTTGTAGAACTTGTCGAGCAGCGATCGCTCATCCATGATCTGGTCGACCCCTGGCCTACCCTGCAGCGTGCCCGCGACGATCGAATAGTCGGTTGCCGGGTTTCGCAGCTTTACCCGGAACGAGTCAGGGATCTCGTCGGCGGGCACCGCCTGCACGAACGAGGGCTGGTTGGAGAATTCCTGCTTGAAGCGCTGGTAGGCAAGCTGTTGCGACTCGTAGTAGACGTGCTCGACCTGCGGCAACGCCTGCAGATCGTGCATGATCTGGGCTCGCTCCTGCGCAGTGGCGGGGCCGTTCTGCCTGCACGCCAGGCTGGGACTGGTCGACGTGCAGAGGTAGACCGAGATCTCGACCTTGCCCTGCCAGAAGGTCTTGGTGTTATTCACCTGCTTCATGATCAGCAGGCCCATGCCGAGCAGGAACAAACTGATGGCAACCACCACGACCAGCACGACCGTCATCGTCAAGTTGCGCCTGAGGCCAATCCAGATCTCCTGAAACACGAAGTTAGAACGCATGCTCGCTCTCGCTGATCCCTCGATTGCCCGGTACCGCGAATCGCCGACCAGGTTCAGTAGGCCTGGCCGTACACTCCGCGCGACTGGTCACGCACGACCTTGCCGTGCTCTAGCTCGATGACGCGCTTGCGCATCGAGTCCACGATCGCCGCGTCATGGGTAGCCATTACGACGGTGGTGCCGGTCCGGTTGATTCGGTCGAGAACCTTCATGATCCCGATAGAGGTGCCCGGGTCGATGTTGCCTGTCGGCTCGTCCGCGAGCAGGATCATCGGCCGGTTCACGAACGCCCGGGCCATCGCCACACGCTGCTGTTCGCCGCCGGACAGTTCGTCAGGCATGCGGTCGGCCTTGCCGTCGAGGCCGACTAGGTCGATCACCTCGGGTACCACCTTGCGAATGAACCGGCGTGGCTTGCCGATGACCTCGAGCGCGAAGCCAACGTTCTGATACACGTTCTTGTTGGGCAGCAGCCGGAAATCCTGGAACACGCAACCGATCTTCCGGCGCAAATGGGGAATCTTCCAGTTGGTCAGCCGGGCGAGATCCTTGCCCGCCACATGTATCTGGCCACCGGTCGGCCGCTCCTCCTTGAGCACCAGCCGCAGGAACGTTGACTTACCCGAGCCTGACGGGCCGATGAGGAAAACGAACTCTCCCTTTTCCACGTCAATGTTCACGTTCTCAAGGGCGGGCCGGTTCTGGCTCGGGTACATCTTGGTGACGTTGTCGAAGTGGATCACGGGCCCATCACAAGCGCTCGACGATAGTGGACGGCCGGCGACGCGTCGGCGAACGGGCCCTTCCCGCTCCTGCCGCTGCATCGCGTCATGATGTCCCCAGGTACTTTTCGGTGGCTCCGGTTGGTCATCGGACAGTCTAGGGGGGAAACTGTCATTGAAGGTCCAACACTTGAGAAGTGGTCAGGCGCCGGCCGGCCGGAGAGGGCCTACATGAGCTGCGAACACCTGATCTGCGCTCAATGCGCGGGACCAGTGGTAGAAGGCCGTTGCGCGGTGTGCCGCGCAGCCAGGGCCGAAGTGCACCACGGGCCGATCAGCATCGCACCGCCGCTGCTCATCGCGGCGTTGATCATAACGCTGATGCTGGTGCTCGCCTTGCACCTTTCGCACTGAACCGCACGGCCAGTCCCGCGGTTGCCGCTCCCCCGGCGGTTGCCTCCCTGCCGGTTGCCGCTGCCGCACGGGATGCCCGAGCGCGGGCGCGCAACCGCGGCTCAGCCCTCTGTCCCGCCGGCTTCCCTGCGTCGTAGCCAGCGGATCTCGGCCTCGACGAAGTCGTCGATCTCACCATCGAGCACGGCGGCGGTGTTGCCGGTCTCAACGCCGGTGCGCAGGTCCTTGACGCTCTGGTACGGGTGCAGCACGTAGTTGCGGATCTGGGTGCCCCAGCTGCTCGTCGTCTCGCCGCGCAGCTCGGTCATCTTGGCCTCCTCCTCTTGGCGCTTGCGCTCAAGCAGCTTGGCCTGGAGGACGGCCATCGCGGTGGCCCGATTCTGGATCTGGCTACGCTCGTTCTGGCACGACACGACGATGCCGGTCGGCAGGTGTGTGATCCGCACCGCGGAGTCCGTGGTATTGACGCCCTGCCCGCCAGGTCCGCTCGACCGGTAGACGTCAACGCGGATCTCGTCCTCCGGGATGACGATGTGATCTGTCCGCTCCACCACCGGCACCACATCCACCCCCGAGAACGAGGTTTGCCTGCGGCCCTGGTTGTCGTAGGGTGAAATGCGCACGAGCCGGTGGGTACCGTGCTCGCCGCGCAGGGTGCCGTACGCATAGGGAGCCTTCACCGCGAACGTGGTCGACTTTATGCCCGCCTCCTCCGCGTACGACGTGTCGTACACCTCGGTCGGATAGCCGTGCCGCTCGGCCCAGCGAAGGTAGATCCGCTGGAGCGTCTGCGCCCAGTCCGCGGCGTCGGCGCCCCCCGCCTGCGCATTGATCGTGATGAGCGCCTCGCGCGCGTCGTACTCACCCGACATGAGGGTGCGGGTCTCGAGCTGATCAATCTCCTTGCGGAGCGAGGCGAGTTCGCGTTCCGCATCGCGGCGAGTGGGCTCGTCGTCCTCACTCTCCGCAAGCTCGAACATGATGGAGGTGTCGTCGAGACGGCGGCGCAGATTCTCCACCCGCGAAAGCTCGGCTTCGACATATGACAGCCTGCGGGTTACTGACTGCGCACGTTCCTGATCGTCCCACAGCCGCGGATCACCAGCCTGATCGCGCAGACCGGCTGCCTCGCGCCGCATCGCGTCCAGGTCAAGGACGGTCTCGACGCCAGTGAGCTTGGACGAAAGCTCTTTGATCTCCTCCGCGGGGTCGGTCGCTGTCATGCGAGAAAGCCTACGCGAGGTGAGCACGGCGTATGGAGACTGGCATACTCGCGGGCGTGGGGAAACGCGATTTCTGTCCTCGCTGCCACCGCCGGGCCCGCGGGCGCGCATTCGCCGGTGGCGCCATCGGTGTCGTCGGTCACGCGGAGTAATGAATTGTCGGAGTGACGAGTTATCAAAGTATGACGACCAGCATGGAGACGAAGATCACCTTTTTGCGCAACACATACCGTACCGCCGTCGGCCTCGTGGCCGTCGCAGCGCTGGTGCTCGGCACGCTCGCCTTCGCGCCCCCCACGGCGGCGCTGGCAGGGCTGCCGATCGGGCCGCCTGTAGGGGTGCGTGTGAGGACAGCGCTGATCGCGCGCACCACAGGAGCACGGTTGCCCACCGCGGGACCTGATGCCGCTCCGCCCGGCGAGCTCACCTTGAACTACGCCAGGCAGGTGTTCGACACCTTTGCCATCACGGACGAGGTGGCTCGCGCGGCTGCGGACGAGTCGCTCGAGCTGTCCCTGGTCAGCGAAGCTCAGGCGCCGCTGACTGTGTCAGCGTACGAACAGGCTGATTACACCGGCACGCCCGCGCCCGCGTATAGGTACGGGACTCCCGCGCTCTACGTGCCGCAGATGAAGTCCTTCCCGTTGTGGTTCGTCGCGGTCGCGCCGCGCATACCCGCCCGCGGCGGGCCGACCCGCACCGCGATCATGGTGTTCAGTCGGCCCGCCGTCGCCGACTCGTGGCAACTGAGCCTGTCAACCCTGGTCGCACCTGGCGCGGCGGTGCCGGAGATCGCCATGGGCGCCGGCGGCCATGCCAGCGCACTAGCCACGTTCGACCACGGCTTGATTATCAGCCCGAACAGTGTCGGGGCGCTGCAGGCCGCGGTCGCCGACGATGGCCGTGACGCCGCGGCGGCCGGGGTCGTCGCCGCAGGCCCTTATACCACCGGTATATACGACCAGATCAAGGCAGCCACGCGCCACGCGACCCAGCCAGGCCTCAGCTACGATTCGCAGCTGCAAGGAAGCACGTACCCGCTGTACGCGCTCGGCACCTCCGATGGAGGCGCGCTTGTCCTGTACTCACTGACCCTCAATACGATCATCAAGAGGACCGCGCAAAACCGTCAGATCCAGATCCCGCCTGCCTTCGCCCCCATTCTGTACGCGACCGGGCGCCTGCTCATTCAGTCAGAACTTGATACCGGGCAGACGTACCAGTATGCGGCCGAGGTGCCGCCAAGCCAGCCAACTGGTCAGCCATCGGGCCTCATGCGCGTCATCGCCTCCGACGGTGGCCCGACCAGCGCCGGCGGTGACTGACCCGAACTCGGCCGCGGATCACTCAGGCGCTGGTGTGCGGAAGCGTGCTCGTCGTGACCAACGTGCGGATCGCACGCAGCGCGACGGACAGCGTCGCCACATTGAACCGCTCGCTCTCCCAGATCTCAGCGAGCGTCTGCCTGGCTCGTGCGACTGCTGACGCGTTGTGGTCCGCCCAGGCCGCAAGCCGCTCCTCCGGCGTGCCCGAGCCACTGACCACAAGGACGTCGCCGGTCAGCGCGGCGTGCGCCGCGTAGAGGTCGTCGCGCAGCGCCGCGCGCGCCATGGTGTTCCACCGATCGTCCTTGGGCAGCGCGATGATCCGCTCCCTAAGCCGGGTAATCTGCAGCCGGTCGGCCAGATCGAAATAGACTTCGGCGACCTCATCGACGTCACGTTTGCCGGCGGCCGCGATCTCCACGATGTCAAAGGTCGAGTAGGCGGGGACCATCGCGGCCGCCTGTTCGGCCAGTTCGAGCGGCACACCACGCGCGGTAAACGAGTCGCGGCGCTCGTCAAATCCGGACAGGTCCCGACCGGTAAGCAGCTTCGGCAGCCCGGACCCGATGGTAACCACGCCGTCGGCGAAAAAGTCGATGGTCGATCGGATAGGCAGCGGCGGACGCCGGCCAATCAGCAGCCACCGCGCCGCGCGCTCGATCAGCTTGCGGCCCTCAAGCAGCAGCGATACCTGGGTGGCCACCTCCACCCGGCCGTCGAGCGCCTCGACCGATTCCCAGAACGCCGGCATGCCGAATACCTGACGGGCGACAAGCCAGGCGCGCGCCAGGTCCGGCCCGGATGCGCCGGTTTCCTCGTTGAGCCGGAAAGCGAACGTGGTGCCGGACCGATCCACTATCTCGTTCACCACGCTACTTGTGATGATCTCCCCGCAGAGGGGGTGGCCGGGCATCCGGTCCGCGTATCGCTCGCGCAGCGGATGCGGGAAGTACTCGGCCAGCTCGCGCCCTAGGTATTCGTCGGCAGGCAGGTCTGAGGCGACAAGCTCCTCGGTCAGGACGATCTTGGTGTAGGCCAGCAGCGTCGCGAACTCCGGCGCCGTCAGACCGAGCCCCGCGGAACGCCGCTCGGCGATGACCTTGTCGGTCGGCAGGTATTCGAGCCGCCGCCGCAGCACTGCGTCCCTTTCCAGCTTGCGGATGTAGCGCGCGTGCACGTGCAGCATGGATGCCGCCTGCGCGCGTGCCGCGGCCAGGCAGGCGTTTTGCTGGTAGTTGTGCTTTAGCACCAGGCGCGCGACCTCGTCGGTCATCTGTTGCAGCAGCTCGTCACGCTGCGGGGTTGCCAGCTCGCCGTCACGCACGGCGCCGTTCAGCAAGATCTTGATGTTGACCTCGTGGTCGGAGGTATCGACGCCGGCCGAGTTATCTATGAAGTCGGTATTGATCAGGCCGCCCGCGAGCGCATATTCGATGCGGGCCGCCTGGGTGAGACCGAGGTTCCCGCCCTCGGCGACGACCCTGGCGCGTAGCTGCGTCGCGTCGATCCTGACCGCATCGTTGGACCGGTCTGTGACCTCGGCGTGGCTCTCGCTCGTCGCCTTCACATACGTGCCGATCCCGCCGTTCCATAGCAGGTCGACAGGTGCGCAAAGGATGGCCTTGACCAGCTCCTGCGGTGTCAGGGTGGCCGTTTGCTCGCCTAGCCCGAGAACGTTCCTGACCTGCGGGCTCACCGGAATCGATTTCAGGGTGCGCGACCATACCCCACCGCCGGCGGACATTAGCTCCTGCCGGTAATCCGCCCACGAGGAGCGCGGAAGTCGCATAAGCCTGGCCCGCTCGGCGAAGCTCACCGCCGGATCGGGGGCCGGATCGATGAAAATGTGCCTGTGGTCGAAGGCAGCCACCAGCTTGATCTGCTCCGAGAGGAGCATTCCGTTCCCGAACACGTCTCCGGACATGTCCCCGATGCCCACGACCTCGAATTCCTGGGTTGCCACATCGATGCCCAGGGCGCGGAAGTGATGCTTTACCGACTCCCAGGCACCACGCGCGGTGATCCCCATCTTCTTGTGGTCGTAGCCCGCGGAACCGCCAGACGCGAACGCGTCCCCGAGCCAGTACCCGTACTGGCTCGCGACCTCGTTGGCCAGATCGGAGAACGTCGCGGTGCCCTTGTCGGCCGCGACCACCAGGTAAGGATCGTCGCCGTCCTGACGAACCACGTCGGGGGGCGGAACCACCTCACCGCGCTCAAGGTTGTCCGTCACGTCGAGCAAGCCACTGACAAAGAGCTTGTAGCAAGCAGTTCCCTCGGCCAGCCAGGCCTCACGATCGGCCGGACTCGGCAGTTGCTTGCAGACGAACCCGCCCTTCGCGCCGGCCGGCACGATCACCGCGTTCTTCACCTGCTGCGCCTTGACCAGGCCGAGGATCTCGGTACGGAAATCCTCACGCCTATCCGACCAGCGCAGCCCGCCACGCGCGACCCGGCCGAACCTCAGATGAACGCCCTCAAGGCGCGGCGAGTAGACGAATACCTCGAACCGCGGCCGCGGCGCCGGCAGGTCGGGCGCCTGCTGCGGATCCAGCTTCAATACCAGATAAGGCTTGTATTCAGCAGCGTCGCTAACCTGGCCCTGCTGATCCGGGGGGGCACCGCGCTGCCCGGGGGACACCCCCGGACCCCCGATGGCCCGGTCCCCCCGCTGGCCCTGCTGATCCGGGGGGGCGACCCCCCGGTCCCCCCGCTGGAAGTAGTTCGTGCGCAAGGTGGCATGGACCAGGGTCAGGTAGGAACGCATAATGCGGTCCTCATCGAGGCTCGCCACCTCATCAAGCAAGCCGGTGATCTCTTCCGTGATCGCGTCGCTGCGCTCAGCTGGCCCGTCACCGCTGTCGTAACCAGCGGGGCCATGGCCCATGCCCGGCTGGCACGCTGGATCGAATCTGGACTCGAAAAGAAGGACGAGCAATCTCGCCACGGCCGGGTTCGACCGGAGCACGCGCTCGATGTATTCCTGACTGAACGCACTGCCCGCCTGTCGCAGGTATCTCGCATACGCCCGTAGCACCACGACCTGCCGCCACGACAGGCTCGCGTCGAGAACAAGCGCGTTGAAGCCGTCGTCTTCCACCTCACCTTGCCAGAGCGCGGTCAGGGCGTCCTCGAACAGGTTCTTGGCGGAGGCTCCCGCGGGCCGCCGGCCGACCGGTTGGCGGCGTAGCCCGAAATCGTAGATCCAGAACCTAGCCGGGATGGCGATCGAGCCCTCAGTGCCGTCATCGCTGGCGAGCACGTGCCCCCCGGGGCCATCGGGATCCTTGAAATCCAAGGCTCGCGCGCTGAACTCGTAGGGCCGCTCATCGATCACCTCCACTCCCATGTGCTGAAGCTCGGGCAGCACGTCGGAAAGGACGATGCGCGACGTTGCCCGGTACACCTTGAGCCGCTCCTCGCCCGGCCCGGCGCCTGGAGGCTCGTACAAGTCAACGCTGAAGACGCCGCCAGACTCGGCGAGCCGCGCGACCCGCATCAGGTCGGCGACGGCTGCCGCTGCGGGCACGGCCGCCTTGTAGCCCTCAGGGATCATCCGACGGGCGATCCGCGTCAGCTGAGCCCCTATCTGGGACCCGAGTTGCGCCTCGGCCTCGTCGGCGAGGTCCTCGTCCCACGACCTGGCCGCGGTGGCCACCGCGCGCTCAAGTTCCTCCGCGTTAACCCGGGGCATGGGCACGCCGCGCTCACCGCGCACCACGATGTGCAGCCTGGCGAGGGCCGCATCGCCGATCATCGCGCTGTAGTCAACGGTCTTGCCGTTCAGCGCGGCGCGCAGGATCTCGGTCGCGCGTAGCCGCACGTTCGTCGTGTACCTGTCCCGCGGTAGGTACACCATGCAGGACATGTAGCGCCCGTACACATCCCTGCGCAGGAAGAGCCTCGTCTGCTTGCGCTCACGCAGCCGCAGCACGCCGAGCGCGATCGGCAGCAGCTCATCGACGGAGATCTGGAATAGCTCCTCGCGAGGGTAGGTCTCCAGAATCTCGACCATGTCCTTGCCGTCGTGGCTGGCAGGCGACAGTCCGGCGCGCTGCAGCACCTCAGCCAGCTTTTGCCGCAATACTGGTATCCGCGCCACACTCTCGGTATATGCCGCGTGACTGTACAGGCCGAGGAACCTGTACTCCCCCACCACCTCACCGCTTTCGCTGAACTTCTTGACCGCGATGTAGTCGAGGTAGTTGGGGCGGTACACGGTCGCACGCGAATTGGCCTTGGTCAGGACGAGCAGCCGGCGCTCCCTCGCTTTCGCCCGCACCTCAGGCGGCAACGAGGCGAAGGATTCCGAGCGCTGTTTGTCATGACGCAAGATTCCCAGGCCGGTGCCTGGCACCGCGCACAAGGCACCACCATTTGGCCCTGCGGGCCCGGCCGGCTCGGTCACGAGGTCATACTCGCGGCAGCCGAGGAACGTGAAGTGACCATCGGCGAGCCAGCGCAGTAGTTCCTGGCCCTCGGCGAGCTCGGCGACGGGCAGTGCGGCAACTCCCGGTTCCGGCGGCTCACTGCCGAGCGCGTCCGCGAGCTGGATCGCCGCCGACGCCATGCGCTGGCCATCCTCAGCCACCACCGCCACGTCGGCGAGCACCCGGCGCAGATGATCCTCAAGCCCCGCGGGCGGCGAGGCCGACCTGCCGGCCTCGATATGCATCCACGCCTCTGACTGCTCGTCGGGAGCGCCGGAATGGCCATAGACCTGGCCGCATATCTCGCGCAGCTCACCGGCGATATTGCGGCGGACCCGCAGCTGCGGGTGGATCAGCACGTTGATGCCAAGATCGTGACGGCTGAGTTCCATGGTCAGCGAGTCGACGAGGAAAGGCATGTCGTCCGTGACAATGTCAATCAGGATCCTGCCAGGCTCCAGCCCGATCGCAGCTACCTCGGCAAGCTCGCCGCGGACGCGGACAAGCGCACGGCCCGGCGGCCGGTGAGCGCCGAACCTGGCGTGCTCAGTGGCTACCGCGGCCACCCGCGCCGGGTCGCGCCCGGCCAGATCCTCCGGAGCTACATGGCGGTAGTAGAGGCGGAAGTACTCGAAGAGATCTTCCGGCACGGGGCTCAGGTCGCGCACCCTGCCGCCGACAGCAGAGTCCGCCGTAGGCGGCACCTCCGCGCCACCCCGCGCTGCCTCCCGCAGCACCGCGTCCTTTTCCGCGTCGAGACTTACCGCCATTGCCCTACTCCTTTGCAAACCACAGCTCGTACGCCTGGTGCACGGTGCTGAAGAGCAACTCGTCGCGGGCGTGCGGGTCCGCCTGAGGCACCTGCTGATCAAGCAGGCCTGGCAGCCGCGGGTAGCTGCCGTAGCCGTGGACACCGCCCTCTTCTCCATAGCGGCGGCCCGCTCCTATCAGCGCCCCACCGCCCATGTCAGTTCTCCCGCTCGGCTTCGCCGCTCGTCCCTGCTGCGCCTCCCGGCTCCGCCCGGAAGTAATCAAGTACCTCGGGGTTGGCGAGCGCGTCGGGGTCGGCCGCCTCGGCGATCGGTGTGCCAAGGAGGATCTTCCGCACCGGTACCTCGAGCTTCTTACCTGACAGAGTCCGCGGGATGCCGGGCACCTGATGGATCTCGTCGGGCACATGTCGTGGTGAGAGCCCTGTCCGCAGAGCGGACCGGATCCTGTCGACCACGTCCGCATCGAGCGGCTTCCCCGCGGCCGGGACAAGATACAAGATCAGCCTGCCTTCCCTGCCAAGCCGTCCAGTGTCGATCACCAGGCTGTCGGCTACCTCACCGAAGCGTTCGACCACACGGTAGAACTCGCTGGTGCCCATCCGGACGCCGCCACGGTTGAGCGTGGCGTCCGACCTGCCGTAGATCACGCAGCTACCATCAGGCAGCACCTTGATCCAGTCGCCATGCCGCCATACACCCGGATACATCGCGAAGTAGCTGTCCCTGTAGCGCGTACCACCCGGGTCGTTCCAGAATCCAACCGGCATTGACGGCATGGGCACCGTGATCACCAACTCGCCGACTCCCCCTATGAGCGGCTTGCCATCCGGATCGTAAGCCTCGACCTTCGAACCAAGGCACCGGCCGGAGATCACACCGGCCCGCACAGGCAACAGCGGGCAAGGCCCGACGAAGCCGGTGCACAGATCGGTGCCGCCGGAGAACGACCCAAGCACCACGTTACGCTTCACCTGGTCATAGACCCAGTCGAACCCCTCGGGCGGCAGCGGCGAGCCGGTGGAGCCAACACCGCGCAGCGCGGTCAGGTCCAGTTCGCTGCCGGGGCGTAGCCCGGCCTTGGCGCAGGCGAGCAGGTACGGTGCGCCGGTGCCGAAATACGTGACCCGGGTATCGGCGGCTAGCCGCCATAGCGCGTCGGTGCCCGGATAGGTCGCGCTGCCGTCATAGAGCACGACGGTGGCACCGGCCAGCAGCCCGGCCGCCAGGTAATTCCACATCATCCAGCCGGTCGTCGTGTACCAGAAGAACACGTCACCAGGACCGAGGTCCTGATGAAAGCTGATCGTCATGAGATGTGCGAGCAGCACGCCGCCGTGCCCGTGCACGATTGGCTTGGGCAAGCCGGTTGTGCCGGAAGAAAAGAGCACCCACAGCGGGTGGTCGAATGGCACGTCAGCGAACTCGATGTCGGAGGCGCTCGCAGGTATGCCGACGCCATCCGGACGGCTGCGGATCCCGAGCTCATCCCAGCCGACCGCGGTCACGTCAGGCAGTACCCGCTGCTCACCCGCGCCCGCACCCCAACTCCCGAACGGCCGCGCCGGGTGTTCCGCCCGGCCACCGCGGTCAAAGCCCGTTCGTTGGTAATCCACCGCGACCACGGCGCGCAGGTACGGCAGCGCCGCGACGATGGCGCCCACCGCGTCCGCGCGGTTGAAGATCTTCCCGCCGTAACGGTAGCCGTCCACCGCTATCAGCACCTTCGGCTCGATCTGCGCGAACCTGTCGATGACGCTCGCCGCGCCGAAGTCGGGTGAACACGACGACCAGATCGCGCCAAGGCCGGTGACCGCGAGCATGGCGATCAGCGCCTCAGGTATGGTCGGTAGGTAGGCGGCGACACGATCGCCGCGGGCGACGCCGAGGGCGCGCAGCCCTGCTTGGACGCGCGCGACTTCCGTGGCAAGCTCCCGATACGTGAGATTGGCGGCGTCGCCGGACTCGGACCGGAAGATCACGGCCGTCCGGTGCGGATCGGAAGCCGCCGACCGCAATGCCACCCGCGCGTAGTTGACCGTGGCGCCGGCGAACCAGCGGACGTCCGGCATCGGGCCACCGGCAAGCGGCGGCCCGTCCCCGGGCCGTCCCGGCACGTCGAAGAACTCCCAGACCGACTGCCAGAACTCGCCCGGCTGGTCGACCGACCAGCGCCACAGTTCGTCGTAGCCGCCAAAGGTCAGCCCGCGTTCGGCGGCAAGCCAGCGCAGGAATTGGGTAACCCGCGCATGCGCGCGATCGGCTGGGCCGGGCGCCCAGAGCAGCTTTCCCTCGTGCGCGGGCGTGGCCGCAGGTGCCGGTGTCGTGGCCGGCGCAGACCCGGCGGGTGCGGCGAGGTCGTCGTCAGGTGACATAGGCCCCAGCATCGGGCCTGACAGGAGTCCGTGCAACGTGCCTGGCTCCGCGGGCCACCGCGTGGATGGGTGGACTAGGGCGTAGTAACCCGTCGGGGCGTCATCCCATGTCGACGATGGTCGCGAGGAGCCGATAGTGGGGCTATCGGCAAGACATGCCCACCTGCCCGAGCGCCGCAAATAGCCTCAGCGGTCCGCTGCTGACGGGCCGCCTCGGGTGCCGCGCGGATCCCGGCCGGGTGCGTCGGCGAGATGCGCAAGGTGGCCGCCAGCGCACGGGCCGGTGACGGTGTGCGGACCGGGCGTGATGAGCGATGATGAAGTGACAGGTCTCGACGAGGCTTCCGCTGTGAGGACTGGCGAATGCTAGGCACCGGCACGACTCGCGCCTGTCCGGACGCACCGGACCGGGCAGATGACCTGGTCGGCTATCTCCGGCACGGACCGCGTGAGCTTCCGCCTGGAATCCCTGGCGCTCCGGAGCGGCCCCCCACACGGCCCATCGTCTCGGCTCTTGCCTGTGTCGTTGCGCTCGCTGGGCTGCTGGTGGGGTGCCAGATCGTCAAGCCGAGCCCGAAACCGGCAATCACCGCTGCGGCACCGTCGGCGTCGGGAACCCACACCGCGCCGTCGCCGCACGCCAAGACGTCGCCGCCGGCCAGCCACGCCCAGACGTCGCTGCCGGCCAGCCACGCCAAGACGTCGCCGCCGGCCAGCCGGCCAGCGCCGCGCCCGACCTCCAGCGGCGGCCTGCCGGTCTTACCCGCCACTTCTGGCCAGCTGTCCGTTCAAGTCAGCAGCCGGGTATTCGCCGTCCGCACGCTGCAAATCGGCGTCGTCGTGCAGACGCCCCAGGCCCACACGTTGCAGCAGACACTGACCGGAGCGATATCTGTCGCGCGTGACGGGACGCTCACGGGAAACGCCGTCGCCACCGCGGACAGGTTCAACGGCGTGCACGTCCGCGCACCCGCCGTATTCCTGACCGGCAGCCGCATCTACTTCGCGCCGCCGGCGAACCTCATGCCCGCGGGTAAGACCTGGACACAGATCACTCCGGCTGTGCCGAACGGCCGTGCTTCTTACGCGGCGAGGCAGGCCGCCTACGTCCTTTACGCCAGCGCGACAAGCTGGAACCTGCTCAGGTACGCGATGGACAGCGCGCGACCACACTGGTCGGGAACCGGAGCGTCAGCTCGGGCGAACATGTCGGGCACTGTGCTGCTCGCGACTGCCCTGCCCCATGCCACACCTGGAGCGCACGACGCGGTCATCACGTTCGCTGGACCCGGCACCACGGAGGCGACCTGGCATGTCGTGCTCGACTCGCGCCTGCTGCCGGTGAGCTGTGTCATCACCGCCTACTCGCCGGACCTTGGCCCGATTACCGCGGACGTGACCTACTCCGACTGGGGTACCCAGGTGCAAGCGACGCCACCGCCCGCGCAGGACGTGGCGACGTATTCAGACCTGCCCCCCTACCTGCGCGAGGTCTCAGGTAGCTCGGCGGGGCAGCCGGGTTAGCCCCGGCTGCCCCGCCGCGTCTGCGCGGCTTACCAATGCGGCGGCGCGGACGAACTCGACATCGGTACCGGAGTGAGGGTCGGCGACATCGTTGGCTTCGCTGACTGTGTCGTCATCGCCATCGCGGACTTCGTCGGCATCTCGGACGGCATCGGCATCGACATAGGTACGGGCGGCGCTGGCAACGCCACGTAATGGGCCCGCGCATAAAGCAAGCCGTGTGTGTTGCCCATGGCGTCGGCGTAGAAGCCGACGAGGTCACCCGCGTCGTTCACGCCGTTGATCGTGGTGGCGCCGCGGCCGTGCGGATCGTCCACAGTCCTGAAGCCATGACGGCTGGTCCAGGTAAAACCGTGCATCTTGGCATTGTTGCCGCTGCCGGTCTGGTAGGCACCCACCACTTCACCTGCGTCATTGACGCCGAGCGCCTGGGTCATCATCGCGCGCGGATAGGCCAGCTTCGTGGTGTGGCCACCCGGGCGCATTAGGAAGGCCTTGGTGACACCGCCTGAACCCGTAAAGAAACCTGCAACGTCGCCCATGTTACTTATGGCGGCGGCGGTCAGGCTTTTCGCACCCCTGATCGTAATGGAGCGATACTTATGCCTGCCGATGTTGTAGCGGTATCCGTGGTTGTTACCCTTTGCGTCGGTGTAGAATCCGACGGCGATATTCGCGTTGTTCACACCGAGGAGCTGATTGACCGGCGGGCTGGCGTTGTGCGTCGTCGGATAGTTCACTTTGTGGAAGCGGCCACCCACGGCATAGAAGCCGAAGTTGTCGTTCATCTGGCCGGCGTTGTTCATGTCCGACCAGAATCCGACCGTGACGCCGTGGCCGTTAAGCCCGGTGACCTGTGTCTGTACCGAGTGCGGGAAGTTCTCGTTCCTGAATCTCGACCCGTGACGTGACAGAACCAACTGGTAGCCCTTGTTCGGGTGGCCCTGCGCGCCGGACCCGAAGTAGCCGGCGATCACGCCGCGGTTGTTGATCCCCAGCAACTGGTTAAACGTCGGATCATTGCTATTGTCGAGCGTACTGAACACAAAACGGCTGGCCGCATGTGAGTGGTTTACCTGGTGGGCGCGGCTCGCATTAGCCGCGAGATTGATATGGCTCTGCCCGTTCAGGATTAGTGCGCTTGCGAAGGCGCCAGAACCGGCGACGATGGCCAGGCCGACCGATACCGTTCCTCGCCTACTCATTCGGGGTCTGCGCGCAGTCGCACCTACCCGGTTGAGCCTCGTTCTCACTACGATCCCCTTCCATGCATCCCGATACGTCGCTTTTGGGTCCGCTCCCCAGGTTGGCCCCGCGTAACGGCGGCTTAGGGTCACCGACCTCGTCCGCAACGGCCCGCGGCGGTCACGGCTGTCCATGGCGATCCGCAGCGATCCACGGCGGTGCGTCTGATCGCGAGCATGACGCTAGCGGCGCGAGGGAGCCATTCTGGGGGAGTCGGGACCCGGGTCTGCGGACCGTAATATTTGGGTCGGCGACCGGCAGCTTCCGGCGCAGGACAAAGGCTGCGCTTGCCTTTAGGGCGTGACCGGGCGTCAAGGCAAGCGTCCGCCCTCGGGGTGCGCATGTCGCCTGCGGCGGTGCCCGCTAGCTGGCGCGCGCCGAGTCAGGCCCAGCACGGCCTCCATGGCGCCAGTCAGCAGCCGGCCGCGCTCTGGTAACAGCGCCCGCCGCGCAGCGAACGCGGCACCGAGAGCCTCGTTGAACCTGGCGAGCAGTTCGGCTGCCTGGTCCGGGTCGCCGCGATCGGCGCTGTTCATCGCGAAGGACTCGAAGAAGATCTCCGACTCCGACTTGCCCGCCATCGGCGCGAGCCGCACCAGCGGACGGCCGGTCACCTCACGGAAGGCCTCCGCGTACGCCTCCCGCGTCACCCGCGTCACCCGCGTCACCCGCGTCACCCGCGCAACATCGACGAGCGTCAGATCGATGTTCCACAAGACCAGACGGTGAATGAGCACCTCCGGTGCGTAAGGGGCGGACGGTGCGATCCGGCTGATGCTTGCACATTCCTCGAGCCGCCCCGGCGCCGCCGCGCGATCGGTCGCACTATCGCATCTGCACACCGGCGACGCCCCTACAACGCCGAAACCACTCTCGCCAACCTCTGCGGCCCCGCCGCTCCCGGGCTGTACCCCCTAGCACACGCTGATCAGTACCATGACAACCTGGTCGACGATGCCGGTTACAACCCGGTCGGGGATCGGCGCTCCGTGTAGCAAGAAATGGCTCATCAGGAGGGCGGGCCCGACGCCGGCCAGCTGCGGCGTGAGAGCCCCTGGACGCACCTCGCCGCGGGCCGCTCCCCTGTGCAGGATTTCGAGCACCTGCTGGTCCCGGTGGCTGGCCAGCCGGGCGCGGGCCGCACGAACACGCTCGTTGCCGAGTGACTCGGCGATCACACCACGGACGATCTCGCCGGTCGGCCCCGCCTGCCTGGCTGCCATCTTGCGCAGCAGGGCCAGCAGATCACCCCTGACCGTCCCGGTGTCGGGCGGCTCCTCCCGATCAGGCATGACATGGCGGATCGCTTCGACAACTAGCTCCGCGCGGCTTGGCCAGCGGCGGTAGAGCGATGCATTGCCCGTGCGGGCACGCTGGGCGACGCGCTCCAGGCTTAGGTTCAGGTAGCCGACCTGGTCAAGCTCCGCGAGAGTGGCATCGAAGATCGCGCGCTCAAGCACTTCGCCGCGGCGCCGCGGCGCCTTCCTGTGATCGGCAGGAGGGCTGTCCGGCGGCGCCGGCCCGGCCCGGCCAACCGTCCCGGCCGGCTCTGCCCCGCCGACCGGCTCTGCCCCGCCGACCGGCTCTGCCCCGCCGACCGGCTCTGCCCCGCCGACCGGCTCTGCCCCGCCGACGGTCTCTGCCCCGCCGACCGGCTCTGCCCCGCCGATCGTCTGTATCCGGCCGGCCGTTTCGGCCATGTCGGCCTCCGCTGATTCTCTTGCGCCGCCGCCGCGCCGAGTCTAACGTGGATTTAATTAAAGAAGAGTCTTTTCTCTAACTAAGTCCAACATTACCTGGCCGGACGCGGGTTGACAGTGCCTGCGGCAGAGGGGACTTAGCATGCCGCGACCGTCAGCGCAGGCCGTCCCGCCGTCTCCGGACGGGACCGGGGGTACCGGGGTAGCCGGTGCTGGAAACCGCCAGGTGCTGTTGATCTTCTCCGGCCTGATGCTGGGCATGCTGCTCGCCGCGCTCGACCAGACGATCGTTGCCACGGCCCTGCCGACGATCACTGGCGACCTGCACGGGCTGAACCATATCGGCTGGGTAGTCACGGCCTATCTGCTGGCGGTGGCCGTCGTGATGCCGATCTACGGCAAGGTCGGCGACCTGTTCGGCCGCAAGCCCGTGTTCCAGTTCGCGATCGTGGTCTTCCTGGTGGGCTCGGTAGCGTCCGGCCTCGCGCACTCGATGACCGAGCTGATCGTGTTCCGCGGGGTGCAGGGGGTGGGCGCGGGCGGGCTGATGATCGGCGCACAAGCGATCATCGGCGATGTCGTCAGCCCGCGTGAGCGAGGCAAGTACATGGGACTGATCGGCGGCGTCTTCGGGCTGGCGTCAATCATCGGGCCGCTGCTCGGCGGATTCTTCGTGGACAACCTGTCCTGGCGGTGGATCTTCTACATCAACCTGCCCATCGGTGCTGTCGCTCTGCTCGTCACCGGCGTCGTGCTGCACCTGCCCAGGCCGCAGCACAAGCCACGGATCGACTACCTGGGCATGGGCCTGCTCGGCGGCGCCGTGGTCTGCCTGGTCCTGCTCACGAGCTGGGGCGGCACCAGCTACGCGTGGGGCTCGCCGATGATCATCGGCCTCGGCACCGCCACCCTGGCTCTCGCGTCGGCCTGGCTGATCTCCGCGCGGTACGCAGCTGAACCCGTGATCCCGCTTCGGCTGTTCCGCGATCAGACCTTCAACATTGCCTGCACGATCTCGCTCATCCTCGGGATCGCCATGTTCGGCGCGATCAGCTACCTGCCCACCTACCTGCAGATCGTCACCGGTGTCAGCGCGATCGCGTCGGGGCTGCTGCTGCTGCCGCTGATAGCCGGCCTGCTGATCACATCCATCTCGTCCGGCAGGCTCATCGCCAGGACCGGCCACTACAAGGCCTACCCGATCGCTGGCACGGCGATCGCCGGCGTGGGCATGTACCTCCTGTCCACCTTGCGCGCGGACACGACACACCTCGCCTCGAGCCTGTACATGCTGATCCTCGGCCTCGGCATTGGCCTGATCATGCAGGTTATGGTGCTGATCGTGCAGAACAGCGCGGCCCGGCGAGATCTGGGCACGGCGACGTCGTCGGTCAACTTCGCCCGGCAGATCGGCAGCAGCGTAGGTGTCGCCCTGATCGGCGCGCTGTTCGTGCACCGCCTGGACGCGCAACTTTCCGCGCGCATCCCCCATGCGGTAGCAGGCCACCTGAGCAGCCAGCTGGTCAGCTCGCTCACACCGCAGGGACTCACTGCGCTGCCCGCGGCGCTCAAGCATGCGATCGTGGTGTCCTTCGCCGACGCGCTGCCGCCGATCTACGCCTATCTGGTTCCGCTGCTTGGGGTGGCGTTCCTGCTCGCGTTGATCCTGAAGGAGGCACCGCTGCGCACGCACGCGCATTTGAGTGCGGCCCAGGCCGGGCAGCCGGGCAGTGGGCCGGGCGAGCCCGGCACGGGGCCAGCTCAACCGGGCACGGGGCCCGCCCCGCGCCCGGTGCCCGGATAGGCCGGCCGGTCGCCGCCGTGCCGCCAGGCAGCAGGCCTGGCGAGTCGCACAGAAAGCTAGCCCATGTGCGGGTAGCGGTAGTCGACGGGCGGCGAGAACAACTCCTTGATCGTGCGGGCGCTGACCCAGCGGGTCAGGTTCAGTATCGAGCCTGCCTTGTCGTTTGTCCCGCTCGCCCGCGACCCGCCGAACGGCTGCTGCCCGACGACCGCACCGGTCGGCTTGTCGTTGATGTAGAAGTTCCCGGCCGCGAACCGCATCGCGTCGCTGGCCGCAGCGATCGCGGCACGATCCTGGGCAATCACCGCGCCCGTCAGCGCGTAGGGAGCCACGTCGGCCGCCTGGCTCAGCACCGCCGCGTAGTCACGGTCCTCATACACGTGCACGGAAAGGATCGGCCCGAAGTACTCCGTGGTGAATACCTCGTCGTACGGATCGGAGCACTCAAGCACGGCCGGCCGGACGAAGTAGCCCGCTGAGTCGTCGTAGCTGCCGGTGAGGACCCGCACAGACGGGCGATCGGCCGCCCGGTCAAGCGCCGCGCGATGCTTGGCGAAGGCCCGCGCGTCGATGACCGCGCCCATGAACAGCGACAAGTCGGACGCCACGTCACCAACGGACAGCGACTCGGCGACGGAGACGAAATCGTCACCCATCCGGTCCCACACCGAACGCGGGATGTAGCTGCGGGAGGCCGCCGAGCATTTCTGGCCCTGGTATTCGTAGGCGCCACGAATCAGCGCGGTGGTGAGCACGTCCGGGTCGGCTGACGGGTGGGCGATCACGAAATCCTTGCCGCCGGTTTCGCCAACGATGCGAGGATAGCTGCGGTAGGTAGCGATTCCGCCGCCAACGGTGGCCCACAGGTGCCGGAACGTGGCGGTCGAGCCGGTGAAGTGGATCCCAGCGAGATCTGGATGGGCAAGCGCGACCCGCGAGACCGCCAGGCCGTTGCCCGTCACCATGTTGATCACGCCGGGCGGCAGGCCAGCCGCCTCGAGCAGCGCCATGCTCACGTGCGCGGAAAGCTGCTGGGTCGGCGACGGCTTCCAGACCACGGTATTGCCGAGCAGCGCGGGCGCGGAAGGCAGATTCGCCGCGATCGAGGTGAAGTTGAACGGCGTGATCGCCAGCACGAAGCCATCGAGCGGCCGGTACTCCATCCGGTTCCATGTCCCCGGACCTGACCTGGGCTGGTCGGCGAGCAACTGGCGGGCGAACGACACGTTGAACCGCCAGAAATCAATGAGCTCGCAGGCGGCGTCGATCTCGGCCTGGAAGACCGACTTGGACTGCCCAAGGATCGTCGCCGCGTTCATCGTGGCCCGCCACGGTCCCGCGAGCAGGTCCGCCGCCTTCAGGAAAACGGCCGCGCGGTCGTCGAAGGGCAGCGCGCGCCAGTCCGGTGCCGCCTGGCGGGCGGCAGCCACCGCCGCCGCCACGTCGTCATCGGTGGCGTCGCCCAGCTGGCCGAGCACATGCCTGAAGTTGTGCGGCTCTACCACCTCGATCTGCCCGCCACTGCCCATCCGCCACTCGCCGCCGATGTTCATCTGCAGCTGGGCAACCGCGGCCCGTTGTTCCTTGATCTTCTGCTCCACCGCGGCCCGCTCGGGGCTGCCGGGTGAGTACTGCCTGACCGGCTCGTTCGAAGGTACGGGCACATTGGTCACAGCGTCCATCACAGATCGCTCCCGGTGTTGGTCCAACATCCTCGGCGGACTTGCGCCGCGCCGCGGGCCCCCGGATCGCGGGTGACATCGGGCGCGGCGTCACACAACATCTGATGAGTGAATCGTGCCACGCGAGGCAAACCAGCAAGCAACGGGCGAGCCCGCCCGCGCCCGCGGCGGCCGCGGGGCGAGGAAAAAAAACCATTCGCCGCAGCCGGGCCGGCCTGGTTACGATCCGTACATCCCTGCACAACAAATAGGTGCCACCACGCACCGCCGTTCGGCATGCTCCGGGGGGTTCGGGGGGCTCGCCCCCCGTGCAGCGCTGTCCCGCCCGCGTCACCGTTACCACGGACGAGCATGATCCTTAACGGTCTACGCGGTGCGCACCAGCATTGACGAGGCACACCATGCGCGAGCTACCCGTCCCCGATCCGGGGGAAGCCGACCATAGGTCGGCTGCACGTTACCTGTGGTGGGTGGCGCGCAGCCAGCCACGCGGGATGCTCGCGGCCGCGGCGACGGGGATCGTCTGGATGGTCGCCCAGGCGCTGATGCCCGCCGTCATCGGGCACGCCATCGACGCAGGCGTGACCGCGCGGGACGGTGGCGCGCTCGCCCTGTGGACAGGCATGCTCTTCGGCCTCGGCGTGATCCAGGCGGTCGCCGGGGTGACGCGGCACCGCAATTCGGTAATGAACTGGCTCGGCGCCGCCTTCCTCACCGTCCAGGTGACCGTGCGCAAGGCGGTACAACTCGGCGCGGCACTGCCGAAGCGGCTCGCGGCGGGCGAGGTCGTCAGCATCGGGGTGTCCGATGTCGTGCAGATCGGCGGCGCGATGGACATCTGCGGCCGTGGCAGCGGATCGGTCGTGGCCATCGTCGTGGTCGCGGTGATCATGCTTACCACCTACGCGACTGCCGGTCTGGTCACCGTCGCCGCGGTGCCGGTTATGGCCGCGGCGATGGCACTGCTTGTCCGGCCGCTCCACCACCGCCAGCAGGCGCAGCGCGAGCGGCAGGCACATCTCGCCACCCGCGCCTCGGATATCGTCGCCGGGCTGCGGGTGCTGCGCGGTATCGGCGGCGAAGACCTGTTCGCCGCGCGCTACGCCACGGGATCACAGGATGTGATGCGGGCAGGTATCCGGGTCGGCGCGATCGAGTCGCTGCTTGCGGGCGCCGAGATCCTGCTGCCCGGACTGCTTGTCACGCTCGTCGTCTGGACCGGTGCGCGGATGGCAATCGATGGCTCGATCACGCCCGGCCAGCTTGTGGCCTGCTACGGCTACGCCGTTTTCCTCACCGGCCCCATCGGCACGCTTACCGAGGCCGCCGACAAGATCACCAAGGCGCACGTGGCGGCACGCAGGGTCACCACCTTGCTGAGCCTGTCGCCGGACGTCACCGGTGCGGGTCCGGCAGAGATCGCAGAGATCGCAGAGACCGCAGAGACCGCAGAGACCGCAGAGACCGCAGAGACCGCAGAGACCGCAGAGACCGCAGAGACCGCAGAGACCGCAGAGACCGCAGAGACCGCAGAGATCATAGAAATTGTAGAGGCTAAAAAGATCAAAAAGACTTCAGAGCTCACAGATGTCAAAGAAACTGAAGAGGCTGAAGAACCTTGCGAGGCTGCGCGGGCTGGCGAGCTAGTTGATGTGGAATCGGGCCTTGTAGTGCGTCCCGGCCTGTTCACCGCGATAGTTGCGGCAGCGGCGCCTGACGCCGTCGCCATCGCGGACAGGCTCGGCAGGTTCTCGGCAGGCGAGGTGTCCTGTGGCGGTGTCAGGCTCGCCGATCTGCCGATCGACACGGTCCGCCGGACGATCCTGGTGTGCGAGAACTCAGACCGGTTGCTCGCCGGCCGGCTCCGCGACGAACTCGACCCGTACGGCGCGGGAGAGACGGCCCTGACCCGCGCACTGCGGACCGCCGCTGCGACCGACATCGTCGACGCGCTGCCCGCTGGCCTCGACGCCAGGATCACCGACTCTGGCCGCGAGTTCTCCGGCGGCCAGCAGCAACGGCTCAAACTCGTCCGCGCTCTCACGGCCGATCCGCCCGTCCTCGTGCTCGTCGAACCGACCTCAGCAGTGGACGCGCATACCGAGTCCCGCATCGCGGCGAGGCTCGGGCCCGCGCGGGCGGGCCGGACGACGGTCGTCGCCGCTACCAGCCCGCTCGTCCTCGCCCGGGCCGACCACGTGGCGTTCGTCGACGGCGGCAAGGTCGTAGCGGAGGGCAGCCACAGCGAACTGCTCGCGAGCCATCCCGGCTACGCCACCACCGTTACCAGGCAGGAGGCCTGATTGACTGCCACCGAGGCCGACCGCGCCGCCAGCGAACCAGCCCGGCCGATCCTGCCCATCGCGACCCGGCGGCAGGTCCGCGGCTATGCGCGCAGGCTCATGCTGCGCCACCCAGGGCAACTCGCCACCGCGCTGACCCTGCACGGTCTGGCCGCGACGGCCGGCCTGATCTCGCCGCGGCTGATCGGCAACCTGGTCGAGGCGGTGACCGAGGGCCACCTGACCCGGCAGCACGTGGACCTGGTCGCGCTCATCATCGGCGGCCTGATCGTGGCACAGGCCGTGGTCTTGCGGTTCGCCGTCTACTGCTCAACGCGGCTCGGCGAACTCGTACTTGCCCAGTTGCGTGAGGAGTTCGTCCGGCAGGTGCTCACCCTGCCGCTGTCCACGGTGGAACGCGCCGGCAGCGGAGATCTGCTCACCCGCACGACGCGGGATGTGGACGCGATGTCGCGCGCCGTCCGCATGGCGGTACCGGAGACGCTGATCGCCATCGTGACGGGCGCGTTCGCGGTCGGCGCGCTGATACTCAACGGGCCGTTGCTCGCGCTGCCCTGCCTGACCGCGATACCGCTGCTGTGGTTCGCGACGCGCTGGTACCTGGCCCGGGCGAGGGACGCCTATCTCGCGGAGAACGCCGCCTACGCGGAGCTGACGGAAGGCATCGCGGAAACCGTGGCCGGCGCTCGCACCGTGGAGGCACTGCGACTGCAGGCCCGCAGGCTCGCCCGCACCCAGTCCGACCTGAAGCGGGCCTGGCGGGCGGAGCGTTACACACTCGGGCTACGCATGGTCTGGTTCCCGCTGGTGGAGCTTGGCTACGTGATCCCGGTAGCGGCGACACTCGGCCTTGGCGGACTCTTCACCTTGCGGGGCTGGGCCACCATCGGCCAGATGACCGCGGCCACCCTGTACGTACAGCAACTCATCGATCCGCTGGACCGGCTGCTGAGCTGGGTGGATGAACTGCAGGTGGGCGGGGCGTCCCTGGCAAGGCTGCTCGGGGTGGCGTTGGTTCCCGCCGACCGCGCAGAAAGCGGCCGCGCCCCGGTCGGCGAGCACCTCGCCGCCGATTCTGTCCGCTACGCGTATGCGCCGGGCAACGACGTGCTGCACGGCGTTGACCTTCGCCTGAAGCCGGGCGAGCGGCTGGCGATGGTGGGCCCGAGCGGTGCGGGGAAGTCAACGCTCGGGCGGCTGCTCGCGGGCATTCACCCGCCCCGATCAGGCGCGGTGACCGTCGGCCGGGTACCACTGGTGGAACTGCCACTTGGCGAACTGCGCGGCCAGGTCGCACTTGTCACCCAAGAGCACCACGTATTCCTCGGTACGTTGCGCGACAACGTTGCGCTTGGCGCTACCGGGATGGCCGCCGACAGCCCAGCCGCCGGTAGCCCGCCGATGGGTCGCCCGGCCGCGGGCAGCCCGGCCGAGGGCAGCCAACCCGCGGGCAGCCCGGCCGCGCAGCAGGTGGATGATGACAAAATCCGTGCGGCGCTCGCCGCGGTAGCTGCCCTGGATTGGGCACAGCAGTTGCCCGACGGCCTTGACACCATGGTCGGCTCGGGTCAGCTCGCCCTGTCACCCGCGCAGGCGCAGCAGGTAGCCCTGGCGCGACTTGTGCTCGCCGATCCGCACACGCTAGTGCTCGATGAGGCGACGTCACTGCTCGACCCGCGCGCGGCACGCCACCTTGAGCGTTCGCTCGCCGCGGTGCTCGACGGGCGCACGGTGGTGGCGATCGCGCACCGTCTGCACACCGGCAGGGACGCGGACAGGGTGGCAGTGGTCGAGGACGGCCGGATCCGTGAACTCGGCTCGCACGAAGAACTGGTCGCCGCCGATGGCGCTTACGCCGATCTTTGGCGATCCTGGCACGGGCACGTCTGCGCCAGCGCCGGTGTCTGCGACCGAGCAGGCGGCGCGGCGATTAGCCCGGCCACCAGCACCGCCACCAGCGGGGCCGCCACCTCGCCCGCCCCGGCTCCGCCGGGTTCCGCGGGGTAACCGTGACAGGCGCGCTTGAGGCCGGCGCGTTGCATGCCTACGGCACGATTCCGGCGCGCGGGGTACTCGCGCCAGCCTTGGCCCCTGATCAGGTCCGCGCCGAGATCGACGGCCCGGTGGGCGTGGGTAAGCCGTGGTTGACAGGTATCGCTCGCTAGCAGACGTAGCCAAGCTCGGCCGCGGCGTACCACAGCAGTTCGTGACCTTCGGCGCTGTCCACCAGGAATTTCGCGTCCTGGTCACCCTTGTCCGCGGCTGGGAGCGCGCCGATCGCGGTGTGCACGTCGGGCGCCGCGATTATGTCGTCGATGTGCGCGGACACGATTTTGTCCAGCGGGACAGCCGACCCGACCAGGACCGTGGCGCGATCCGCGTGGCTGTCGCCGCGGCATACCTTCTCGCCGGGAATCTCGGCGGCGAGCACGACCCGCCGCCGCGGCGCGACCGGGTCTGCAGCGAGCAGTCGCAGCGAGGCCCGTGCCGCCGCCGTCAGCGCGGTGTACTCGAGTGCGTCGAGGTCACCGCTCGCATACCACTCGCGTAGCGCGGGTGTGACCGCGAACGCGCAGATCGGCGGTGAGCCGAACTCGCTGGTGTCAAGCGCGGCGGCGAGCGCCGGCAGCGTGGATGGCAGATAAACGCGCATTTGCTCCTCGGACATGCGGGTGATCCAGCGACCGCACCGGCCCGGTGTGCGCGGATGATCGAAGTCTGCCAGCCGGCAGCGCCTCATGGGTGCGAAATCCGGCGCCTCGGTAGCGGCGGGCGCGGCACTGGTTGTCGTGGCTGTGCGAGATCGCCGCCGCCTGATTCCTCATCCGGCAGCCCCGCAGGCGGGCCAAGCACCGCGATCACCGCGGCCGTGGCGTCAGCAAGCGGTATGTGCTCCCAGAGGCGGACCACCCGCCAGCCCGCAGCCGCCAGCGCGAGGTCGGCGGCCCGGTCCCGTTCGGTGGTACGGCGGAGTTTCGGCGACCAGTACCACTCGTTCACCGTTGGCTCGCGGCCATGGTCTGGGCAGGCGTGCCAGAAGCACCCGTCCACGAAAACCGCGACCTTCCTGGCCGTGAACACGATGTCCGGCCGGACCCGGACACCCTCGCTGAGGTCGAGACGATGATCCTTGCGATAGCGGTAACCAAGCCCATGCAGCGCGCTGCGCAGGGCAATCTCGGGCTTGGTGTTGGCGCGCCTGTTGGCGCGCATGTTGGCCGATCGCCCCTCGGTTGCCGGGCGGGGGTAGGAAACGCCGGCCATCAAGCGAGCCCGAACAGATCCCGAACGGCTGCCGCGGTGGCTTCGTGGTCGCGATGATGCAGCCCGATCATGCCGAGCGCCTGGGCGGCGGCGACATTGGCCTCGATGTCGTCGACGAAGACGCACTGCTGCGGCGAGAGACCAAGCCCGGCGAGCGCGTGCAGGAAGATCCGCTCCTCAGGCTTGCGCATGCCCACCTCGCTGGATATGACAACGGCGTCGAATAGGTCGGCGAACGTCTCGCGCGGGTAGTCGTTGCCCCACGAGTTGGACAGCATCCCGGTCCGGATCCCCGCCCGGCGAAGCGACCGCAGCAGCGCGTACATGGGCTCGACCGGCGCCATTTCCGCGAACATGCGGCTGAGCAGGCCGGTGGCGGCCACCGCCGCGCCGTCGCTGCGCACAAGCTGCGCGGCGAGCAGTGCCTCGAACTCTTCCGGCCTGCTCTCGCCGCGTTCAAGCGCGTGTATCGGGTTTACCAGCCCATCGCCGCTGTACGCTTCGCTGACCCACTGGCTCATCAGCACCCGGTAGGCCGGTTTGTCGATGCCGTCCGCATCCAGCCAGGCGGCCACCGCGGTGGCGATGGGGACGGTGAGGACACCGCCCCAGTCGGTGATCAACCCGATCGGCACGGAGCGGCACGGTTCCTGACGTTGCGACCGACTCGCAAGCACCCTACCGATCCTAATGAAGCCTGCGCCTGAATGCGGCGGCCCGCCCGCGACCGCCAACTGCGCTCAGCCTGGCGACCTCGAATCCGCCAACTGGCTCGCGCCGCCTCGCGGTTGACTGCCGGTACTTGACCGTGACTGTCAATATAACTCCTGACTGTCTAATACTGCAGGCCTGCGCCGAGCGGGTAGGCGGTCTTTCCATTGGCCGCGGCCACGGCGACGGGCAGGCGCCCAGACGGCCGCACGGCGCCCGTCAGCACGCCCGCCACCGCGGCGATGGAAGCGGCGGTGTCGCAGTACGTCGCGGCAGCGGCCGCGGCCGTGGGGAACAGGCCCAGGTCGTATGGCTTGCCTGTGGCGACGACGATCACCGGGGCGTACCCGGCCAGCAAGCAGTAGATCGCGGCCTGCTGCACCGGGTCGCGGATGGCGTCTGCCGTCGTCGCGACGATCGCGTCGGCGCCGCGGGCCGAGCCGGCGATGACCGCACCCGAGCGCGCGAGTGCGGCGGCGAGCGGCACCGCACCTGGGCCCGTGACGTAGGTCCGGGCGCCGCGATGCAGCGGCAGCACGTGACCCTCGTTCCTCAGTAACGTCACAGACTGGTCAGCGACGCGAGCCGCAACGCTCCTGTCTGCGGTCGTGTTCACCCGCCGCACGGCGGCGCCTGAGTCCACGTACGGGTTCGTGAAAAGGCCACGGTCCAGCTTGAGCCTGAGGATCCTGCGCAGCGACTCGTCCAGGCGCGCGATCGAAATCTCGCCGGCTCGGACGGCACCGAGCACGGCACCGTAAGCCGTCTGGAGGCGCTGCGGCATCAGCAATTCGTCGCATCCAGCCTGGATCGCGCGCACCGCGATTTGCGCGTCGCTGTAACGCTGGCGCACGCCCGCCATCTGCAGTGAGTCGGTCGTGACCACGCCCTGGTAACCGAGTCTGACCCGCAGCAGGCTGGTGATGACCTCGGGCGACAATGTCGCGGGCTCCCCAGATTCGTCAAGCTCCGGCACGACGATGTGCGCCGACATGATCATGTCGGCACCGGCGCGGATAGCGGCCTCGAACGGCGGTGCGTCGATCTCCTGCCATTGGCGCAGGCAGTGGTGGATCACGGGGAGCCCGGTGTGGCTGTCGACGTTGGTGTCTCCGTGCCCGGGAAAATGCTTGGCTGCCGAGGCAACGCCGGCGTCGTGGAAACCAGCGATCGCGGCCCGCGTCATCTCGGCGACCCGCGCGGGCTGCGAGCCGAACGACCGGGTTCCGATCACCGGGTTGGCCGGGGCGACATTCACGTCGGCCACCGGCGCGTAATCCAGGTTGATGCCGACCGCGCGCAACTGGCGCCCGGTGGCGCGCGCGGCCACCTCCACCAGGGCCGGGTCCCTGGTCGCCCCCGCCGCAAGCTGGCTGGGGAACGACGCGAGAACGCCCTCAAGACGGCAGGCGATGCCGCCCTCTTGATCAGTACCGATGATGAGCGGCACCCCTGGCGCCTGCTCCATGGCAGCACGCTGTAGCCCGTTGGACAGGCGCGCAACCTGCCCCGCGTCATGCAGGTTGGCGCCGAAATAGATGACTCCGCCGAGGTGGTACTTGCGCACCAGGTCGGCGCCTCCCTGGGCCGCTCCGGTGCCTGGCACGGCCGACACGAAGAGCTGGCCGACCTTCTCTGGCAGACTCATCCGCGCCGCGAGCGCCTCGATTGCGCTGCCGGAGTCCGCGCCAGGGCTAACCACAGCAACAGGTTGGCGCGCGGCACGGTCCGATGGCCCCTGTGGCCCACCGGAGGTCGTGCCACCCGACCCGGACGCGACGACGCATGCGATAAGCATAGCCACGCAGAGTCCCCGAATCGGGCGTTTGGGTGACGAAGCCGGGCCGCGGCGCCCGGTGACCTTGTCGCGGCCAGCGCGCTGGTGTCCCTAACCGCGCCAGGTAGCTGCCAATTCGGCTGAGGCCCTTACGGGCTACTAGTACGAGGAACGGTGCCCAGGCAGCGAACCATCCTGCAAGGAAGGCTCGTGCGCGAACGAATGATGGCTGCGGCGGGTGCTGTCCAGTATGGCGGAGTACACCAGATCACCGGCGATCCAGGTGGACCGGGTCCGCAGGTCGTCGCCGAGCCAGACAAGATCGGCCGCCGAGCCCTTGCAGATACGGCCGAGATCCGGCCGACCGATGAAGTCGGCAGGTATGCGGGTCGCCGCGGCAATCGCCGCCGTCAGGTCGACGCCGACGGCCACCATGTTCGACACGCCGACGTCCATCCGCAACGCCGAGCCCGCCAAACGCCCGTCAGCGCGCACCGGCGGCACGCCGTCGCCAGCCGGCAGCTGGATCAGCTGCCCGCCGAGCTGGTAGCGGCCCGCCGGCATGCCCGCGCACGCCGCGGCGTCGGTGACAATCGCGATCCGGCCGGCTGCCGCGGCGAAGGCGATTTTGCAGACGATCGGCGCGACGTGGTGCAGATCCGCGATGAGGCCACATGTGATGCGCGGGTCACCGAGCGCCTCGCCGACCACGCCGGGCTCACGATGATGCATCCCCGTCTGCGCGTTGAATAGGTGCGTCACCATCCGGGCCCCAGCATCGACCGCCGCCGCCACCTGAGCCGAGGTCGCGTCAGTGTGTCCCACGCTGACGCGCACGCCCGCGTCGGCCAGCAAGTTGATCGCCGCCATCGCCCCATGACGTTCCGGGGCGAGCGTGACGAGCCTGAGCGCGCCGCCGCCCGCCCGCATGAGTTCCTCGACCGCTTCAGGCTCCGGATCGATGATCCATTCGGGATCGTGCGCGCCCCTGTGCCGCAACGAGATGAACGGCCCCTCCAGATGGACGCCAAGCACCCGCGACCCGAGCGGTAGCCCAGGCAGCACGTGTTCCACCGCACGCAGCGCCCCGGCGAGCCTGTGCACAGGAGCGGTGACAAAGGTGGGCAGGAATGCGGTTGTGCCTGTCTCGGGGAGGCGCCGCACCACCGTCGCCCAGCCGGCCGTCGCTACCACCGCGAGGTCGACACCGAAATGACCATTCACCTGGAGATCGACGAAGCCGGGCACGAGTAGGCCGTCCGCCAGGTCGACATCCGGTGCCTGCGCCGGGCGTCCCCCGCCCACTTCGGTGATCGCCCCACCGCTGACCCGCACAAAGCCGGGCGACAGGACCTCCGAGCCGGTGGCAGGGACGACGCGGGCCGCCGCGATCAGAGTGTCCGCCACGATGCCCCCTCCTGCAGCCCATGCACTCGCATCGGGCTCCTGCCGTGGTGCCCTCTCCGCATGTGGTTCTGCCCCGCCGCCGGAGTCAGCATCCGTGCGACTGCCTCGCAGGGCCGTTCGGGTACTACTTGCTTACCCATCGGGGACACACGGGTGTCGCCGATCGCATCCGGGGTCTCAGGGGAGCAGCATCCCCGCAGATCCGCTAGTGGTCGCGACGCGACAGCCACTAAGTCTACTGCCGCGGAGGCGCTACGGCTGGCGGACCGCGGTCGTGCGCCCAGGGGCCCGCGGCCCGCGGGTGCGCGTCAGTTTTGTAGGTGACTGACGGGTAACTTGCTGCCGTCGGCATTGCGTGGCCAGTCACGGCCGGGTCAGGCGGTGGCTGTCTGGTCGCGCGGTCGCCGTCAGATCTGGTCCCGCTCGCCGCTCGCCGGCCCGGAACTCCCTGGCATCCCTACACTCGTGTCGCACCCGGCTTCGTAGGCGGCGACGACGGCCTGTACCCGGTCGCGGCAGCCCAGCTTCATCAAGATGTTGCCGACATACCATCGGCGGGACCATCCTGGCGATAACGGCGGCGGCGGCCCCCGCATCCAACGGAACGACGATCTCCTTCACCGAGCACAACATCAGCGACCAGACCTTCAACCTCGGATCAGGCCACGGATTCGCCGCCGGCTGCGTCGAACTGGTCGCCAACAAGCTCATTCGAGGCGGCAAGCACCGGCCACGACGGGCGAGGCTACACCGTCACCCGGCTTGGCGGCGGCTCGGCTGACGAGGTGGTCTCGGCTGTCGAGGTCCTCAGCCACGGTCAGATCGACCTGTCCGGACTGGTCACCTCCACGCCGTCGGGACCTGGCACCTTCCAGCTCGCGGTCACCGGAGGCACCGGAGGCACCGGAGGTTACCAGGACGCCCGGGGCTACGCCATCGTCGTGCAGGCAACACCCCGACGGTCACCATCCACCTCACCCCGTGACCGTCAACCCAACGGGCCGCGCCCGGCCGGGCGCGACCGCCCGCATCAGTGGCGAACCCGTCCTCGGACAGGAGGGGAGCGCACCGACGAGGCGCACACCCGCGGCCCGCCCGGCACCCCGAAAATGTCACAGGCGTGCGCTACAACGAAGATACTGCGTGAGTTCGTCTGAGCGGTCGGCGGTTGCCGGAATATGGATTTTTTTCTGCCATTCCCAGGAGGCCAAATGTCAACGTCATCATCGCCACCGGAAAGCCCTAATAGGGCAAGCGTAATAAAGTGGGCCGAAGCACTGGCCCGTTCCCGAAACGCGGTGGGCGCGCCCGGGGCTCCCGCGACCCGGACGCCGACGCCGACGCCGACGCCACAGAAGCGGCGCCGCCAGCGCAGCGCTCCCGATCCGCCGCCGGATCCCTGGCCGTTACCGTGCTCGAAACCCGCCTGCCCCCTCCCGGATCCGGCGCTCGCCCGGCTGCGCAGGGTGCCCGATTCTGCGCCGCCCTACGACGACGAGATCCAGGCGACCCGGCTGGGCCCGGTGGCTGTGCCAGACGCCGATGACGGTGACAGCCCAGCCCGCCCGCCACGGCCACGCGCTGCGGTCCACGACGGCGACAAACGGGCGGGCACGCCTGGTCACGACACAACGGGGGGCGCGAGCGAGAACTCCGATGACCGAGCCGGCCGCGGCAGGGACGACCGGCCACCTGCGAGGGACCGGCCAGCCAGCGATGGCGCGACGCAGCCGACACCCACCTGGCCGAGCCAGTTCGCCCAGGTTCTGGCCGAGACGCTGGCCGGATCGAGGCCGCCGCGCCAGCTGACTCCGTGGACCACTGAACGCGCGAGAGGCCACATCCGGCGTCTGGGCCCCCTGCTCGCGGGCAGCCAGGAGCCGCGAATACGGCGCATCGTCGCGAGCACGCCTTCGTCCGGCGTGGTCGAGATGGCGGTGGTAGTGCGGTTCGGGCCGCGGGTTCGCGCACTGGCCGTCCGACTGGAGCGCGCGGACTCCACCCGCGCAACCGCGTGGCAGTGCACGGCCATCGAGGCCGCCTAGCGACTGCCGGGAAGCCCCAGGCGGGTGTCAGTCTGCCGCCCGCGTCCGCGGGTCGCCGTGGCAGCGCTTGAACTTACGGCCAGAACCGCACGGGCACGGCTCGTTGCGGCCAACGCGGGCGAATTCGCCACTGCCGGGGGATTCGGCTCGATGCTCTACGCCACCGTCGGCCCCGTCCATCGTTGGCGCCGAGTACTCCAGCCTCGTCGGGCGATGCGGCTGCTTGAGCCCGGGTGGAAGGGCCGCACCGGCGGCCGCCGCAGCGGCCGCAGGCGCGCCGCCGGACCCCGCGTGGCCGTCAGCCGCAGCACCTGAGCCCCGGCCAGCCGCAGCACCTGACCCCCGGCCAGCCGAGGCACGTGAGCCCCGGCCAGCTGCGGAACGCCCGGCGGCGCCGCCCTGCGCCCTCGTCTTGGCAGCGGCCTTGGCACCGGTCTGCGCGGTGGCCTGGGCGCCCGCCTGAGCCCCGCCGATGACAAGATTCGGCACGGCCGCCTGGCTCGTCGCGCCGACCGGTGCTTCCTCGACGACTGGATTGTCCTGCACCTCGACCTTGAGGTTGAAGAGATAACCCACCGACTCCTCGCGGATAGCGTCGAGCATCGCGTTGAACATCTCGAAGCCCTCACGCTGGAACTCGATCAACGGGTCGCGCTGCGAGTAGGCACGCAGGCCGATGCCCTCCTGCAGGTAGTCCATCTCGTACAGGTGGTCTTGCCACTTCCGGTCGAGCACGGAGAGCACAACCCGGCGTTCGAGCTCCCGCATCACCTCGGGCGTCATCTCCTCCTCACGCCGGTCGTAGGCCTCCTGCGCATCACGCCTGACCCGCTCAACGATGAACTCGGAGCTCAGGCCCGCGCGATCCCCGCCTGCCTCCTCGACCAGCTCGTCCTGGATCATCCGCACCGGATAGAGCTGGCGGAAGGCCTGCCACAGCTTGTCGAGGTCCCACTCCTCTGGGAAACCTTCGCTCGTCGCGCCGACGACGTAACCCTCGACCACCTCGTCGATCATCTTGCGGACCTGTTCATGCAGGTCGGCACCTTCAAGCACCTCACGCCGCTCACCGTAGATGACCTGGCGCTGCCGGTTGAGCACCTCGTCATACTTGAGCACGTCCTTGCGGATCTCGAAGTTCTGCTGCTCCACCTGGTGCTGTGCAGACCTGATCGCATTTGTGACGATCTTCGACTCGATCGGCACGTCCTCGGCGAGCTTGAGAGTCGACATGATCGACTCCACCCTGGCCGAGTTGAACATCCGCATCAGGTCGTCTTCGAGGGATAGGTAGAAGCGGGTCTCGCCCGGGTCGCCCTGCCTGCCGGAACGTCCACGTAGCTGGTTGTCGATTCGCCGTGACTCGTGCCGCTCGGTGCCGAGGACATACAGGCCGTCAGCGGCGACAACCTGCTCATGCTCCTCGGCGACCGCACGGCGCGCCTTCTCGAGCGCCTCGGGCCAGGCCGCCTCGTAATCCTCTGGCGTCTCGAGCGGTGACAGGCCCCGCTGGTGAAGTTCGAGGTCAGCCATGAATTCAGGGTTGCCGCCGAGCATGATGTCGGTGCCACGGCCTGCCATGTTGGTCGCCACGGTGACCGCGCCGAGCCGGCCCGCCTGTGCGACGATCGCCGCCTCCCGCTCATGCTGCTTAGCGTTGAGCACCTCGTGCGGCACCCCGCGGCGCTTCAGCAGCTGCGAAAGGATCTCGGATTTCGCGACGCTCACCGTGCCGACGAGAACGGGCTGCCCCTTCTCGTGCCGTTCGGCGATATCGTCGACACAGGCGGTGAACTTGGCCTGCGCGGTCCGGTAGATGACGTCGGAGACGTCCATCCTGATCATCGGCATGTTGGTCGGGATCGGTACAACGCCGAGCTTGTAGATCTGGTGGAATTCATTCGCTTCTGTCATCGCCGTTCCGGTCATCCCGGCGAGCTTGTCGTACAACCGGAAGTAGTTCTGCAGCGTGATCGTCGCGAGCGTCTGGTTCTCTTCCTTGATCTGCACGGATTCCTTGGCCTCGATGGCCTGATGCATGCCCTCGTTGTAGCGGCGGCCGTGCAGGATCCGGCCCGTGAATTCATCGACGATCAGGATCTCGCCGTTCATGACGACGTAGTCCTTGTCGCGCTTGAACAGTTCCTTCGCCTTGAGCGCGTTGTTGAGGTATCCGACAAGCGGCGTATTAACCGGGTCGTACAGGTTCTCGATGCCGAGCCAGTCCTCGACCTTCTCCACGCCTGCCTCGAGGATCCCGACCGTCCGCTTCTTCTCGTCGACCTCGTAGTCACCCTCGCCGTCCTCGCCGCGGCGCAGCCGCGGCGCGATCTTGGCGAACTCTACGTACCAGCGGGCGCTCTGCTCGGCAGGGCCACTGATGATCAGTGGTGTGCGCGCCTCGTCGATAAGGATCGAGTCGACCTCGTCAACGATCGCGAAGTTATGCCCCCGCTGTACGCATTCGTCGAGGCCCCAGGCCATGTTGTCGCGCAGGTAGTCGAAACCGAACTCGTTGTTGGTGCCGTACGTGATGTCGGCCTCATATGCCGTGCGGCGCTCGTCCGGGGTCATCTGGGCGAGGATGACGCCGACCTCGAGACCGAGGAACCGGTGGATCCGGCCCATCCACTCGGCGTCGCGCTTGGCCAGATAGTCGTTGACCGTGATCACGTGGACGCCCTGGCCCGTCAGCGCGTTCAGATAGGCAGGCAGGGTCGCAACAAGGGTCTTGCCCTCGCCGGTTTTCATCTCGGCGATGTTCCCGAGATGGAGGGCGGCCCCGCCCATCAACTGGACATCGAAGTGACGCTGGCCGAGCGTGCGCCTGGCTGCCTCACGTACCGTGGCAAATGCCTCAGGCAGCAGGTCGTCGAGTGACTCGCCGTCGTCGTGGCGCTGCTTGTACTCGTCGGTGAGGGCGCGGAGCTCGGCGTCGCTCTTCGCGACGAAGTCCTCTTCGATCGAGTTGACCTGGTCGGCGATCCGCTTGAGCCTGCGCAGGATCTTGCCCTCGCCTGCGCGCAGGACCTTGTCGATGATGGCTGGCACTTCTCGTCGCGCTCCTCGCGGATTATCTGACCTCTCCTGGCGGCCACCCGCCATAGCCGGCAGGCAGCTACCTGCCAGTGGCGCATGGATGCCACGGAACTGAAAATCATCGTAGGCGACCCTCGCGGCAAAACTAGAGCTTCCTATGATGGGGGCAGGAGTTTGCGTCACGAACGCACCAACCACAATGATAAGAGCGGCAGGGTGAAAGGAGTGCGCGCATGGCCGACCAGGCGTCATCAGACTTTGTCGCGGTGGCCGGGCACGGCCAGGCCGCCGTGCCCACCGACGCGGACAACGCGGAACTCGCCGCAGCAACTGGGGCTGGCACGGCCCCTTACGGACATCACGGCAGGACGGCCTCCTGGATCGCCGTGGTCATCGTCTTGGTCGGCTTCATGGTCGGCGGCGCCGGACTGGTGTTTGGGCCGACGTGGTTGCTGTTCTGGGTCGGTCTTGGGGTCGCGGGTGTCGGCGGGATCCTTGCGCTCAGCACCGGAATTTTCGACGACTGGTACTGAACGACTGGTACTGACACGACCGCCACTGACGACTGGCACTGACACAACCGGCACTGACGACTGACACTGACACAACCGGCACTGACGACTGGCACTGACACAACCGGCACTGACGACTGGTGAAATGACCGGTACTGATCGGTACTGAGGGTCCCGACCCTCGAAACCTGATCCCGGCCGCCCCGCCAGGTTTGTGGGGCGCGAAAACTGTCGGACCCCGCGGCTAGCATGAGCGACGTGACCATGCCTGCGCCTCGGACCACATCGCGTCCGCCTGAACTGACCCTCTCCGCCGATGACGTGCGCCGGATCACCCTGCGTGCGCAGGGATTTCTCGGGGCGAGCGGGCGGCGTGGCGGTGTCAATGGCATGATCCGCCGCATCGGTGCGGTGCAACTTGACACGATCAGTGTGCTGGCACGGTC
Organism: Streptosporangiaceae bacterium; assembly: GCA_035517695.1. GTDB lineage: Bacteria > Actinomycetota > Actinomycetes > Streptosporangiales > Streptosporangiaceae > DATFVJ01. The sequence goes on from DATIYI010000423.1 coordinate 72,217, forward strand.
ACACGAGCTTGTCGCATACGCCCGCCTTGGGCCGATCGGCCGGGACCGGGTCGAGCGCGCCTACTGGCATCCGCGTCGTCCGACCGCGTTCGAGTACTGGTCGCACGCGGCATGTGTCGTGCCGATCGACAGGTGGCCGTACTACGCCTTCCGCAGGCGCTCGTTCCGCGCGCGGGGCCTGCGCTGGCATGAGGTGCCCGAACGCGCCTGCAAGGAGGTGCTCGCCAGGCTGCGCGCCGAGGGCGCGCTCACCGCGACCCAGCTGGGCGGCGCCAAAGCCGGCGGACCCTGGTGGGACTGGTCTGAAGTCAAGATCGCGGTGGAGTGGCTGCTCGACATCGGTGAGGTGGTCTGCGCACGGCGGTCCGGCTGGCGTCGGGTCTATGACCTGCCTGAGCATGTCATTCCCGCAGATCTCCTCGACAGCGAACCGTCCGACGAGGAGTGCGTGAGCCATCTCGCTAGTGTCGCGGCGCGTGCGCTCGGAGTCGTCACGCGCGCAGATCTGATCGACTACCACCGGCTCCGCAGCTTCGGCCCCAGCCCGGCGGGCCACACGGACCTGGCGGACGAGGGCGCCGAGGCCGCGGGTCTTGTCCCGGTCATGATCGGCAGCGCGCGGCCTGCACCGGCGTGGGCCGACCCGGCCGCCCTCGCCGAAGTACCGCGCGGCCACCACCGGACCACGCTGCTTTCACCGTTCGACTCGCTTATCTGGGATCGTAAGCGCACGCAGCGGATCTTTGGCTTCGACCATAGCCTGGAGGCGTACCTACCGAAGACGAAACGTGTGCACGGCTACTTTGTGATGCCACTGCTTGCCGACGGCCGTCTGGTTGGCCGGGTAGATCCGTCCCGCAGCGGACAGAATCTGATCGCCAGGCACGTCTCACTCGACAAGCAGGCCGCGATCACCCCAATGGCCAGCGCGCTGCGCGAAGCCGCAGAGTGGGTGGGTTGTTCCGCCATCCAGGTGGGGCAGGTTAACCCTCCCCAGTATGCGCAGCGGCTGCGCGCGGCTCTCACCTGACCAGTCGGTGCCCGCGGTCCGATCCACCGGGCTCATCCAGTCCGTGCTCTCATCTCCAGTCGTGCTCTCCTCCAGACCGCCCGGCCCCGGGTTAGCTGAGCTCGATCAGCTTCTCCCTCACGGCGACCATCACCGCTTCCATCCGCGAGTGGATCTGGAGTTTCTCCAGGATGTTCCGCACGTGGTTCTTCACCGTGTTCTCGGAAATGAACAGCTCCCTGGCGATGTCACGATTGCTCGACCCCTTGGCCACAAGCTTGAGAACTTCCATCTCCCTGTCGGTGAGCTTGGGCACAGGAACCTGCTCTGACCGTTCCTCGCCTTCTCGCCTGGCGAGGGTGGCGAACTCGGTGATGAGCTTCCCCGCCATCGACGGATTGATCAGCGACTGGCCGCCGTGCACCGCGCGGACTGACTCCGCGACCTCGTCAAGCGGGATGTCCTTGAGCAGGTAACCGCTGGCGCCTGCCTTGATCGCGTCGAAGAGGTCCTCCTCCTCGTCGCTGATCGTGAGCATCACGATCTTCGCGCTCGGTCCGGCCGCCTTCATCGCTGCGCAGGCGTCGATACCACTGCTGCGGGGCATCCTGATGTCCATCAGCACAACGTCAGGCAGCGACTCCGCCGCCCTGGCAACCGCCTCGGCACCATCGCACGCCTCGCCGACCACCTCGATGTCGGCCTCTTCCTTGAGGACCATCTCAAGCCCGCGGCGGAACAGCGCGTGATCATCGACGATCAGCACGCGAATCGGCTCGGCCTGCCGCCCGCGCTCCCGCTTTGGGGGATCTGCGCTCACCGTTCCTCCAGCCCTGGTGTGCTCGGCCACGGCTGCCGGAGGCGGCCGCCGACGGTACCTGCGGTAGCGGGCAGCCAGAAACCACCTGCCACCCGTTCGACATTCACCCGGCGCGCAGGCACCGGTCCCCTGCGATCAGACTCTGGCGGAGTCCGTCACGACACGCAAGCGCCGGAGCGCTGCGTGTGGATATAGCACACCGTGCGACGCGCCTGTGGCCCCGGATCAGCGGCTTGGCGGTCGCACGGGCTCAGCCCTCCACGAGGCGGATCACGCCGTAGTCATAGCCGCGCCTTCGGTAGACGACGCTCGGGTGACCGCAGCCGGAATCGCGGAACAAGAAGAAGTCGTGACCGACCAGTTCCATCTCGAACAGCGCCTGGTCAAGCGTCATCGGCCCGGCCGGATGGGACTTCTCCCGCACGACGAGCGGGCCGTCCCCCTCCATCTCGATGGGAACGACCCGATCGCCGGCTTCCGCATTACCCGCTGCGGCATCCGTATCGGGCCGTACCTGCGCCGCTGCGCGCACCGCAGAACCGTTCGGGCGGGATGCCTGCGCCTCTCCCAGGGCGGCAATCGCCTCGGCGTCGGCAGCCATCAGCCGTACCGACGCGTGATCGCAGTTGCGGGCATCACGCCGATCGTTCGCACGACGCAACCGCGATTCCAGTTTGGCGAGAGCAAGGTCGAGGGCGGCGTAACGGTCGTCTGCCGCCGCCTCAGCCCGAATCGCCGGGCCGCGGTGCCTGATCGTGAGTTCGACGCGCTCCCGACGGCCCGCCTGACGCGGGTTGCGTTCCTGGGTTACCTCCACGTCGATCCGGATCAGTTTCTGATCCAGCTTCTCGATCTTCGCGAGCTTGACGACCGCCTGCTGACGGAACCTCTCCGGCACACCAGTACGGCGACCCTTGAAGACGATGTCCACTTGGGACTCCCTTCCGCGCAACGCAACTGCGGCACCCGCCCGGCCGACCTGGTCTTCGTCCCCACATCCGCCTGCTGAGGGCCTCGCGGCAGTCCTGTCGCCACTAATGCCCTTCTCCCTGCCCGGAGGACGTCTGATCCACCGGCGGGGCAGGACTTACCTCTAAGCCGCACCGTGATCGGTCGACGAGAAGTCGCCTTACGTGGGCCGCTTCGCCTGCGGCTGGCTTCGGCTTGTCGGAGTGAGCGCCCCACGGCGGGGGCGCCTTGCCCGACGCAACCACGGACCCGGGCGGGTGCCATGTGAGGAACGGTAACGCGCCGGAGACGGAATGTCAGGAGGCAGGGGCCGGGATATCGCCGTGATCAATCACACAGAGTTCAAATATTCTCCACGCAGATCAACCTGGGTAAACCGGGGCGTGGCCGTGTACGTCCTGGTACGCCCCCGCGGCCTGCTGGTACGCCGCCGGGGCCTGCCATATGGACCCACTCAAATCCGGCAGCTGCACCAGTGTGCCGTCACTTAGGGCAGCGAGCAGCTGGCCGTCGAGCGATACCGCGATCGAGACCGTGTGTGGCTGGGTGACGATCGGCCTGGACGGGCCGCCGTCCACCGGGACCTCGTACAGCAACGAACCTGATGGTGGCTGGGTCAAGGCGATCACGTCGCCAGTGTCGTACCAAATCAGCTCGGTGAAATCAGTGACGTCGGTGCCAATGGGGACGGCCGGAGGCTGCGCTTGGCCTATCGCCACCTGGCTCCCGTCGCGCACGATCGCGGCCAGCCACAGTCGCGCGCGGGCACCCGATCCGGTCACCATCGCCACCCGCACGCCGTCCGGCGCCACCCGCAGCACCGTAACCGGCCCAATATTCGGCACACTCACCGGCACCGGCTGAACGCCGTGATCAAGCCACCACACCTGCGTCCGCTGGCCCACCCGCCCGACGACCCACAGACCGTCCGTGTCCCACGATAGCGACGTGATGGCCGTAGCGGTTAGCTGGCGGGTCAGCGTGCCGTTCTGAGTCAAACCGCCGGTGTAAACCGCACCGCCCGACACCCCGGCCAGGGTCATCTGGTCCGGCGACACCGCGATTTGGTCGAACACCACCTGGCCTGCCGCAGCGGGTCCCGGCTGCGGGCTGTCCGATCGCGGGCCGGACAACGTGGCCACGCGTCCCTTGGTGTCCACGTAGTACGCGTCCGAGTCCGGGGCTGACGCGACCGGCGGCTGGCACATCGACAACTGCAACGCGGCGCACGACGACAAGTGCACAGGCTTGCCGTTGATCGCGAACACGACCGATTGAATGGCGGCCGCGTCCGGCTGCGGATATGCCGTAGGCCCTGCCAGCGTCTGCAACAACTGCTGCGCCATTTGCTCGCGCTGCTGCGGTGGAGCGGCCGCTGCGGCGCCGCCGAGGTTGACGGTCGCGGTGCCGCCGGTGACAGAGGTACCGAGGAGCGCGGTGCCCGGCGGGAACGCGGTCTTTGTGCCGCTCTCCAGCCAGCCCTGCGGCCCCTGCTGCAGCGCCGCGACCAGGCGGGCCACCAGTTGCTGCGCGGTCGCCTCCGCCGGTATGTAGACCGGGTCAGGAACGAGCGACAGCAGTGACGGATCGAAGAAGTAAAGGTCACGGAAGCTGAACGCCCTACTGACGTCTCTCTTGGAAAACAGCAGCTCGTCCGGTGGATTGACGATGCGCCATTGTCCCTTGACCCGGACCACGGTGAAGTTCGTGTGGCTCGGGACGGTACCCTGCTCGGCCGCCTGATACTGGCCGTCCTCGCTGATCGTGCCGAGCAGGTTGCCGGTGGCCTGCATGGTCACCGTGTTCGCCTGGACAGAGTTTGTCACTACGGACGGCATGTCCGCGAACTCGAGAACCGATGACCCCGGCCGCCATGCCCTCGCTGCCGGCGGCGTGAGGTACTCACGCGCGATCGCATGGTTGTTCGTAAAGTTGGCACTGGCAAGCAAGAACCCGTAGACGATCGTGTCCGGATCCCATCCCGGCTGCGGTCCAGACGGGATCATCTGGACGAACCCGGCCGGCTGGCCGCCATTCTGGGCCATCGTGGCGGAGGTGACGACGCCTCCGTCCGGCACACCCGCGCACGCGCTCGCGAGCGCGATGGCAAGACACGCGGACGCGACGGCGAGCACGCGCCGCACCCCCACCCGCCCGCCGCGGCGCGGCGCGGGGGCATGAGGTCCCGACGCGCTGCGCCCGGGCCCCGCACGCGTCTGCCCGGCGGCCGCAGGGACGCGAGCTTGCCGACCTTCAGCCACCGGCGCTCACCTCCCTGCGGGTGAGCTCGGACTCGGCGAGACCGCTCATGTCTATGCCGAACACTGGCCCAGCCGAACCTGGCGGGACCAGCGGGAGCGGAGATCCCTGAAGCTCCTCGCCGGCGCAGCGGGGCAGGGTGAGCCGGAACACCGAGCCGTTGCCCAGCTCCCCCCAGGCCTGCAGCCACCCGCCATGCAGGCGCGCGTCCTCAAGAGCGATCGACAGCCCGAGGCCGGTGCCGCCACTGGTACGCGCCCGCGCTGGGTCGGCGCGCCAGAAGCGGTCGAACACCATCGTCTCCTCGCCTGGCCGCAGGCCCACTCCGTAGTCCCGCACGGCGATGGCGACCGCATACTTGTCGGTGGCCGCGCTCACCAGAATGTCCTTGCCTTCGCCATGCTCGACCGCGTTGACAATCAGATTGCGCAGCACCCGCTCGACCCTGCGGCCATCGACGTCAGCGATGCAGGGACCCCCCGGCAACCGGAGCTCGACCGAGCTGCCGCGCCGCTCCGCGATCTGCTGCGCATCCGCCACTGCGCGCAGCACGAGATCGCGGATGTCAACTTGCTCGGTCTCCAAAGTCGCGGCGTTCGCGTCGTACCTGCTGATCTCCAGCAGGTCGACGAGCAGCGCCTCGAACCGTTCCAGCTGGCTCTGCAACAACTCGACCGACCTCGCCTCGGCCTCCTCGAGCTGTTCTTTCGCCTCGAAGAGGACATCGGCCGCGATCCTGATCGTGGTCAGCGGCGTGCGTAGCTCATGTGAGACGTCGGAAACGAACTGCCGCTGAACCTTGGAGAGCTCCTGAAGCTCGGCGATCTTTTCCTGCAAGCTTCTGGCCATCTGGTTGAACGAGGTTCCGAGCCTGGCGAGATCGTCGGTACCGTGTACCGGCATCCGCTCCTCCAGATGCCCTCCGGTCAGCCGTTCCGACGCCTGAGCCGCTTCCCGCAGCGGTATGACCACCCAGCGTGTCACCAGCGAGGCAATCGCGGCGAGCAGCAGCACGAGCGTCAGCCCAACCCCGGCCAACGTGCGCTGCAGCAACATGAGGGTCCCCTGCTCCTGATCAAGCGGGAACAGGTAATAAAGCTGGTAGTCACCCAAAGGAGCGCCCACAGCCAGCGCGGGTACCGCGCCATTTGCGCGCTCAAGCCGGGCCGGCACCGACATAAGCAGAGTGTCGTCTCCGGTGCGCTGCTCGGCGGTTACCTGGTTGATCAGCGCTGCCGGGAGGCTGCAGCTCGCCTGATGCTGATCGCCGCACCAGGTAATTGCGTAATAAGGCTCCGAGCCCAGCATCCGCGGCGCGGTCCGCACCACCACGACATACCGGTTGCTTATGCTGCTGCGGGCCTGCAGTTGATTTGCGAGCGGCTCACCGAACGCCTGTGGATCAGACTGCGACGGCGCCGTGTCGAAACCGGCCTCCGCTCTCGCTGTGGCCAGCCCGCCGGACAGTTCGTCCTGCGCGGAAAGCTCCTTGTTGCGCAGCAGGTCAGCGCTGATCTGCTGCAGCAGGAAGAACCCGAGGACCGCGACGACCGCGGCAGAAAGGAGCAGCGTGGTCGCGACGACCCGCAGCTGGAGGGAACGGCGCCAGCGGATGAGGAACTTGACGACCAGCCGTCTGCCCTTCTTGCGGGCACGCCTGGCGAGGTTGCGCGCGCGCCTGGCGAGGTTGCGGGCACGCCTCAACTGACGAGTGGCGAGGTTGCGGGCACGCTTGAGCTGACGAGCCGCGCCAGCCGCCGTCCGCCTTCCTGTAGCTGGCCCCTCCATGACCTTCGTCACCGCGTTAGAGCCACCGTGTCCGTCGCTGCCTGTGCGTCGCCGCCTGTCCGCCGCTGCCTGTCCGCCGCTACCTGTCCGCCGCTATCCGGCCACACTCATTGTCCGCCACCCCTGCTTGTCCGCCACCCCTGCTTGTCCGCCACCCCTGTGCAGCGGCACCCATCAGCCGGGTCCTGCCTTGTAACCCACGCCGCGCACCGTCACCACGATGTCCGGGTGCTCGGGATCTTTCTCGATCTTCGCCCGTAGCCGCTGCACGTGCACGTTGACCAGGCGGGTGTCGGCAGCGTGCCGGTACCCCCACACCTGCTCGAGCAGCACCTCGCGGGTGAACACCTGCCGGGGCTTGCGAGCGAGCGCGACAAGCAGATCGAACTCAAGCGGCGTGAGGTTGAGCGGCTCGCCCCGACGCTTGACCGAATGCCCGGCGACATCGATCGAGATATCACCAATTTCCAGCACCTCCGGGGCCGGGTCGTCGGTTCTGCGCAGCCGTGCGCGCACACGGGCGACGAGTTCCTTGGGCTTGAACGGCTTGACGATGTAGTCGTCGGCGCCAGACTCCAAGCCGAGCACCACATCGACGGTGTCCGTCTTGGCCGTCAGCATCACGATCGGCACGCCCGATTCTGCCCGGATGTGCCTACATACATCTATCCCGTCGGCACCGGGCAGCATCAAATCCAGCAGCACGACATCCGGGCGCGTGTCGCGGAACATATCGAGCGCCTTGTCACCGTCGGAGACGAACGTCGGTTCAAAGCCCTCTCCGCGCAGCACGATCCCGAGCATCTCGGCAAGAGCGGCGTCGTCGTCGACGACAAGCACACGTCCTTTCATGGACCTCATCGTTTCACGTGTTGTGATCCTGAACCGCCGTGAACGGCAGTAACCGCATCCTTAGGTCTGGCGCGTCGCCAGGGAGCAGCACACGAAGGGTATCCGGACCTACGGGTGCAGCCGCAATACCGCATTCGGACACTATCGCCGTGATCAGATCCGGGGGGGTGACGTCGAAGGCCGGGTTGTAGGCGTCGGCGTCCTCCGGAGCCACCGCACGGCCGCCGAACGACAAGACCTCACCGGCCGGGCGCTGCTCAACCACGATCGCATCACCGGTCGGCGCGCCGAGGTCCACCGTCGAGGCCGGCGCCACGACTACGAACGGCACGCCGTGCCGACGGGCGAGTACGGCCAGGCCGTACGTGCCCACCTTGTTGGCGACGCTGCCATCGGCCGCGATGCGGTCAGCACCCACCAGGACGATGTCCACCGCACCCCGGGCGAACAGTGAGGCTGCCGCCGCGTCGGGAAGAACCGCAAACGGGATTCCTGCCCGCCGTGCCTCCCATGCGGTCAGCCGGGCTCCCTGCAGCAGTGGCCGTGTCTCGTCCACCCAGAGCATGCGCAGCCGCCCGGCTCTGTGCGCAGCCGCCACGACCGCGAATGCGGTCCCCTCCCCCGCAGAAACGAGAGCGCCGGTGTTGCAGTGGGTGAGCACCCGGGCCTGGTTCGGCACCAGCGTGAGGCCGCGGGCAGCCATCGCCGCACTCGCCGCGGCGTCCGCCCGCTCGATCGACCGCGCCTCCGCGAGTACGGCAGCCCGCGCGAGCCGTTCAGGATCTGGCTGGGATGTACCGGCGCTGGTACGGAGCGCGTCCTCGTACGCGGCGAGCGACCGCGCTGCGCCCCACGCCAGGTTGACCGCGGTCGGCCTGGCCGCGGCGAGCGCGTCCGCGGCGGCGGCCACATCGTCGCCCCGCTGCGCCGCGAGCGCCACGCCGAACGCGCCAGCCACGCCGAGCATCGGCGCGCCGCGAACCACCAGCCGCTTGATCGCGCCGACAAGCGCGGGCACGTCATCGCAGACGAGCACGGACATTTCGGCGGGCAGCAGCGTCTGGTCCAGCAGCGCGACAGCCGGACCCTGGGGAGGATCCAGCCAGCGGAGCGTGGGAATCGTTGTCACCCAACGAGTGTGCGTCATGCCACTGGGGCAGGCCAGAAAGCGGGCCCGACGACGTGACGGGTCTGGGCAGCGGCAGTACGGCCCAAAGCAATCTCGCCGAGCCGTGCGGCAAAGCCCCGTCAGGACGTGCCCCGTCAGCCCTCGCGGGCTTGGCGGGGCGACGGATAACGGCTGCGCGGCCCGGCCCTGCGGGCCGTCAGACCTTACGGGTCGCCTGGGTTGGCCCGTGACCGGCCCAATCGTGCAACCGCGTCGCGATACGGGTACAACTGAGGCAATGCCTGTTCTCGTCGGCACCTCCGGCTGGCAGTACCGCGACTGGCGAGGTGTGCTGTATCCGCCGGACCTGCCGCAGCGCCGCTGGCTCGAGCACCACGCCGAACATTTCGCCACGGTGGAGAACAACAACGCGTTCTACCGGCTGCCCACCCGTGAAACCTTCGCGGGCTGGCGCGAACGGACGCCAGCCGACTTTGTCATGGCGGTCAAGGCGAGCCGTTATCTCACCCACGTCAGGCGTTTGCGTGATCCCGCAGAACCCGTCCGGCGCCTGCTCGGCGCGGCCGCGGGTCTCGGCGACAAGCTTGGCCCCGTGCTGCTGCAGCTTCCGCCGAACCTCACCGTGGATCCGCACCTGCTCGACGCGTGCCTGGACGCGTTCGGGCAGGCCCAATTCGGGCAGGCTCAATTCGGGCCTGTGCGCGTCGCGGTCGAGCCGCGGCACGAGTCCTGGTGGACCGACGAGGTGCGGCAGGTGCTCTCGCAGCACCGCGCGGCGTTGGCCTGGACCGACAGGCTCGGGCATCCGCTCACCCCACTCTGGGACACGGCCGACTGGGGCTACCTGCGATTTCATGAGGGAGCGGCGAGCCCATGGCCGCGCTATGGTCAGCGCGCGCTGAGGTCATGGGCGGACCGGGTCACCCAAACGTGGCCGGACGAGGCGGACGTGTACGTCTACTTCAACAACGATCCAGGCGGCGCCGCCGTCTACGACGCGGTCGCGTTCGCCGCCCTCGCCAGGCGCGCCGGGCGCGAGGTGACCCGCGCGGCGCCGCCGCACGCCGCCCCAGCGCGCTGAGGGTCAGGCGCCCCGGGGCGGCACGCTGCGCATCCCCGAGCCTGACCAGGTGCCAAAGCCCTTTCTCCACACCGGGCGATCACCGCATCCCGGCAAGCGCGCCGCCGGCGGTGTGACCGCGCGGGCGCAGCGCCACTGTCACGATGATGGTGATGAGGAGGACGCCGGCGCCGATGAGCGCCGCCGCCGTGTAGCCGGCGTTCACAGGCAAAGCCTGTCCGGCCGGGGTTGCGGCCTGCAGGACCAGTCCGGCGACGGCGCTGCCCGCGGCGAAGCCGATGGTCCGCAGTACCTGGTTGAAGCTGATCGCGCTGCTGGTGACCGTGGCGGGCACGGCGCGGACGATGAATGCCGGCACCGTCGCGAAGACGCTGCCGACCCCGAATCCGGCGACTCCCATCACGACGAAGACCTGCCACAGGTGGTCGCGGGCGAGGGCGAAGCCAAGCGAGGCGATCAGAACGACCGCGCAACTGGCGGGTGCTGCCAGGCCGCCCGGCACACGCCGCAGCAGCGCTGGAACCGTCCTGCTCGCCAGAAAGCTCATCGCGGAGAAGGGCACAAGCACCAGGCCTGCGACGACGACAGTGGCGCCAAAGCCGTAACCGGTCGAGGTCGGCGTCTGCACGAACCGGGTGGCCAGCGATAGCAGCAAGTACATGCCCACACCGCCGAGCAGCACGGTCAGGTCCGCGGCCAGTACCGCCGGGACACGGAGCAGACGCAGGTCGACGAGCGGCCCGGTTACCCGCAGTTCGTGCCGCACCCACACCAACCCGGCCATGACGGACGCACCGGCTATGCAAAGCAGCAACCAGGCGGCGACGCCGGTTGCCGCGGCCTCGCTGATCGCGTAGAGCAAGCCGGAAAGCGCAACACCGAGCAGCAGGGCGCCCGCGATGTCCAGCCGGGCGCGGGGGCGCGAGAGCCCGCGCGGCATCACGAGAACCGCGAGCACCAGCGCGGCGCAGGTGACGGCAGCGCCCACGCCGTAGGCGGCGCGCAGCCCCGCGTACTGGGTCACCACGCCGGCCAAGGGGTAGCCGACACCGATGCCGGCGACCGACGTCACCGAGAGCAGACCGATCACCGCGTGCGCACGTTGTCCGTCGAAGGCGTCCCGCGCCACGGCGATGACCAGCGAGGTGAGCCCAAGCCCCGCACCCTGCAGGCCGCGCCCTGCCAGCAACCATCCGATCCCCAGCGGAAGCGCGGTCAGGATGCTGCCGAACAGCACGACGCCGAGAGTGCTGAGGACGACAGCACGCCGCCGCGGGCCGTCGCCAAGCCTGCCAAGCACGGGCGTCGTCACGGCCCCCGTGAGCAGGGTGAGCGTCAACGTCCACTGCGCGGTCGCGAGCGAGACGTGCGTCTGGTGGGCAACCGTCGGGACCAGCGGTGCGCCGAGACTGCCAACCGCGGCCACGACGAGCCCGACGAACACCAGCGTCGGCACGAGCAGCTGGGATTGCCTGCCGCGCACGCCTAGGACCCGTAGCGCCAGGACTCCAGGTAGTCCTGCTGCGCGGGCGTCAGCGCATCGATCTCCACGTCGAGGGATGCGAGCGCGAGCCTGGCGACCTCGGCGTCGATCTCAGCTGGCACGTCGTGCACACCAGGCGCAAGTCCGTCGTGATGCCCGGCGAGCCAGGCGGTGGCCAGGGCCTGTGTCGCGAAGGAAAGGTCCATCACGGCCGGCGGATGACCCTCGGCCGCGACCAGGTTGACCAGCCGGCCCTCGGCGAGCAGCAGCAGGCGGCGCTGACCGGGAAGGACGTACTCATCTGTGTCGGGGCGCACCGCTCGGTTCACCGTCACCGCCTGCCCCTGGAGGGCCCCGATGTCCACCTCCACATCGAAATGCCCTGCATTCGCGAGGATCGCGCCGCTGCGCATGACGGCAAAATGTTCACCGGCGATCACATCCCGGTTACCTGTCGCGGTGATGAACACGTCCCCGATAGGCGCGGCACGCGCCATCGGAAGCACGCGGAAACCCTGCATGACGGCGTCAAGGGCGGCCGCGGGATTGATTTCGGTGACGATTACCTGGGCGCCGAGCCCGCGGGCACGCTCGGCCAGGCCCTTGCCGCAGTAGCCGTATCCCGCAACCACCACCGTCCGCCCGGCAAGCAGCGTGTTGGTGGCACGCAGGATGCCGTCAAGAACGGATTGCCCGGTCCCGTACCTGTTGTCAGACATCCGCTTGACCGGCGTGTCGTTAGCCGCGATCATCGGGAAACCCAGTTCGCGTGCCGCAGCCATGCCGCGCAGCCTGAACACACCGGTCGTGGTGGATTCGCAACCGCCGCGCACCCGGCTGACCAGGTCCGCGCGCTCGCCGTGCAGCGTGTTGACCAAGTCGCAGCCGTCGTCGAGGACGAGGTCGGGACCTGCCTCGATGGCCTGGTGAATGTTGCGGTAGTAGGTGGCGCGATCAACGTCTGCGCGGGCGAACACGGCGGCACCGTAGCGGACGGCCAGCGCGGCAGCCACCTCGTCCTGCGTCGACAGCGGGTTGGATGCGGCGAGGAAGACGTGCGCCCCGCCGGCAAGCAGGACCCTGACGAGCGCGGCGGTCTCCGCCGTGACGTGCAGGCACGCCGAGATCGTCAGGCCGGCCAGCGGCCGCTCGGTGGCAAACTGCGTGCGGATACGACGCAACACCGGCATCGCGTGGTCGGCCCACTCGATGCGGCGGGCCCCCTGCTCGGCGAGCCCGGGATCGGCGATGGCGCGGTCGCGGCCTTTTTGGCCGACGGTGACTCCGCCATCGCCGATGCCCGCCATGTCGCGCACGTGCCTCAGTAGCGGTAGTGGTCTGACTTGTACGGCCCGTCCACGGGCACCCCGATATAGTCCGCCTGATCCTTGGTGAGCTGGGTGAGCCTGACGCCAAGCGCGTCGAGGTGCAGCCTGGCGACCTTCTCGTCCAGGTGCTTGGGCAGCGTGTGCACGCCCAGCGGGTAGTCGTCCGTCTTCCCGAACAGTTCGATCTGCGCGATCACCTGGTTGGCGAAGCTGTTGGACATCACGAAACTCGGGTGGCCGGTGGCGTTGCCCAGGTTGAGCAGCCGTCCCTCGGAGAGGACCAGCACGGAGTGGCCGTCGGGGAAGACCCACTCGTCGACCTGTGGCTTGATGTTGATCCTCCGGATCCTCGGCGTCCTGGCCACGCCGGCCATGTCGATTTCGTTGTCGAAGTGACCGATGTTGCCGACGATGGCCTGATGCTTCATCGCGGCCATATGGTCGGCTGTGATGATGTCGCGGTTGCCCGTCGCGGTGACGAAGATGTCGGCCACCCCCACCACGTCTTCGAGCGTCGCCACCTGGTAGCCGTCCATGGCCGCCTGCAGCGCGCAGATCGGGTCGATCTCGGTCACTACGACGCGGGCGCCCTGGCCCCGCAGCGACTGCGCGCAGCCCTTGCCGACATCGCCGTAGCCGCACACCACGACGACCTTGCCGCCGATCAGCACGTCCGTGGCCCGGTTGATGCCGTCGACGAGGGAATGCCTGCAACCGTACTTGTTGTCGAACTTGGACTTCGTCACCGAGTCGTTCACGTTGATCGCAGGGAACAGCAGCGTGCCGGCGCGGTACATCTCGTACAGCCGGTGCACGCCCGTCGTGGTCTCCTCGGTTACCCCCCTAACGGCTGCCGCGAGGCGCGTCCATTTTCCAGGCTGCGACGCGTTTCCAGGCTGCGACGCCAGCGAACGGGTGAGAAGATCGCAGACTACCTTCCACTCGTCCGGGTCGTCGTCGCTCGGGGCGGGGACGCCCCCTGCCTTCTCGTATTCCACGCCCTTGTGCACAAGCAGCGTAGCGTCGCCGCCATCATCGAGGATCATGTTGGGGCCGCGCGACCCGCCGTCACCGGCATCAGGCCAGGTGAGCGCCTGCTCGGTGCACCACCAGTACTCCTGGAGGGTCTCGCCCTTCCAGGCGAAGACCGGGATGCCCGCGGGCGCGTCGGCCGTGCCGCCGCGACCGGCCGCGACCGCGGCTGCCGCGTGGTCCTGGGTGGAGAAGATGTTGCAGCTTGCCCAGCGCACCTGGGCGCCGAGCGCGGTGAGGGTCTCGATAAGCACGGCTGTCTGCACGGTCATGTGCAGTGAACCCGTGATGCGCGCGCCCGCCAGCGGCTGTGCGGTAGCGAACTCATTGCGCAACGCCATCAGGCCGGGCATCTCGTGCTCGGCGAGACGGATCTCCCTGCGCCCGAAATCAGCGAGCGAAATGTCGGCAACCTTGAATGGTTCTGCTGGCATGCGGTCCTCCGCGATGTTCGTCAAGTGCTGGGCTTCGTTGCGTACTGGCTTCGTTGCGTACTGGCTTCGTTGCGTACCGGGCTTCATCGGGTACTGGGCTGCAATGGGTACTGCGCTGCAATGGGTACTGAGCTTCGGTGGCCGCCCGTGCCGGAGCCGACCTTCGGCGGTGCCGACACTGACGTGGCGGCGGCATTCGAAACGTGATCAGGTGAAGCGCCCCGGGCCGTGCCGCTGCTCATGTCGACCCTAGGCTGGCGGACCCGGATATGCATGTCCGCACGCCGTTTCTTAACACAAGAATGTTAGAATTACGTCCATGCGCATCACTGAGGCCGCGAAGAGCCTCGGGACGTCACCCCGGATGCTCCGCTACCGCGAGTCGCTCGGCTTGCTCCCGCCCGTTCAGCCCGGGCACCGGGGACACCGCAAGTTCACTGGCCGCGATGTGGACGCGGTAGCGGCGGCTCTCGCGCTCGAGCGGCGATTCGATATCAGCCCTGCCGCGCTGGCTTTCGGGCTACGAGTCCTGGCGGAGCCCGCCGTCCGGGCCGCCGTGGCGGATCTGGGCGAGCGCACGGGCAGGCTCGGCCGGGCACGAGCGCTCGACTTCGAGCAGGAACGCGCGCTGCGCATGCTCGGCGCACGGCCGCTACAGGGAGCGCGGCGGCGTCAAGGCGCCGCCCGTCCGCACCGTACCGGTCCCGGCTGAGCCAGGCGACCGCGGACAGCGCGCCACTCGCTCGCGGTGGAATCTGAAGCTGACCTGCTGGCCACAAGCGCCGTTCGCGGTGCGCGGTTACGCTGTCCCACAAGAGCAAACATTAGCCGGGATGCCGCCAGAAAGACGGGTGGCCGATGCCCGCACTAACCACATCGCTGCACGGGCTGGGCGGCTTAAAGCCACTGCCCGCGCTCATGTCTGTACTCGTCGGCTTGGCCGCGTTCGCCGTGGTCTTATGGCAGACCGCGAACCACATAAGTACCATGGCGCATGAGGGCGCGCACGCGCTGGTGGGGTCGACCATGGGCCGGAAGGTCCGCAGCGTGCGGCTGGAGCGTAACGGCGATGGTAGTACCCTTCTGGACCCGGCAACGGGCCCGGGCTTTGTTGTCGCCGGCATTGTCGGTTACCTCGGCCCGAGCGGCTTCGGGCTTCTCGGGGCGAAGCTGATTTCCCTCGGTTACGCCGGGGCGGCGCTGTGGCTGGCTGTGATCCTGTTAGCCGTCCTGCTGCCGCTAATACGCAACTGGTTCGGCGTCATCCCGGTAGTCGTCACCGGCGGATCGATCTTCCTTGTCCTGGCCCACGCTACGGCCGGCTTCGTGACCGTCGTCGCCTGCGGCCTCACCTGGTTCCTGCTTCTGTCTGGTGTCGGCGATGTGCTGGTACACAACACCAGGGCGCAGGATGCTCAGACCCTCCGTAACCTTACCTACATCCCAAAGGCGCTATGGGTCGGCCTGTGGCTCATGGGCACGATCCTCGCGCTCATAATCGGGGGCGCGCTTTTGCTCTGACCGTCCAGAGGCCGCGACACGAAGCGCGCATGCTGTGCCTGCCCCGCGACTGCCCCGGGCGCGACACTCCGCGGCAGCCGTTAGATCTGTGCTGGCCCGTGGGGCGACCCAACCGGGATCCCTTAGATGTCCGTGTCGGCTAGATGTCCGTGTCGGCGGGGTGGACGCTGCGCATCGACGGGTCAGTCTCGTCCACCTTTGCCGGTTTGTAGAGATCAGGCTCGAGGTAGATCAGCTCAGCGATCGGCACGGCCCGGCGGACACGGCGTTCCGCCGCGTCGATGCCGCGCGCGATCTCGGCCGCCGTCTCGTTTGCGCGGACCCCGACCTTGGCGGCGACCAAGAGTGATTCCGGGCCCAGGTGCAGGGTCCGCAGATGGATGACGCACTGGATCTCCCGTCCGTCCTCGAGCGCGGCGACAATCTTGCGCTGCGTCCCAGCGCTCGCCGACTCCCCGATCAGCAGGCTCTTCATCTCCACCGCGAGCACGACGGCGACGCACACGAGCAGCAGACCGATCGCGAGCGACCCGACGCCATCCCAAACGCCGCTCCCCGTAATCACCGCAGCCGTGACCCCGAGCACCGCGCACGCCAGGCCGATCAGTGCCGCCATATCCTCGAGCAACAAGACGGGAAGTTCGGGCGCCTTCGTCCGGCGGATGAAGGACACCCAACCGCGCCGGCCGCGCACCCTGTTCGACTCGCCCACGGCGGTGCGCAGGGAGAAACCCTCGAGGACGACCGCGACGCCAAGGACGATGAACGCGATCAACGGATCGCGGACCGGGTGCGGATCGGTGATCTTGTGCCAGCCCTCGTATAGCGAAAACGCGCCACCCGCGGTAAACAGGACGACCGCGACCAGGAAGGCGTAAAAATACCGCTCGGCCCCGAATCCGAACGGATGCTCCATCGTTTCCGCCCGCTTTGACTGTCGGCGGCCGACCAGGAGCAGTGCCTGGTTTCCCGTGTCGGCAAGCGAGTGCACGGACTCCGCGAGCAGCGAGGACGACCCGGTAAGCAGGAACGCCGCGAACTTCGTCGCCGCGATGCCCAGGTTCGCGGCGAGAGCGGCAAATATCGCCCTCGGCTTGCTCTCGGCTATGATGGTTCCTTCCTGCGTCCGCTGCTGCGCCGCAGATGTCCTGCTCCCGCGGCGACCCTGAGGTCCGGAGTTCAACCGAACCCAGGTTCAGCAACCGACACTAGGCGATCCGCGCCTTGAGCTCCTGGATGGGGTTGATCGGGCTAGGGTCCATGCCGCTGCCGAGTGCCAGGTAGACGGTGGCATAGTCGATCAGCTGAACCAGGCTGGCCAGGCGGACCAGCGGATGATCGCCTTCAGCGGACAGCTCGGTCACGCCGATGCCACGCTCCGCCGCAAGCTCAACAGAAGCCCTGCGCCGCTTGGTTACCTGCGGGTGCTCATGGGTGTCTGTGAGCAGTACGAGCCGCATCGGCAACGGGGCCTCAGGAGCCGCCAGCGGGCCGTCGAACGCGACCACCTGGTTGTGGTTGGCTTCAGGCAGCACACCTGGCAGGCCAAGCAGCTTCGCGTTCTCGCTGAGCTGGGCAGCGAACCGTTGCGCGACCACCCCGGTGAGCGGCGACGTTCCCCAGATCACCGGCAGGCAGCCGACAAGTTCCGCGGCGAGGACCTTCGCCGGGTTGACGAACGACTCGCTGTCGGGCCGACACCGGTGCGAGATGTCCTCGAGCAGCTTGGCCGCTTCCTCGTACACGTCCTGGCCCAGTTCGGCGAGCCCGAGTCGCTGCGCGATCGCGATTAGCGGCACAGACAGGCCCCACAGCGTGGACCGTGGCCATCCTGCCGAGACCACGGGGATGAACGGCGCCCGCGCCTGCGCGGCCAGATCGGCAAGGGGGGATCGTGCCCCGCCGACCGCGGCGAGCCTGCAGCCACGGCGTACCGCCGCATGCGCCAGGTTCAGCGTCTCCTCGGTCGAGCCCGAGCACGAGACCGCGATGACCAGATCGGCAGCACCGGCCCAGCCGGGCAGCTGATAGTCGCGGATGGTCGCGACCTGCACCGGGCTGCCCGGGCCGCACACCGCCGCCAGGATGTCCCCCGCGATTCCGGAGCCGCCCATTCCGGTGACCAAAATCGCCCGTGGGCGGTCAGGCCCGACGATAACGCCGAGATCCGCCTCGGCCGCGGCGCGCTGCCCGCTGCGGACCTGGGCCGCGGCGGACGCGACCTGGCGCAGCATGCCGCCGGGATCTGCCTCCTCGAGCAGGTTCCCGTCGTCGAGCAGTCGCTCGTCAAGGAGGGTCATCACGCGGTCTCCTTGGCGTCGCCGACGGCTGCGCCGCCAGCATGGGATGACCCAGTGGCAGGCTGGCGGGCCTCATCGACGAGCAGCACGGGAATGTCGTCACGAACCGGGTAAGCGAGCCCGCAGCTTGAACCGGTGCAGACAAGCTCGTTCGTGGCGCCGTCTGGGCGCAATGGCGATTTGCATTTCGGGCACGCGAGGATCTCAAGTAGCCAGTCGTCGATCTTCACGCTGTCTCCTAACTTGTCGCCGCGGACGGGCTCATCGAGGATTCAGTCGGCGCTGACCTGATGATCTCGAGGACCTCATCGCGTAGTGCGTTCATGGTGCCGCCGTCGGCGGCCTCGACGTTGAGCCTGAGCACGGGTTCGGTGTTCGAAGGCCGCAGGTTGAACCACACATCGGGTGCGGTGACCGTCAGGCCGTCCATATCGTCCAGGTCCGTATCCGGACGGCGCGCGTACACGTCGCGCACCCGGCGCGTCGCCGCGCGCTGGTCGGCCACCTCGGTGTTGATCTCCCCGGAGGCCACGTACCTGGAGTACCGCGCGAGTAGCTGCGACAGCGGCTTGGGCTGCTCACCGAGCGCGGCAAGCACGTGCAGCGCGGCCAGCATGCCGGAATCGGCATACCAGAAGTCGCGGAAATAGAAATGGCCGGAATGTTCGCCACCGAAGATCGCGTTCGCGGCGGCCATCTCGGCCTTGATGAAGGAATGCCCCACCCTGGTACGAACCGGCCTGCCGCCTTGCTCGGCGATGATCTCGGGTACGGCGCGCGAGGTGATCAGGTTATGTATCACGGCCGCGCCGGGCTCGCGAGCCAGTTCGCGCACCGCTATGAGCGCGATCAGCACGGACGGTGAGACGATCTCGCCGCGCTCGTCCACGACGAAACAGCGGTCCGCGTCGCCATCGAACGCGAGGCCCAGGTCGGCGTGGTGCATGCCGACGGCTCGCTGCAGATCCCTCAGGTTAGCCGGTTCGATCGGGTTCGCCTCATGGTGCGGGAATGTGCCGTCCAGATCGAAGTAGAGCGGAACGACGTCGAGCGGGAGGCCCTCGAACACCTTGGGCACGGTGTAACCGGCCATCCCGTTGCCCGCGTCCACCGCGACCTTGAGCGGCCGGAGGGCAGATAGGTCCACGAGGGACTTTAGGTGGTCGGCGTAACCCGCGAGCAGATCCCTGGATCTGATGTTGCCCTGCGGCCCCTTGGCCTGCGGCAGCCCGTGCGCCACGATGTCGCGCAGTTCTGTCAGGCCGGTGTCGCGGCCCACCGGGCGGGCGCCGCCCCTGCACAGCTTTATCCCGTTGTATTTCGGCGGGTTGTGGCTCGCCGTGATCATCGCACCCGGGATGCCCAAGCTGCCGCTCGCGTAATAAAGCATGTCCGTGGAGCCGAGGCCACCAGCCACGACGTCAGCGCCTTGCGCGGCGGCGCCGCGGCCGAACGCCTTCGCCAGCGGATCGGATGACGCGCGCATATCGTGCACGGTCACGATCGAGGGGGCATCCATGAGGCGGGCGAATGCGGCCCCGATCGCTTCGGCGACGGTCTCATCCAGTTCATCGGGCACGATGCCGCGTATGTCGTATGCCTTGAATATCTTGGCGAGCTCGCTCACTCAGGCTCCAGCTTCTGGTTTCGCCACTTCCCGCATGGTCCGCCTCGTTCCCTGGCCATCTGCGTGGTCATCGAGCCTACCGGGCCGGCGGCGGCGCCAAGTGATACCCGCCGACCGACCGACCCGACCGACCCTCGCTAGTGGTCTGTTAGTGGGTCATCCTTGAGCGAACTGCTGCCAGGTGGGTGCGTCGCAAGGCGGCATTTGTCCTCGACTTGTCCGCGCCGCGCGCTTCGCCGGTGCTACCCGCGACAACGCGGCGAGGCGCCCGGCTGGGCGTTGTGGCGGACGGCGCAGCCAAAGAAGACTCTTCTGACAGACCACCAGGGATCGCGGCAAACGGATGACCATGGCTGCGCAGCTCGCGTCGATTGGCGCTGCTTTACTGGTCAGCCGCGGTCAGGCGCTGGCTTGGCTCTCCCGCCCGGACCAGTCAGCCGCCCGGACCCGTCAGCTGCTCGGACCACTCAGCCGCCCGGGCCACCCAGCTGGCCGGGCCACTCAGCTGGCCGGGCCACCCAGCTGGCCGGGCCACTCAGCTGGCCGGGCCACTCAGCTGGCCGGGCCACGGGGACGCGCCGACCGCAGTACCCGCAGATGCCCGCGGCGGCCCACCTCGACGCCCTGCCCAACCGGCTCCTCGGCCGGCTGCGGCCTGGCGGCCTCCCTCACCGCGTTCGCCAATGCCTCCAAATCGTCATTGGCAGGCTGCGCCTGTTCCACGGGCAGCCGGACAACCTCCCAGCCGAGCGGTGCGGTCAACCGCTCGGCATGCGCCGCACACAGGTCGTAGCAGTGTGGTTCTACATAGGACGCGAGTGGCCCGAGCACGGCAGTGGAGTCACGGTAGACGTAGGTGAGGGTATAGACGGCAGGTTGCTTGCAGGCGGTCCGGGAGCAACAACGGGTACCCAACCTGTCCACCTCACTCGTCAGTGTTGCTCTAATGTATGGCTGGTTGCTCTAATGTTTGGCGGGTTGCCCTAATGCTGGCTGCTCTAACTTTGTGGCCCTGCGGTTGGCGTGCGCACCGACCACCGCCGCGCCATGTTCGCGGCTGCTGCCCGCACCGCCCGCCCGCAGGCGCTCACACGGACGCCGCGGCGTCGGCCGCGCCACCTCAGTCCCTGACCGTATCCGGCTGCGGGCCGTAACGCCATCACCCCGGGCACTCTGCCACGATCGTGTCTTCCCAGCGCACCGTCGGCGGCGGCCTGGTACACGGGATAACCTCGGCGATGTGCAGCCAGTCGACCCAGGCCGCAGGCAGCGCCCGGCGCGTGTCGTGCGCAGGGACCGGCACGGGCGCGGCATCCGGGGCCCGCTCGCGCCAACGGGCGTGCCGCTATCGAGGACCCGAGCGCAGCATTTTGACGACCTCGTGCTCGACGCCGTCAGCCGACTAGAGGTCCGTTGGGAGAAGCAACTCGCGGGCGTGGAGTTCGCGGTAGAAGAAGTGCCCCCGGCTGCCCCGGACGTCCCAGGCGACCAAGTGCCGTTGTCCAGGTTGCAGCCCGCTGAGGCCGGAAAGCCTGCCCGCATCGTGGTCTACCGCCGCCCAGCACAGGCGCGCGCCGAGGGCGATGATGAACTGGCCGCGCTCGTCTTCGACGTCATCGTCGAGGAGGTCGCCCGCCTCCTCGGCGTCGACCCGGAGACAGTCGATCCCGGCTACTCCGACGACGGTTAGGCCCAACGGTGACGTCGGCAGCACCAGCAGCATCGGCGCTTTCGGCGAGCAGGTTCAGTTGATGACTGCTGGTGTCATTTCGCCATCGTCGCCCCAGACGTCCGTGTCCTCGGCCAGCCAGGTGGTGTGCTCGCGTTCTGCGCTACCCCGAGCGCCGCCGCCCACCGGCATGAAGCCAGGACCGGCCATGGCCTCCGCACCTGATGCGTCGCCGGCCGCGAGGCCTTCGACCGCGGCGGCGTCCCCGGCCTGGCCGGGGCCCAACCCCGCGCCATCGGCGTACGCCTGACCTTCGGTGGCCGCGTTCTCGCCTCCGAGCACGCCGATCCCGCTGCTCCCGGACTCGCCACCGATGGGATCGTGGAGGAGGCCGATCTCCGGGCCGGCGATGGATTCGCCGCTGGCGGGGCCGCCGTCCATCAGGCCGATAGTCCTGCCACTGATGACGGGTTCACCGAAGACTGGCTCGCCGCCCGGGCCGCCCATACCTGGACCGCCGACGCCCGGATCCCTCGGTATGGGTTCGCCTGGTACTGGATCGCCGACCGGACCGCCCGACTGCGGGCCGCCGATGACGGGACCCGTGAGAATGGGTGCACCGCCGCCAGCTGCACCTGGACCACCGACGACAGGGCCTCCAGGACCGCCTATGGCTGGAGCACCCGCGGCTGGGCCGCCCGCGCCAGGCCCGACGGGCGCCCCGCCTGGCGTGGGACTGAAGCCGGCAAGTGTGCCCCGGCCGCCATTTACCGCCGGACTGCCGTGACCGCCACCTATCACAGGGGTGCCCACACCGCCCGCACCGCCACCAGAACCACTACTGCTCTTAGTAGCGTCGTGGCCATCAGCACGGCCACTACCGCTGGCACCACCCGACCCGGCGCCACTGCCATGAGAAACCGGGACCGGCGAGCGGTGGCCGCCTGCTGAGGAACCGCCACGCGACACGGGCCCGCCACCTGATCCGCTGCCGACGCCGCCGCCCGAACCGGCGACTCCATAGGAGCCCGTCAGCGGCGGCAGGTTCTTGCTCGCGGCTAGTGGGATCGAGTCGTAGGCCTCGACGGTGCGAACGTTCAGTTTGGCGAGCTGGTTGGCCGCAGCCGTGTTGGCCGGATCGGTTCCTGTGAGCAGGCCATGGACCTTGTCACCCAAGGTGTCGGTCATGTCCTGGATTTGCGACTTGTACCATGGCTGGATCGTGCCGCCATACCAATTCAGCACCGAGGCGGTGCCCTGGCTGGTGTTGGCCAGGTCGATCGCGGTGTCGTGCAGTTGCCGCATTTGCGAGATCGCCTTGGGCGCGGTCTCGCCACCCCACGCGCTGGCCAGCTTCTGCGCGTGACTAATCAGATTCGACGCGAGTTCGGCCAGCTTCTGGCTTGCCCGCTGGTATGCGGCACCTGCCGCCACGACCTGCTCCGGCTGAATGGGGTCGACCAGCGCCTTGACCTCTTGGAGAGTCATCCCGCTTGTCGACGCCGAGTCGATGCCGTCAAGCTTGAAATACCAGGTGTTCCCGGCGTTGCTGAGGGGATCGGGCCCGCCTCCGTCACCCAGCCTCATCGCACCTCACCCCGCTGAAGTGCTAACAGCCCAGCAGAAAACAGGGGCGATTGCACGATCATCAAATCTGCACCCCGTTCGACAATGCCACGTTATTCGCTTCTGTGTCGGAGTACGCGTTCGCGGACTTATTAAGCCGTTCGCTCACCGCATCTTGAGCCTGGATGAGATCATTAACGAAACTCGTGATGCCAGCGAACGCGTTGCTTGTCGCACCCGCAAGCCCGGACGGCGCGTCCCACTCACCCACTTGAAGCTCGGTTACCAAGCCATTTGCCTGCAAGTCATTCCATACCGCCTGGATCTCCGCGACGTCCTGCTTCAACGCGGTGGAAACCTGCCGCAGCCCGTCGCGGTCAACAGAAAACCCGCCGCCGGCGAAGGATGCTGGCCACACCGACTGGACGGCGGCCGGGGGCTGGTAGTCGTTGGCCTTGCCGCGCCCGTCCGGGTGGTACCGCCCGCCGCCGGTGTTCTGGCTCGGAATCGGCGCCGGACTCGACGTAGGGGTCGGAGCTGGAGTCGGTTGCGGGCCGTCGCCCATCATGAACCACCCGGTCCCTCTGCTGCACCAGTTGTGGTCACCATCGGCGGCCCGGCCACGCCTGCTAAGGCATCGCAGCCGCGACCGTCGCGGTAGGGAATCGCGACGTCAAGTCCACATCTGCGTAAGGCCGCGCTCTGTCTCCTGATAAGTCGTGTTCGCAGTCCCGATAACGGTGCCAAGCGATTTCAGCACGGCCCCCATGTGCTGTGCTGCCGCGTCCCACTGAGCCTTGGCCTGCGTATATGACGCCCGGGCCGAACCGGTCCACTGGCTAAGCGAGCCCTCCAGGTTGTGTTGCAGGTCGCCCAGGGCGCTGGTCAGCGTGTTGTAGATCGCCAGGAAATCCGACTCGCCCTGGGCCATCCCGCCGAAATTGGCGCTGGTGTACTCACCCACTGCCGTTCCCTTCCTTGAGCTCGGCGGCGCTTACTTGTTGAGCAGTCCAGCGATCTTGCTGACGGTCTGGCTCTGCTGGGCCTCAGTGGCCTCGTACCTCGCATGCGTCTGAACCATGTTCTGGTGAAGGGTGTCCATCGCGTTAAGTACCTTCGCCAGGTCCGCGTCGAAGGCATGGTAGACGTTCGAGAAGGCGGTAGCGGCGTTACCCTTCCAGTTGCCCATCAACTCGGACTCGTGGCTTTCGAGCTGCTGGCGCAGCGCCGTTACGACGCTGAACGCTTCGTCAAGCTGGCCGGCCGCTGTGTTGATGGCATCTCTCTCAACGGAAACTTCGCCCGCCATCGCTCACCTCCGTGATATGCCCTTTTGAGCGCCCTGCGTGTAGGTGCCCTGCGTGTAGGTGCCCTGCGTCGCGGCCGCACCCGGTACCCCGTCAAGATCACCGGCCTGTACGCACCAGGTGCCACGTGCGGACGGCCCCAGCGGACGACCAGACAAACGGCGGAATCCCACGCCGCAAACCGATTAGAAACCTATGGTAGGCGCTATGTCGCGTCAACCCGAATGGTCACAATAATCGAGCAATTAACATGTACGTAAGGTGACAGAAAGCCCCGACCTGCGGGCACGGCCATACCGCGGCCCGCTCGTGACATAAACATGACTCCGCGGCCACCGGTCGGTGTGCGGGGATGACGCTCGGTACGCGCACACCGCCGGGCCGCGCCCGGGTCGCCGGCCTTCTCAAGGGATCGTGGCCATCAGGGAACCGTTGACGGCCGGCAAGGGCACGGAGAAGGGCGCGCTCACGACCGGTGTGATCAACTGGACTCCGCCGGTCCGCGACTGTAGGACGCGGCCCGCGTACACCGGACCGGAACCGGCCATCGGCGATATGACGATGGCGAACCCGTCGCGTCCGCCGCGCGGCGCCGACACCATGACATTGGCGGAATGCGCTGGCGCTATTGAGACAACCTGGCCCGCTCCCGATGCGCTACCTGTACCCGCCGTGGTGATCCGGACCTGAGCGCCGCCAGCCGGGGCGGACAGCACGACGGATGTTGTGTACCCATCGGCTGACTCGTTGTCCGAAACGACGCCCTGCTGCTGCAGCGGCGGGGTCGCCGCGGTGAACGCGTGATCCCCGGCGAGGAGCGCCGCGGTCACCGGAGTCGCCGACTGCAATTGCAACGCGGCGGGAGTGCCGTTGAGCGATGGCAGATCCACCGCCACCACTGAGCCAGCGGGCACGTCTATACCGCCAGCCCCGGCCGGCTCGTAGGTGCCCGCGGCGGTGACCGCCTGAACGTGTACCTGCGCATCGCTGCCGCCAGGATCCACAAGGTAGAGCTGACGGCCGGGGCCGGTTCCAGGCAGGCCAGGGATGACCATTTGTGCGGCGGGCGCCGCGGCCGGCCGCCACCAGACGCCAGCTGTCTGCACGGCCGCGACAACGCGGCCGACGCTCGTTCTGACATGTAGCGCAACGACCTGAGCGCCAGGCACGAGCTTGCTGACGGACTGGACCACGCTGCTGCGGGGCGGCACCTCGATCCCGGTATCCGCGTTGCCTTGGAGCGGCCCGGTGTCTGTAAAGATCTCGACATCGACGGCGGCGGGCACGCCGTCCGGGTTCACCAGGTGCACGTCGATCGCCGCCGCCTGCACGGGACCCGGGCCGAGGAACCAGAAGTCGGTCCCCGGCCGGGAGCACTGGACACCGCTGACGGTGCCCGCGGAGCCGTTAGGGGGGTAGGCGGTTTGCTCGGCCTCCAGGCCCCGCGCCATCGCGCCGGTCGCCTCGATGATGACCGCTGCTGACTGCGTCTGTACCTGCCCCGTCGCACGCGGCTTGCGGGCGACGGCGAAGCCGTTTTTCGACAGCCAGAGCCGCCCCGGCTGCGACAGCGTGAGGAGGGGAGCCGCTGACGTCGATCCGCTTGACCCTAAGCCGTTTCCGATACTCGCTGCGGCGCTGCTTCCCCCGCTGCCCGCAGCGGCGATGGCCATGCTTGGTGCCCCGACAACTTCTGCGCGACCCTGGCCGGCCTGCCCGCCAGGCGCAGCGAACACCGCGACTCGGCCCGGCCCTGGCGCGGGGCAGGAGCTGATGGCAGACGTCACTGGCACGGCCCGCGGCGCTGCCGCCGCTCCACCTGGGCCACCCGTAGCAGGTTGGCTTATCCAGCCCATAAAGAACAAAGCCCCGAGCGCCCCCGCGACGAGCCCGAACAGGACGAAACGGCGCTCGATGAGATCTCTCATCCGGGCCGTCCAGGAGCGTCAGAACCCGACCCTCGCGGCGCCTCTGCCGCTGCGGGCGGTGCCGACGATCTCGGCCCGGCCGGACGTGGTGACCTGGGCGAGGCAGGTGCAGGGCGCGCAGCCGCCCGGCCGCCAGGTGGAACGGCCTGTTCCACCCCCGCCCCTTGCACCCCTGCCGCGTGCACCCCTGCCGCGTGCACCCCGGCCGCGTGCACCCCTGCCGCGTGCACCCCTGCCGCGTGCACCGCTGCCGCGTGCGTTCCCGGTCGGGCGCGACCGCCCGGCCGGGCTGCTACGCGAGGACCGCCGTCTGCGCCGGACCTTCCGCCGGTGCCGCGCGGGGCGGCAGTTCCCGACGGCACGCCATCGACCGCCGGGTTACGGGCCGAACGACCCGACGTGGCCGGGCGCCTCCGAGGCACTCCTCGGGCACGACTTGACCGCTTAACGCTGGCTGGCTTGCGCCGGCTGTGCCTGCGTTCAGCGCCGCCACCCACCGCAGGCTCCTCGTCCTGCTCGTCCGCCTTGGCCATGGCCTGCGCCCGTGCCGAAGGAAGGGCCAGGGCCACGACCACTATGACGGCGAGGGCCTCCAAACCCAGGATTATCTGGCGCGTTAGCATGCTGCGGCTGATGTCGATGTTGCTACCGCCCGCCGGTAGGTTGAACCCCTGCGCCCAGCCATCGACCGGCCTGGCGAGGGGCATCAGGGAATGGCCGTTCAGGCTTGCGCGCCAGCTGGCATCCGCTGGTTCCGCGAGCACGAGCGTTCCACCTGCCGAGGGCACGCGAGCGCCCACGACATCCACGCGCCCGGATCGCACCGGAACGACGGTGCCGTCAGATTCGACCACACGGACGCGGGCCGTCACATCCGTGACCTGCCACAGCCCGAAGGATCCGGTCAGGCTTACCGGCTGCAAGCCAGGCGTCCCATCGAGCACCCGGACGAGGACCTGATTCATGGGCGCGGGCAGCAGCACGTACCCGATGGCGAACTGGCTGAGCGCATGGCCGTCGTCACCGAGATCAGCCCCGGTCCCGGTGGAAAGGCCGGCCACCACCGAGTCCAGGACGCGCTGCGCCGAGGGCGGCTGGGCAAGTTCAGGCGTACCAATGAGCGGATCGGCGTTGCGCAGCACCGCATAGCGAAGCGGCCCTGGCCCGGACCGGAGTACGAGCGTGCGCAGCCGCGCGCCGCCGGTCGCGGATGCCGTCACGAATTCGGGCAGGACGCTCGAGCGAGTCCCCGTCAGCGGACCACGAACTCCGCTGACAACCCACATGCCCGCGACAAGAGCCGGCGTCGAGCAGGCAGCAAGGGCGATAACGACACCGCCGGTCCTGCGCAACCCGCCCGACCGCGGCAGGCCCGACCGCGGCAGGCCCGGCCACGACTCGCTGACGGTGACGGCGGCGAGCAGCACACCTGCCGCCGTCAGCGCGAGCGCGACGCCGGGCCAGCCAGGCACGGCGGGACCGCCGGCTGGCGGGGCCACCTTGGCCCTGCTCACCGCGATCGCGGTGAGCAGGCCGACCAACGCGATTGCCCAGCCGACGGCGACAAGGACATGGCGCCGGCTCAGAAACACGGCGACGAGCCCGGCGAGAGCCAATCCGCCCGTCACCCACACGGGCGGCAAGCCCGGGCCGCCTGGGCTAAGCAGGAACAAAGAGGACGCCGGCAGCCGCGGGTTAGTTAGGCCCTTGCCCGTCGCGCCCGCCTCGAGGAGGAACAGTGACGGGCGCATGAACAGGTCGAGCGTCCAAGGCGCAAGCAGGACGGCAGGTACGAGCGCGACGATGCCGAAATGGATGGCAACCCGGCGGCTACCACCCCTACCGAATGTCATCAGCGCTGCCGCAGCGCCGACGAGACTGACGGCCCAAACGAGCGGGACAAAGGCCGCCGCGACCGCCACCACCAGGCCTGCCGCCCAGGCGGATTGGCGGCCGCGGCGCCCAGGCGTCGTCAGCATGCGACCGACCAGGACGCCGATGACCGGCACGAGCACGAACGCCACCGCGGTGCCGATCCGGCCCGCCGCGATCGCGCCCGTTGCGACGGGGAGCAGCGCATACGTGCATGCGGCCCAGACCCGGGCCGACGTGTGGACGGTGATACGGCCCGCCGCCAGATACGCCGTGATGCCAGCCAGCGGCACGCAGCCAAGCAGCAGCACGTCGACCGCGAGCCAGGGCTTGCCGCCAAATACGGTGGACAGCAGGGCAAGCACGGCCACGTAGGGCGGGGTATTCGCGGCAGTGCCGAGCCCGACATCGTGGTATCCGGCCAGGTACTCCCGCCATAGGTTAGAAGCGCCACCCCAGACGGGGACGAGGGCGCCGCCGCCGAGCCACCCGCCACGCAGCAGCGAATGCTCCGCGACGAGGGCGACAATGGTCAGCCCGGTCGCGGTGAGCACGCCAGGGTTGGTCATCAGGCGCTGAGCCAGGCCGCTGTCGGTGAGCAGCGTCTCCTCTTCTTCATCTTCCGCGCTCGCCCCGGCCCGCGAGTGCGTGGCTGGCTGTGAGCCGCCCAGCGCGGTGCCGATGACCTCGGTGATTCGCCCGGCCGTCTGACCCTTCGGCATGAACGAGCGGACCATCGGGTAGGCGCGGCGACGGCCGGGTGCCCGCCGTCGACGTGCTTGCAGCAGCCGGAACGGATGAGCGAGCACCGACGCGAGCGCGGTTATCTCATCCCATGCGGGACCTGGTTGCTTTCTCACGAGGAGAAAAAGCGCGTGAAGCAGCGCGCCCACGGTGTTGCGGCCGATCGCCGCGAGCATCGGGGCGGCGGGCAGGTTCGCGAAGAGCACAAAGAGCGCGTTCTGCCGGTCCAAGCGACGTGGCCGTTCGGTGCGCCCGCTGCCAGCTACCGATATCGGCCGGTACTGCCGGGCGGACGCCTCGACGTGGTGGACTATCGCGTCGGTGACCAGCTTGACCCGGTAACCAGCGGCGATGACCCGCCAGCAGAAGTCGATGTCGTCGCGGAACAGCTGAAGGCTGGGGTCGAAGCCGCCGACCCGGTCCCATACGTCACGGCGGATGAGCATGCCCCCGCTGCCGACAGCCAGCACGTCACGTTGGCCGTCGTGCTGGCCCTGGTCGAGTTCGTCCGGTTCGAGACCTGTTTCCCTGCGACCGGCCCCGTCGATCGTGATGCCCGCCTCTATGACGACCCGCTGGTCTTCCCATGCCCTGACCTTCGGACCGAGGACGGCGGCACCGGGGGAGGCGCTGGCGGCATCGAGCAGGTGTCCGAGAGCTTCCTGATCGGGTGCGCAGTCATCGTGCAGCAACCAGATCCATTCGACGATCTCACCCGTGCTGCGCCCGGCCGCGGTCACCGGGGTATTGGCAGCCCGTTGCCGCAACGCGTGGGTGATAGCGGCGCCGAATCCAATGCCGCGGTCCGCCCCGAACACCGAGCCGGTGCCGAACACGTTGGTGAGCAGCTTGCCGCTGCGGTCCCTGCTGCCGGTGTCGACGGCGACGACGCGGTCAACCGGCCGCGTCTGCTCGCGTACCGCGCTGGCGACGTCAGGAAGCCAGCGGGCCCCGTCGTGCGCGACGATGACGGCAGTAACGACATGCTGGGCATTCGAATCTTTGGGCGACACGGGTCCACTTGCTCGTGGGAGGGATTGGCCACCAATCAGCCCTCTGGGGCCTGGCACGACGGGTGGTACGCGAGACAATACGCGAATGCGAGCCCGCACGAGGGGGGACCTGCAGGACAGGTCGGGCATACGGCAAAGACGCCTCAATGACCAGTCGCGGCGGCTACGGTGTGCTTCGTGGATCCTGGTGGATGGGGGCGGCTAAAGGCGGCGTCCGGCAAGGCATTGCTTGTTCTCGAGGACCCGACAGAGGGGCGGTCGGCGACGATGACAGCGCGGCCCCACGACCCTGTCGTCGTCTGGGGTCGTGCGCGGTATCGTCGTGGCGCCGAACATCGATGAATCGTGCCCTAGACGACCTGCCGCTTCAGGCGGCGCCGCTCACGTTCGGAGAGCCCGCCCCAGATGCCGAACCGCTCGTCGTGCGCGAGCGCGTACTCAAGGCACTCGGCACGGACGTCGCAGGCGCGGCACACCTTCTTAGCTTCCCTGGTCGATCCGCCCTTCTCCGGGAAAAACGCTTCCGGATCGGTCTGCGCGCACAAAGCGCGTTCCTGCCAGCCCAGATCCTCGACTTCATCTATGCCTTTGCCGAATGCGCCGTGCGCCAGCGGGATAATCACCTCGCTCAAAGCGCACCTCCTACCCCTGTCGGAGCCCCCAAGGCTCGCGCCCATCTCCCCAAGAGACGCAAACCACATTGATGGAATTACACCCGCGTGTCTTGCTCGAAGTCAAGCGGGATCGGTGGTAGTGGCAGCGCTCTTGTCCGCGATCATGCAAAAAGTCTGGTCGGCCGATCCTGGGATCCCAGGACGAGTCTCGCGGCGACCCTTGTCGCCACGCCCTACCGCGACCGGCTTCGCTGGGCCTGCGCATGCGTGCGCCGGCGTCGGGGGCCGCGAGGCGCCACTGCTCGCCAACGCGGCCGCCGCCACCGCGGACGTTGCGGTCGCGGATTCCGGGGCCTCACGCGCTGTTAGTAGGGATCGGCGGTGGTCCGGTAGGTCCGCCGGGATGGGGCGGTCCAGTGGAAGATGCCTGGCTGGGGCTGGGTGAGTTGCCAGCCGGGAGCCTGCTTGACTTGGTGGTGCCGGCGGCACAGGGGTCCGAGGT